>QHVC01000044.1 GCA_003222205.1 Gemmatimonadota bacterium | reverse complement strand
CGACGGAGGACTGCGGGTCGTCGCCCATGCGGCACGAGGCCATCTGATGGAAGGTGACGAGCAGCAGCTCGTTCGGGCCCATGCCCGCCGACTCCACGCGTCCCAGCCAGCGCGCCCGCGCCCCCGCGCCTTCCTCGGGGTGGTACGATACCCAGCGCGCCAGTGGCGCCCAGATCTCCCGCGCGCCGGCGGCTTCGAGCAGCTCCGCTCCCGCCGCGACCGCCCGGCGCAGATGCGCGTGGTCGAACGCCGAGATCCCGTAGCGGACCACCGGGTTCCCCTCGCGGTCCACCGTCACGCGGCCGCCGTCCCGATCGCGAAGCAAGATCCCGCAGATCGTCGTGTGCGCCAGCTGGGCCATCCGCTCGGCGTGCTGCGCGCCCGATTCCCAGGGGACGGCGAGGGCGAATAGCGACGGATGCACCGGCGCGGTCTCGAACTTAAAGCCAAATCCGTCGTCCAGGTCGGCGAACTGGTCGGAATAGTGCGCTTGCACGGTGCCGGTCCAAGGACGCACCGGCTCATCCATCCGGCCGAACACCCCCGTCGCGGGGTGGAGGGCCAGGAACCGGCCCAGCGCCGGCAGGGCGACGCCGGAGCGCAGCAACAGGGCGGGGGAATGGATCGCGCCTCCCGCGACGACCACCACGTGCGCGCGGACGGTGAGCGTGTGCCCACCGACGCGCGCTGTGACCCCCACCGCCGTGCGGCCCTCGATCAGCACGCGCCGCACGTCGGCGTTGACGACGATCCGCGCTCCCCGATCGGCTGCGTCCTGCAGGTAGGTGACCAGCGTCGATTGCTTGGCCCCCTGCCGGCAACCCATGCCGCAGTAGCCGCAGCCGTCGTCCTGGGGGCAGCCGCGGACGTCGCGCGGCAGTAGACCGTGATGCCAGCGCAGCCGCTCGAGCCCGCGGATCAGGCACTGGTCGCGGCCACTGGGCTTCGCGTGGTCGGTGTTGACGCCGAGCCGCGCGGCGACGGCGTCGAGGGAAGCGAGGAATTCGCGCGACGTGAAGTGCGGCAGGCGGTGCGCCCTCGCCCACTCGTCGCGGATCGCTTCGGGCGGATGGAAGCTCGTGGTGTAATTGACGACGGTGCCGCCGCCGAGGCAGTTGCCCTGGAGGATGAGCATCGCGAGGTCGTCGGTCGCGAGGAGGCCGCCCGCGTCGTACATCCGCGCCAGCGCGTCGCCCTCGAGCTGGGTGAAGTCGGCCTCGTTGTAGTAGCCGCCCTTCTCGAGGACCATCACGTCCTTGCCCGCGGCGGCGAGCACCGCGGCGACGACGCCGCCCCCCGCGCCGGAGCCGACCACGACGACGTCGCAGTCGAGCGTTGTGTCGCGGTCCACCGCGAGCGGCCGGATGCGCTTGGGCCGCTGTGGGGCCGGGCCCGGCGGTCCCGGGTAGCCGAGCGGCGGCCATAGCGGGTTCGTGCCGGCGGCGTCGACCGCCGTGTACGCGACGACGCCGGCAAGTCGCTTCAGCGCCTGAAAGCCCTTGCGGCGCAGCGCGAGCCGGCTCGTGGCCCAGCCCAGGAGGTAGCGCTCGCGCTGCGCCGGCGTCATGGCGGTGAACGGCTTCGCAATCCCGGCGAGCGCCAAGTTCGCGAGGCGGTTTTCGAATACGCCCAGCAGCGTGCGCAGCTCGGCCCGGTCGGCGGCGCGCGGCAGCCGGCCGATCGTGTCCGCGAGCCGGGCGGCCAGTCCCACGCGGTCGCTCCCGGGGACGAACGTCTCGGCGAGCGCACGGAGGATGGCGTCCACCGGGCGTAGCGTAGCGCCGGGCGCGCGCCTCCGCCAGATTTCCGGCGCACCCCAACGCGGAGACGACACTACCATGCCGACGAGCAAAGCGATGGCCGTGTGGGAGGGGAGACTCAGGGATGGCAAGGGCACGTTCAAGGCTGGCAGCGCGGCGTTCGGCGGCGCCTACTCGTTCGCCACGCGGTTCGAGGGCAAAGCGGGGACCAATCCCGAGGAGCTGATCGCCGCCGCGCACGCCGCGTGCTTCTCGATGGCGCTATCGGCGGGGCTGGAAAAGGCGGGGAAACCGGTAACGCGCGTCGAGACGACCGCCGCGTGCACGTTGGACACGGTGGACGGCGCGCCGAAGATCACCCGCATCGCCCTCACCACGCGCGGCAAGGTGCCGGGTCTCGATCAATCGGGGTTCCAGAAGGCCGCTGAGGAGGCGAAGAACAATTGCCCGGTGTCGAAGGCCCTGAAGGGCAACGTCGACTTCACACTGGACGCGAAGCTGGAGTGAGCTGGTTTGTGTACGTGCTGCGGTGCGCTGACGGGTCGCTCTACACCGGGATCACCAACAATCTGCGCCGCCGCTTCGCCGCGCACCGGGCGGGCACCGCGAGCCGGTACACGCGCGCCCGACTGCCAGTGCGTCTTGTCTATCAGGAGCGAAGCCGCACCCGCTCAGCGGCGTTGAAGCGGGAGGCGGCGATCAAGCGCCTTCCCCGCGCCGCCAAGCTCAAGATGCTGGGGCGGTGAAGCTCACCTCCAAAGACTGGCTCGGGGCCGCCATCGCGCTCGTCGTCGCGGCGCTGTTCGTGAGTGCCGGCGTGTGGCAGCTGAACCGCCTGCACCAGCGCCGGGCGCGCAACGCGGACGTGCGCGCGCGCCGAGCGCTCCCGGCGGTCGCCGTCACTGCCGCGGCGCTGCCGGTCGATTCCGTGCGGGACCGCCGCGTCACTGCCACCGGCGCCTGGGACTACGCGCACGAGCGGGTGTGGGGCGCGCGCACCTACGAAGGCGTCCCCGGGGTCGCCCTGCTCACGCCGCTCAAGGTCTCGCGGGACGCCGCCGTGTTCGTGGACCGCGGCTGGGCGCCGTCCGCCGACGCGCTGCACGTGGACCTCACGGCGCTCCGCGAGGGCGACTCGGGCGTCGTCACCGGTCTCGCCTTCCGGGCGCCGCGGGGCAGGGGCGACATCGACCCTACACGACTCCGGGACTCGCTCCCATATCGCGTCGCTGCGTTTGTGATTCAAGCTCTACCGTCAGGCAGTCCGACGGTCCGGCCGTCCGACTTGGTCTCTTGGCCCGCCCCTGAGCTCAGCGACGGCCCGCACCTCTCGTACGCGATCCAATGGTTCGCCTTCGCGGGCATCGTGCTCGTCGGCATGGGAGCGATACTAAAGAGAAACGTTGAGGAACGACGTGGAGGGACGACGTAGAGAGACGACGTAGAGGGAACCCGTAAACGTCTTCCCTCCACGATTTCCCTCCACGGTGTTTGGTTGACGTCGTCCCTCCACGCCTTCAGTTTTGTTCGTCCCCTCACGCCGTCGTTTCTCACCGCGGAGTTCCGACATGCGCCACGTTCTCGTCGCGACGTTCGCCGCCGCCGCGCTCACGTACGCCCCGCCCTCGACTGCTGCGGCGCAGAACCCGCCGGCGCCGCGCGCCGACACGACGCACCGAGCGAGGACCGACTCGCTGCCGCTCACGCCGACCCGCAAGGTCGAGTTCGACGCGCACGAAGGCACCTGGCTCTCCCTCGACGTCTCGCCCGACGGCAAGACAATTGTGTTCGAGCTGCTGGGCGACCTGTACACGATGCCCGTGACTGGCGGGGCCGCGACGCGCATCACCTCCGGGCCCGCGTTCGACTCGCAACCCCGGTACTCGCCCGACGGCCGGCATATCGTGTTCCTCTCCGACCGCAGCGGCGGCGAGAACATCTGGGTCTGCGACGCCGACGGGACGCACGCCAAGGCGCTCACGAAGGGCGGCAACCAGCTGTACGCCTCGCCGGTGTGGACCCCGGACGGCAACTACATCGTCGCGTCGCGCACCAGCGGCGTGCTCGGCAGCACCTACGAGTTGTGGCTGTACCACAAGGACGGCGGCTCGGGCACCGGCATGGTGAAGCTGCCGCCGCCGCGTCCCGGCGTGCCCGCGATGAACACGCTCAGCGCCGCGTTCGGCCGCGACCCGCGCTACATCTGGGTGAGCCGGCATCGCGGGGGCTTCGGCTACAACCTCCAGTATCCCCTGTGGCAGCTCGCCATCTACGACCGGCAGACCGGACGCATCTTCACGCAGACCGACCTCTACGGCAGCGCCATGCGCCCGGTGCTGTCGCCCGACGGCAAGTGGCTCGTGTATGCGACGCGCTACGACGCCGAAACGGGGCTGCGGTTGCGCAACCTGGCGACGGGCGACGAGCGCTGGCTCGTGTACCCCGTGCAGCACGACGATCAGGAGTCGCGCTTCACGCGCGACTTGATGCCCGGCAGCGCCTTCACGCCGGACTCGAGGGCGCTGATCACGGCGTACGGCGGCAAGATCATGCGCGTCGACATCGCCACGGGGCAGGCGAGCGAGATCCCGTTCACCGCGCACGTCGAGCAGAACCTCGGGCCCCTGGTGCGCTTCGACAATCGCGCCGACACCGGGCAGGTGCTGGCGCGCCAGATCCGCAACGCGAGCACTTCCCCCGACGGCCGCCGGCTGGTGTTCAGCGCGCTCGACAAGCTCTACGTGATGGACCTCCCGGGCGGGACGCCGCGGCGCCTCACTTCCGACACGGTGCACGAGCAGGTGCCGGCCTGGTCACCCGACGGCCAGTGGATCGCCTACGTCACCTGGACGGAGGACGGCGGCACCCTCATGAAGGTCCGCGCCGACGGCCGCGGCGCGCCACTGCGGCTGACGCCGGACGTGGCGTTCTACGACGTTCCCGTGTGGTCGCCGGACGGACAGAAGGTGGTGTTCGTGAAGGGGCCGCGCGCGCCGCGCATCACCGAGCACTTCGGTCCCGGCTATGAGCTGGACTGGGTCCCGGCGGCCGGCGGCGCCGCCACGCGCGTGACGCCCTATGATGGCTGGGGGCGGCCGCATTTCGGGCGCGACCCCAACCGCATCTTCTACTACGCCGGTCCGGAGGGGCTCGTCTCGATCCGCTTCGACGGCACCGACCGGCGCGCGTACCTCAAGGTCACCGGGTACACCTACCCCGGGCCGGGCTCGGAGCCGCAGCCCGCGGACGAGATCCTCGTCGCGCCCGACACCGATCGCGTGCTGGCGCAGGCGGGGAACAACGTCTACCTGGTGACGCTGCCGGAGCTCGGCGGCGAGACGCCCAGCATCAATGTCTCCGATCCGTCCTCGGCGCCGTTCCCCGTGAAGCGGCTGACGCGGATCGGCGGCGACTTCATCGGTTGGGCGCCGGACGGCAAGTCGGTGTACTGGTCGATCGGGCGCAGCTTCTTCCGCTACGATCCGGTCGTCGCCGATTCCGCCGAGAAGCTCAAGGCCGTGGTCGACTCGGTGCGTGCCGACTCCTTGAAGCCGGACAGCGCCAAGGGCTGGAAGCCCGACTCCGCGTTCCGGGCCCGCGTGGATTCGCTCAAGAAACAGCCCGCCTACGACCCGCCTCGCGTGGACGTGACGATCCGCGCGCCGCGCGACGTCCCGCGCGGCAGCCTCGTGCTGCGGGGCGCCCGCGTCGTCTCGATGAAAGGGAATGAGGTCATCGAGAGCGGGGACGTGGTGGTCACCGACAATCGCATCGCGTGCGTGGGCGCGCGCGGCAGCTGCGCGGTCCCCGCCGGCGCCCGGGTGATGGACGTCGCCGGCAAGACGATCATCCCCGGCTTCATCGACGTGCACGCCCATCCGTGGCCGACGTGGGGGATCCACCAGACCCAGGTCTGGAAATACCTGGCGAACCTCGCCTGGGGCGTGACCACAACGCGGGATCCGCAAACCGCCACCACCGACGTGCTCACCTACGCCGACCAGGTCGAGACCGGCGAGCTCATCGGCCCGCGCATCTATCACACGGGGCCCGGCGTCTTCTGGGACGAGAACTTCCAGACCTTGGACGACACCCGCAACGCCCTGCGCCGCTACAGCGAGTTCTACGGGACCAAGTGGATCAAGGAGTACATGACCGGGAACCGCAAGCAGCGCCAGTGGGTGATCATGGCGGCCAAGGAGCTCGGCCTGATGCCGACGACCGAGGGCGGGCTCGACTTCAAGATGAACCTGACGGAGATGCTGGACGGGTATCCGGGGCACGAGCACGCCTACCCGATCATGCCGCTCTACCAGGACGCGGTGCAACTCACGGCGCAATCGGGGATCACCTACACCCCGACGCTGCTCGTCTCCTACGGCGGGCCGTTCAGCGAGAACTACTTCTACGAGCACTTCGACATCCACGACAACACCAAGATCCGGCGCTTTATCCCCCACGAGGAGATCGACCAGCGCGCCGAGCGGCGCCCCTGGTTCCGCGACAACCAGTACGTGTTCCCCCGCATCGCCGCCGGCGCGGCGGCGGTGCTGCGGGCCGGCGGCAATATCGGGCTGGGGTGCCACGGCCAATTGGACGGGTTGGGATGCCACTGGGAGCTGTGGGCGATGGCGGCGGGCGGGATGACGCCGCACGAGGTGCTGCAGGTCGGCACCAGTGACGGCGCCCACGCCCTCGGCATGGAGCACGACCTCGGCTCGATCGAGCCGGGCAAGCTCGCGGATCTCATCGTGCTCGACGCCAACCCGCTCGAGGACATCCACAACACCAACACCATCCGCTACGTGATGAAGAACGGACGGCTCTACGAGGGCGAGACGTTGAACGAGGCCTGGCCCCGCCAGAAGCCGCTGGGAAGGATGTGGTGGTGGGGGCAGGAGCCGAACAGCAAGTAAAGCGTCGAGTGAAACCGTGGAGGGACATCGTGGAGGGGAACCGTACTTCACGGTGTTCCTCCACGGTTCTCATTGACGTAGCGCCTCCACGTAGTTAAGGTTCAGTCGTAGTTCAAGAACCGCGAGCTGGCATCCTTCCGAAGGACAGCCCCGCTCAGGAGCGGGCTCCGGCGCTGTACACACGCCCGGTCTCATTCCCCAGGTTCAAATCGCAGTGACGTCGCCACCGGTGGCATTGGGCCGCCGGGCGATGGGCGTGTGTGTGAGGAAGCTTGTCATGTCATTTGCAGCCCTGGGCCTCGTGCCCGAATTACTGCGCGCCGTCGCCGAAGAAGGCTACGAGCGCCCCACTCCCATTCAGCAGGAGACGATCCCGCTGGCCCTCGAGGGTCGCGATCTCATCGGCTCCGCCCAGACCGGGACCGGCAAGACGGCGGCATTCATGCTGCCGATCCTGCAGCGGCTCGCGCCCGATCCGCGCCACACCCTGCGGGCCCTGATTCTCGTGCCTACCCGCGAACTGGCCGAGCAGGTGTTGCAGAGCGCGCTCGCCTATGGCCGCCACACGCGGCTCAGCGCCGCCGCGGTCTATGGCGGCGTGGGGCTCGAGCCGCAGACGCAGGCGCTGCGCCGCGGTGTGGACATCGTCGTCGCCACGCCGGGCCGGCTGCTCGACCACATGGAGCGCGGCCACGTCGACTATTCGCGGCTCGAGGTTCTCGTCCTGGACGAAGCCGACCGCATGCTGGACATGGGCTTCGCCCCTGACGTACGCCGCATCCTCCGCGAGCTGCCGGTCGAGCGTCAGACCTTGCTCTTCTCCGCGACAATCTCGCCGGAGGTGGACGCGCTCGCCCGCACGGCCTTGAACGGCCACGCGTCGGTCGAGATCGGCCGCCGCGCCCAGGCCGCCGACGGCATCGAGCACGTCATCGTCGCGGTGGACAAGCTTCAGAAGCGGGACGCCCTCGCCAAGATCCTGCAGGCGAAGCCCGCGGGTCAGACGCTGGTGTTCACCCGCACCAAGTACGGCGCGGACAAGCTGGCGGGGTACCTGAAGAAGGAAGGGATCCCCGCCCACGCGCTCCACGGCGATAAGGCGCAGAGCCACCGCACGCGCACGCTCGAGGCGTTCCGCCGGGGGGTGTCGGAGATCCTCGTCGCGACCGACATCGCGGCGCGCGGGATCGACGTGGACGGGATCCGCATGGTCGTGAACTTCGACGTGCCGGCGGATGCGGAGATCTACGTGCACCGCGTGGGCCGCACGGCCCGGGCTGGGGCGCGGGGGCTCGCGCTCACGCTGCTCTCACCCGATGAGTGGCTGCTCATGGCCGACATCGAGAAGCTGATCGGGCAGACGTTCCCGCGGGAAGTGATTCCGGGATTCGAGCCGTCGGTGGCGCCGCTGCAGCCGCGGACCGCTGAGCCGGCTGTGCCCCGGCGCTCTGTCACGGTGCGCGGTCGAACTGGGGCTGCGCGAAGACGGCGTTGAGCCTCTACGATGTTGCCTTCACGCCTTATCGTTTTTCTATCGGCGCGTAGTCCCGGAGCGGGCTCCCGATGTACACCTGCCGCGGGCGGGCGATCTTCTGCTCCTTGTCGAGCAGCATCTCCTGCCACTGGGCCAGCCACCCCGGCGTGCGGCCGATCGCGAACAGCACCGGGAACATGTCGATCGGGAACTTCATCGCCTCGTAGATGATCCCCGAGTAGAAGTCCACGTTGGGGTACAGCTTGCGGGAGACGAAATAGTCGTCCTGCAAGGCGATCCGCTCCAGCTCGAGCGCGATGTCGATCACGGGGTTCTTCCCCGTCAGGTCGAACACCTGATCAGCGGTCTGCTTGATGATCGTGGCGCGCGGGTCGTAGTTCTTGTAGATGCGGTGGCCGAAGCCCATCAGCCGCACCTCGCCGTTCTTCACCCGCTGGATGTAGGCGGGGATGTTGTCCTTCGAGCCGATCTCGTGCAGCATGCGCAGCACCTGCTCGTTGGCGCCGCCGTGCAGCGGCCCATACAGGGCGGCCGCGGCCGCGGCCATCGCCGAGTAGGGATCGGCGTGCGCCGAGCCGACGCCGCGCATCGCGCTCGTCGAGGCGTTCTGCTCGTGGTCGGCGTGGAGGATGAAGAGAATGTCCAGCGCCTTCTCGAGCACGGGGTGCGGCGTGTACTTCACCTCGGTCGCCTTGAACATCATGTTCAGGAAATTCCCGGTGTAGCTCAGGTCGTTGTCCGGGTACGCGTACGGCATCCCGACCGTGTGCCGGTGCGCGAAGGCGGCCAACGTCGGCGCTTTGGCGATGAGGCGGAAAATCTGATCGCGCCGCGAGCGCTCGTCCTCGATGTGCTTGGCTTCCGGGTAGAACGTCGACAGCGCCGCCACCGTGCTGACGAACACGCCCATCGGATGCGCGTCGTGGTGGAAGCCGTCGATGAACTTCTTGATGTTCTCGTGGATGATCGTGTGGTGCGTGATGTCGAACACCCAGCGGTCCAGCTCGCTCGCCGACGGCAGCTCGCCGTGCAGCAGCAGGTACGCGGTTTCGAGGAACGTGCTCTGTTCGGCGAGCTGCTCGATCGGGTAGCCGCGGTAGCGCAGGATCCCCTTGTCCCCGTCGATGAAGCTGATCGCGCTGCGGCACGCCGCCGTGTTCATGAACGCCGGATCGTAGCTGAGCAGCCCGTGGTCGTCCGGCGCGAGCTGGATCTGCCGCAGGTCGGTCGCGTGAATCGTGCCGTCCTGGATCGGGAGCTCGTATTGCTTGCCGGTGCGGTTGTCGATGACGGTCAGGGAATCCTTAGGCACCGCGGGGTCCTGGAAAGTGGCTGGCGAAAGCTAATAGGGTCATCCTATTTTGGGGCGCGATGACCAGCCCGTCGAAGCCGCGCACCAGCCTCTACCCGACCAAGTCCGGCGCGGGGGCGATCCTCGGGCAGCAGCTCGCGTCCCGGGGCTATCAGTCCTGCGTCCTGTTGGGCGTCACGCCCGAAGGCGTCGAGGTCGCCGCGCACGCCGCCACGGCGATGGGCGCGCAGTTCGACGTCATCGTGGCGGCGTTCATCCGCCTCGGCTCGAACCTCGCTCCCATCGGCGCGATGGCCGAGGCCGCCGACGCCGAGATCGATCCCGACTTCCAGCCCGGCGGCAACCTCATCGACAAGCTCGCGTCGGCGATCGACGAGTCGCGCGCCCGCGTCCGGCAGGACCTGATCCTCTACCGCACCCAGCGCCCCCTCAAGAGCCTCGCGGGGCGCACCGCGGTGATCGTGGACGGCCAGCTCATCTACCCGTGGAAGGTGCTCGCCGCCGCTAAAGCGGCCGAGCAGCAGGGCGCCCGCGACGTGGTCGTCGCGACGCCGGTGGCGACGGAGCCGGCCGCCGAGCGCATCCGCGCCCGGCACTATCCGCTCGTCTGTCCCTCCATCGTGATGGAACCCGACGGACACCCGATGCCCTACGCTGATTCGGTAGGAGAAGCCCCGGAACGTTTGAAGAGTATCATGATTGCACACCAAGCAGCCTAGGTCCCTAGAACTTCACATCCACCGTTCCCCCCTCAAGCCACCGGTGCTTCCCTGCTAGAACATCCTGTGCAGCGCGATACGTGTGCGCGTCTTCGTTGCGCCACAGCCCTGCGAACTTGGCATTGATCCGCCCCCGCGCCTGCTGGCAGAACAGATCGGCGAGGTCGACCGCCCGCTTTCCCGTCTCGGGGTCGCGCCCCAGCAGCCACTGCGCCCGGCTGCACGCGGCCGCCATGGCGAACAGCTCCGCCCCCACATCCACGAGCCGGAACAGCACGGCCTGACGGTATTCGAGCTTGGGGCCGAAGCGCACCATCGAGTGGAAAATCCCCCGGGCCAGCCGTCGCGCCCCGCGGGCGACGTAGCGCAAGTGCGGCGCCAGTGGCCCGAACTCGCGATAGCGGGGCCAGAAGCCCCACCCCAGCCACCGCGCCGGATACCAGCGCGCGTAGAACAGCCCCGCGCGCACCAGCCCGGCGAGCCGCTGGCCCAACGTCTTGCCGGGGAGCACCACGTCGCCCGCGACCTCGAGGTGCTTGTCCAGCGCCTCGCGGGCGATGAACAGGTGCATGATCTCGCTCGAGCCCTCGAAGATGAGGTTGATGCGGAAATCGCGCATGATGCGCTCGACGGGGTAGGGCTTCTCGCCGCGGGCCCGCAGCGAGTCGGCGGTCTCGTAGCCGCGGCCGCCGCGGATCTGCACGGTATCGTCGATGATCCGCCACCCGCCCTCCGAGTTGTATAGCTTGGCGATCGCCGCCTCGAGCCGGATGTCGTAGCCGCCGCGGTCGGCCATGGCACCGCACAGCTCGGCGACCGCTTCCATGGCGAACGTGTTCGCGGCCATCGTGCCGATCTTCTGCGCGATGGCGTCGTGCTGGCCGATCTTGCGACCCCACTGCACGCGCTCGTTCGCCCAGTCGCGGACGATCTCGAGACAGCGCTTGCCCACGGCGACGGCGCCGATGGGGAGCGTGAGCCGTCCCGTGTTGAGCGTGATCAAGGCCAGCTTCAGGCCCTTCCCCTCACCCCACAGCACGTTCTCCTTCGGTACGCGCACGTTGGTGAAGCGGATCACGCCGTTGTACATCGCCTTGATGCCCATGAAATGGCAGCGGTGGAGGATCTCGACGCCGGGCGTGTTCGCTTCGACGATGAACGCCGTGATCTGCCGTTTCTCCTTCCCCCGGACGACCTGCGACGGGGTCCGCGCCATCACCACCAGCAGCTCGGCGATGGTGCCGTTGGTGCACCACAGCTTCTCGCCGTTCAAGATCCAGGCCTGCCCGTCCTCGCTCGGCACCGCGGTCGTCTCCATCGCCGCCGGGTCCGAGCCGACGTTCGGCTCGGTCAAGGCGAACGCCGACACGGCGCCCTTGGCGAGGCGCGGTAAGTACTTCTGCTTCTGGGCTTCGCTCCCGAACATCTTGAGCGGCTGCGGCACTCCGATGGATTGGTGCGCCGAGAGCAGGGCCGTCAGCGAGCCGTCCACGCTCGAGACCAGCTCCATCGCCTTCATGTACGACAGCTGCGCGAGACCGAGCCCGCCGTATTCGCGCGGGATCTTGATGCCGAACGCCCCCATCGCCTTGAGCGCCGCGATGACGTCGCCGGGGATCTCGCCCTCGCGGTCGATGCGATCGGCGTCGACCTCCTGCATCAGGCGCGTGAGCCGATCGAGAAACGGCTTGGCGCGAGCGACTTCGGCGGGATCCTGGTCGGGATAGGGATGGATGAGGTCGAGGCGCAGCGAGCCGAGAAACAGGTCGCGGACGAAGCTGGGCGCGGCCCACTCCGCCTCGCGCGCTGCTTCCGCGACGTCGCGCGCTTCGGCGGCACTGACGGGGCGCCGGGGTTCGGTGGCGGTGGCCATGCCGAGAATCTAACCGCCTTGACAGTCCCGCGGTCAGAGGGAGATTCGGCTCGCTCCGACGGAGGTACTTCCATGCGCCGTTCCATGTTGCTCAGCGCGGTCCTCGCGCTCCGCGCGTTCCCCCTCGCGGCCCAGGCCGTGCCGCCACCGCCGCCCGCGCCCCGGCCCCAGCCCATCCTCATCAAGGCGGGCCGCCTGATCGACGGCCGCGCCGACCAGGCCCAAGCCAACGTCGGCATCCTCATCGACGGCGACCGCATCCGGGCGGTCGGGCCGCTCGCCCAGGTACAGGCCCAGGCGCAGAACGCCAAGGTCATCGATCTCTCGCAGATGACCGTGCTGCCGGGCTTCATCGACACGCACACGCACTTGTTGCTGCAGGGCGATCCCACCTCCGAGTCGTACGACGCGCAGCTCTTGTACCAGTCGATCCCCTACCGCGCCATCCTCGCGGCCCGGAACGCGCGCCTCTCCCTGGAGCACGGCTTTACGGCCCTGCGCGACGTGGAAACCGAAGGCGCGATGTACGCCGACGTGGACGTCAAGCGCGCCATCAACCGCGGCGAGGTCCCGGGGCCGCGACTGTTCGTGTCGACCCGCGCCATGGCCCCAACGGGGATGTACCCGATCGTGAGCAGCAACTGGGAGATCGAGATGCCGCACGGCGTCCAGCCGGTCGACGGCGTCGACGGCGCGCGGTTGGCCGTGCGCCAGCAGGTGGCCAACGGCGCCGACTGGATCAAGTACTACTCGGACCGCCGCTACTATTTCAGCCCCGACAGCGGGCTGCACAGCTGGGTGAACTTCACCGACGACGAGGCGCGGGCCATCGTGGACGAAACGCACCGCCTGGGCCGGCGCGTCGCGGCCCACGCGATCGGATCGGACGGCATCGCGGCGGCGCTCCGTGCCGGCGTCAACACCATCGAGCACGGGGACGGCATGACCGACTCGCTGCTCGACGTCATCAAGGCCAAGGGCGCCTACTGGGTGCCGACGGTCACCGTCGCCTGGTACGTGGCGGGACCGCGCGGCGGCGTGTGGGGGCCGATGACCCAGCACCAGAAGCGCGCGTTCCAGCGTGGCGTCCAGAAAGGGGTCAAGATCGCCCTCGGCACCGATGTCGGCGGCTTTCCGTGGACCGAGATCAACCAGGCCAAAGAATTCGAGTACTACGTGCAGTACGGCATGACGCCGATGCAGGCGATCAAGTCGGGCACGACGGTGGCCGCCGAGCTGCTGGGCGAGCAGGACGAGCTCGGGGCGGTGGCCGTGGGGTTCTACGCGGACCTCGTCGCCGTCGCCGGCGACCCGCTGCGGGACATCACGGAACTCCAGCGCGTCCGGTTCGTTATGAAGGGCGGAACCGTCTATCTTTCGCCATAGTGCGCCGCGCGCTCGGGGTCTCCCTCTTCCTTTGTATCGGCGCCGTCGGCTTCGCTTGGGGACAGGGCCTCGCCCCCCCGGGCACCGGCGGCGTCGCGGCGTTGGCGGACCTCCTCGAGCAGCTCGGCGCAACCAAGCGCGTCCTCGTCATCGGGGCGCATCCTGATGACGAAGACACGCAACTCCTCACCTACCTCTCCAAGGGTCTCGGCGCGCAGGCCGCCTATCTCTCGCTGAGCCGCGGCGAAGGGGGCCAGAACCTGATCGGGCCCGAGCTCGGCGCCGAGCTGGGGGTGATCCGTACCGAGGAACTGCTCGCCGCGCGCCGGCTCGACGGCGCCCACCAGTTCTTCGCCCGCGCCTACGACTTCGGCTACTCCAAGACCGTCGCCGAGACGTTCCGCTTCTGGCCCCGCGACACCCTGCGCAGCGACGTCGTCGCGGTGATCCGGCGGTTCCGGCCGCAGATCGTCGTGTCGATCTTCAGCGGCACCCCGCGCGACGGCCACGGCCAGCACCAGGCCGCGGGGCTGGTGGCGCAGCAGGTGTTCGAGCTCCTCAGGGACTCGACCTGGGGACCGGTCAAGCTGTATCGCTCAGCGTTCTTCGACACCGCCGCGGCCACCTTGCGCATTCCGGCCGGCGCCCTCGACCCGATCGCGGGGCAGTCCTACTACCAGATCGCCATGGCCGGCCGCAGCCGCCACCGCTCCCAGGACATGGGCCAGCTGCAGCGCCCCGGGCCCAGCACCATCCGGCTCGCGTTGGTCGAGACGAAGGCGGGGGTGGCCGGGGGGGGCGACCTGTTCGCCGGCGTGGACACGACGCTCCGCGGCGGGGCCGCCTTCGCGGCGATCGTCGATTCGGCGCGCCGCCAGCTCAACCCGTGGCGTCCCGCCGCGCTCGTCCCGCTCCTCGCGCGTGCCGCCCGGGCGCTCCCCGCCGACGCCGACGATCAGCGCCGCCTCCTTGAGACCGCGCTTGCCGACGCGGCGGGCGTCGTCCTCGACGCCGTCGCCGACGACGACATCCTCGTGCCCGGCGAGCGCGTGCAGGTGGAGGGCACCGTCTGGAACGCGGGCGACGCAACCGTGCAGGTCGAGGCCCTGGACGTAGCGGCGCCTGCGGGCTGGTCGGTGCAACGGCTCGACCTGACCGGTGGCGCGGCTGGCCCCGGGACCCTGCTGTCGCGGCGGTTCGCCGTCGCGGTCGCTCCCAATGCCGAACGATCCCAGCCGTACTTCCTGCGGCGTCCCCTGGTGGGCGCGTTGTACGACTGGACCGGCGTGCCGGACAGCGTGCGCGGGGAGCCGTTCGAGCCGCCGCCGCTCGCGCTCGTCGCGCGCCTGACCGTCGCCGGCGTGCCGCTGACGTTGCGGCGTGAAGTGGCGTACCGCATCCGCGACCAGGCGATGGGCGAGATCCGCCGTCCGTTGTTCGTCACGAGTGTGTTCGATGTGAGCGTCTCGCCCGATCTCGTGGTGTGGCCGATCGACGCCACGGCGGGAGCCCAGCGCCGCTTCACGATCGCCGTGACGAACCGCGCGCGCGCGGCCTCGAGCGCCCGGGTGAGCGTCGCGGTGCCGCGCGGGTGGGCGCCCGTCGCCGCGGAGACGCTGGTGTTCGCGCGCGAGGACGAGACCCGGCTGGTGAGCGTGGCGGTGACCCCCCCGGCCGCCGTCCAGCCGGGGGTCTACGCGGCGCGGGCGACGGCGACGGATCCCGCGGGCGCTCGGGCGGAAGGCGCGCTCGCCGTGATCGACTACCCGCACATCCGGCCTCGCCCGGTCGTGCACGCCTCCACGGCGGAGATCCGCGTCGCGCGCATCGCGCTGCCGCCGCTGGCCCGGGTCGGGTACGTGCGCGGCGCGTCCGATCGCGTCCCCGAGGCCCTCGCCGGCGTGGGTGTCCCGGTGGACCTGCTGACCCCGGACACGCTCGCCCGCGGCGACTTGTCGCGCTACGACGCGATCGTGATCGGGAGCCGGGCCTACGAGACCGACACCGCCCTGGTCGCGAACAACGCACGGATCCTCGACTACGCCCGCGCCGGCGGGCGCATGATCGTGCAGTACCAGCAGTACCAGTTCATCCAGAGCAACTTCGCGCCCTATCCGTTGACCATCGCCCGGCCCCACGACCGCGTCACGGATGAGACCGCCCCCGTGACGCCGCTCGACCCGCGAAGCCCGGTCTTCCAGTTCCCCAACGCGATCGGCCCCGCAGATTGGGAAGGATGGGTGCAGGAGCGCGGCCTGTACTTCGCCCACGACTGGGACTCGACCTACGTCCCGGTTCTGGAAACCCACGATCCCGGCGAGGCCCCGCTCAAGGGTGGGCTGCTGGTCGCGCCGCTCGGGAAAGGCGTGTACGTGTACACGGGCCTGAGCTTCTTCCGGCAGCTGCCGGCCGGCGTGCCGGGGGCCTATCGGCTGTTCGCCAACCTGTTGGGCCTCGGAAGCCGGCGTGCGGGGACGTAGTCCCACCTTCGGCGCGGCGCTGCTGGTCCTCGCGGCGGCGTGCGGTTCGCCAGGCCGCACGCCGCTTGTCATTTATTCCCCCCACGGGCGCGATCTGTTGTCCCTGTTCGAGCGTCGCTTCGAGCAGCTCCATCCCGATGTGGACGTGCGCTGGCTCGATATGGGCTCCCAGGAAGTCTACGACCGCCTGCGCTCGGAGCGGGCCAATCCGCAGGCGGACGTGTGGTTCGGCGGACCGGCGACGATCTTCGCACGCGCCGCGCAGGACTCGCTGCTCGAGGCGTTCCGGCCATCGTGGGCGGGGGCGATCGACGCGCACGGCCGGGGCCCCGGCGATCGCTACTTCGCCGTGTATGAAACGCCCGCGGTGATCGTGTACGCCGAGCAGGCGCTGCGACCCGAGGACGCCCCGCAGGATTGGGACGACCTGCTCGCGCCCCGCTGGAGGGGGAAGGTGCTGATCCGCGACCCCCTCGCGAGCGGCACGATGCGCGCCGTCTGGGGGATGATCATCGAGCGGGGCATGAAGCAGACGGGCGACACGGCCGCGGGCTTCCAGTGGTTGCGGCGCCTGGACGCCCAGACCAAGGAATACGTCTTGAACGGGCCGCTGCTCGATCAGAAGATCGTGCGCCAGGAGGGGCTGGTGACGGTGTGGGATCTCCCGGACATCCTCCTCAACCGTCGCGACGGCCTGCAGCTCGGCTACGTGTTTCCCAAGAGCGGCACTCCGGTAATCGAGGACGCCATCGCCGTGGTGCGCGGCGCACGCCACGGCGCGGCGGCGCGCGCCTTCGTCGAATGGGTGGGCAGTGTAGACGCCCAGCTGGTCGCGGCGCGCGAGGTCTACCGTCTCCCCGCCCGGCGCGACATCCCCGCCGACTCGCTCCCCGCCTGGGCGCGCGAGGTGCGCCGGCGGATGCGACCCGCCGACGTGGACTGGGATCTGCTCGCCGGCCAGGGCGGCGAGTGGATGCGTTACTGGGACGAGCACGTCCGCGGCCGGGGGGCGGTGGCCCGGTGACGGCGTTCCTCGCCCTCGCGGGGGTCACGAAGCGGTGGGCGCACGAGGTGACGGTGGGGCCCGTCACGCTCGACATCGCCCGCGGCGAGTTCGTGGCGCTGCTCGGTCCGTCGGGGAGCGGGAAGACCACGTTGCTGCGCCTCCTCGCCGGCTTCGAGACGCCGGACGCTGGGAGCGTCCAGGTCGAGGGCGAAGAAGTCACGCGGCTGCCACCCGCGCGCCGGCGCTTCGGCATGGTGTTTCAGCACTACGCGCTATTCCCGCACCTCGACGTGGGGGCGAACGTCGCGTTCGGGCTCGCGAAAACAGGGGCTGAGCGGAGGGTCGCCGCCGCGCTGGCGCTCGTAGACTTGGCCGGCTTCGAACGCCGCCGCGTGCAGGAGCTCTCGGGCGGCCAGCAGCAGCGGGTGGCGCTGGCCCGCGCGCTCGCCCCCGAGCCGCGGGTGCTGCTGCTCGACGAGCCGCTCTCCAACCTCGATCCGACGTTGCGCGAACGCACGCGCCGGGAGTTGCGGGCGTTGATCAAGCGGCTGGGCATCACGACCCTGTTCGTCACGCACGAGCAGGACGAAGCCTTCGACCTGGGCGATCGCATCGCCGTGCTGAGCCGCGGCCGGGTCGAGCAGGTGGGCACGGCCGACGTCCTCTACGAGCAGCCCGCGACGCTCTTTGTCGCGACGTTCGTCGGGCGGGCGAATGTGCTGCGCGGCGCACCGGCGCAGGCCCTCGGGGCGGCGAACGGGCAGGTCCTGGTGGTGCGGCCGGAGCGGCTCCGCTTCGGCGCGAAGGGCCTCGGCGGCGTCGTGCGGGAGCGCCGCTACACCGGTGCTGCGGCGTTCTTTCAGGTCGAAACCGAGGGCGGGGAGCGACTCGAGGTGCTGGCCGCCCCCGACGCCGCCCGGGTCGGCGAGCGGGTGCACCTGGAGGCGGTGAAGGTGCTCCCCTTCGCGGAGCCGCGATGACCGCGCGCGAGCGGGGACGGGTGCTGGCGGCCGCGGCCTTGACGCTGCTGCTCGCGTGGCTCGTGTTGTATCCAATCCTGCTGGTGGGGGTCGACGCGGCGCACGGCGACGCCATTGCGGCGTTTGCGCGCCGGCCGGGCGAGTGGCAGGCGCTGTGGGCAAGCGTGTGGATCTCCCTCGCGAGTGTGGCGCTGGCCGCGGCCATCGGCATCCCGCTCGCGTTTCTGTTCGAGTGGCTCGAGTTCCCGGGGCGCAAGACCCTGGGCTCGCTGATCGCCCTCCCGGCGGTGCTGCCGCCGTTCGTCGGCGTGATCGCCTTCCTCTTTCTTTACGGTGAGTCCGGGTTCGTGGCGCGGGCGGTGCAGCAGCTCCTCGGCCTCGCCGAGCCGCCGTGGCGGCTGCAGGGCGCGGGCGCCATCCTGCTGGTGCACGCGTACTCGATGTACGTGTACTTCTACCTCTTTACGCGAGCCGGGCTGGCGAAGCTCGATGCGTCGATGCTCGAGGCGGCGCAGGCCCTCGGCGCCGGCCCGTGGGTCACGCTGCGGCGGGTGACGCTGCCGTTGCTGCGGCCCTCGCTGGCGGGGGCCGCGCTCCTGGTGTTCATGACTGCCCTCGGCTCCTTCAGTGCGCCGTATGTATTCGGCGGCGGGTTCCGGGTGATGACGACCCAGATCGTCGCGTCGAAGCTGAACGGCGAGCTCGCGCTCGCCACCGTCGAGACGGTCGCGCTGGCCCTCGTCGCGATCGTGGCGCTGGCCTTGATCCGCCGCACCGAGGGGAGTGACGTGCTCTTCGCGCTGGGGAAGGGGATCGCCCCGCGGCGCCGCCAATTGCGCCGGCCCGCGGTGCGCGGGCTCGCGGCGGCTGCGGGCTGGCTGTTCGCATTCGTGTTACTGCTGCCGCACCTCACCCTGCTCCTCGTGTCCCTGGTTCCTTACGGAACCTGGACCACCGAGACGTTGCCCCCGCAGGTCAGTCTCGTGAACTATCAACGCCTGCTCGCCGAGCCGGATCGGCTGGCCCCGCTGTTGAACTCGCTGTGGATGGCGGCGGCGAGCACGGCCGCGGCCATCGCCATCGCGCTCGCCGCCGGGGCGCTGGTGCGCCGACGCCTCCCGTGGCGGTGGCGGTCGCCGATCGAGACGCTGATCGCGCTCCCTTGGGCGCTGCCGGGTACCGTGTTCGCGATTGCCCTCGCCGCGACGTTCGCCGTGCACGAGCCGCTCGCCCTGCGCTGGGTGCTCGTCGGCACCGTGGTGCTGCTGCCGCTGGCGTATGTGGTGCGCAACCTGCCGCTCACCGGCCGCGCGGTGCTGGCGGGGTTCGGCCAGATCGATCCGGCCCTCGAGGAAGCGGCGGCGAGTCTGGGGGCGGGGCGCTGGACAGCGTTCCGGCGGGTCACGCTGCCCTTGCTCAAGCCGGCGCTGATGGCGGGGGGCAGCCTCGCCTTCGTCGCGGCGCTCGGCGATTTCGTGACGTCCATCGTGCTGTACACGTATGACAACCGGCCGATCTCCATCGAGATCATGTCGAGTCTCCGGGTGAACGAGATCGGCGTGGCGGCGGCCTTCGGAGTCATCCTGATGCTCGTGAGCGCGGCGGTGCTCGGCGTGGGGGCGCGGCGATGAAGAAGCTGCTCGTGCTTATGGCGGTCGCCTTCGTGGACATGATCGGGTTGATGATCGTGTTTCCGCTCATGCCACTGTACGCCACGCGGCTGCACGCGACACCCTCCCTCATCGGGTTTCTCGCGGCCTCGTTCCCGGTGGCGCAGTTGGCCGCCTCCCCCGTCTGGGGCCGTCTCTCTGACCGGCACGGACGCCGTCCGGTGTTGCTCGTCGGTCTCGCCGCCTCGACGGTCGCGTACGTCATCTTCGGCTTCGCGGGCACGTTGTGGCAGCTGTTCGTGTCACGGTTCGTGCAGGGGTTGGGCGGAGGCACGACCGGCGTGGCGCAGGCCTACGTCGCCGACACGATGGCGCCGAAGGAGCGGGCCAAGGCGCTGGGCTGGCTCTCGGCGGCCACAAGCCTCGGCGTGATCATCGGGCCGGCGCTGGGGTCGTTCGCCAGGCGCGCGGGTGAGGCGGCGCCTGGTCTCGTCGCCGCGGGCCTGTGTTTGATCAATTTCGCGTTCGCGTGGCGCTGGCTGCCGGAGTCTCGCGTCCAGCATCCCGCCGCGACGGGTCCTCAGGCGCCGCGTCCGTTGCGTCCGGTTTCGCAAGCGGTGTGGGAGGTGCTCCGTCACCCGCTGCGCCCCCTGGCGCTGACGATCATCATCTACGCCGTCGCCATGCTCGCGTACAACGCCACCCCGCCCGTGTTCGCGCTCTACCTGTCGCAGCGGTTCGGGATCACGGAGCAAAACATCGGCTACTTCTTCCTGGTCTTCGGCGGGGTCGGCGTCGTCATGCGCCTGTGGGTGGTGGGGCCGGTGAATGATCGTCTCGGAGAGCTGCGGACGATGCGGGTCGGCGCGGTGCTGTACGCGCTCGGCTATGTGCTGATTCCCCGCGCTTCGTCCGTCCCGCTCTTTCTCATCTTCCAGACGCTGCTGCCACTCGGGACAGCGCTGCTCTTCCCGGCCAATTCCGCCCTCGTCAGCCACCACGCGGACCGCCACGAGTTCGGGTTGATGCTCGGCGTCCAGCAGGCCCTCCGCGGCGTCTCCAGCGTGATCGCGCCCATTCTCGCCGGGTTCGCGTACCAGTTCTACGGTCCCCGCGTCCCGTTCTACGGCGCCGCCGGCGTGATCGCGCTGGCGCTCCTGCTCACCGGCCTGGTGCGGGAGCCCGCACCGATCCCCACGGCCCCGCAGCCGGCGAAGTTCAGTTAGCTTTGCTGTCCATGCACCTTGCCTTGCTCTCGCTGCCGCTGGGATTGCTTGGCGCAGCGTCATCCGGAGGATCCGGCTCTCCCCCCCCGCCCGCGCGCCCGAAGCTGGTCGTCGTCATCACGGTCGACCAGCTGCGTCCCGACTACCTGGCGCGTTGGAAGAGCCAGCTCACCGGCGGCTTCGCCACGTTGGCACTCGACGGCGCCGTGTTCGACTCGGCCTACCAGGACCACGGTGTCACTGAGACGGCGCCGGGCCACTCGACGATCCTCTCGGGCCGCTGGCCCGCGCACACCGGAATTGTGATCAACAACGAAGGCGTCCAGGACTCGACCGCCCCGCTGCTCGGGTCCCGCGGGCCGGGCGCCTCGCCCCGCCGCTTCCGCGGCACCGCGCTACTCGACTGGCTCAAGACGACCGACCCCAACGCCCGCGCGCTGTCGGTGTCGCGCAAGGATCGTGGCGCGATTCTCACGGTCGGCCCAGCGAAGGAGCAGGTCTACTGGTACGCCGACGGCCTGTTCACCACCAGTCGGTACTACGCCGATTCGCTTCCCGTCTGGGTGCAGGCGTTCAACGCCCTGCGACTACCCTTCAAAGCCGCCGGTTGGAAATGGACGCTGCTGCTCCCTGACTCGGCGTACTCCGAGGTCGACGATCAGGCGTGGGAGAACACCGGGCGCAGCGTGACCTTCCCGCACACGCTGCCGCTGGACAGCGCGAACGCGGCCGCGGCCCTCCCGGGCGCTCCCCTGATGGATTCGCTCACGCTCGCGTTCGCCTTGAGCGGCGTCGAAGCGCTGAAGCTGGGCCGCAGCCGCTCCACCGACCTGCTCGCCGTCAGCCTGTCGACAACCGACGCGGTGGGCCACGCGTTCGGCCCCGACTCCCGCGAGATCCACGACCAGGTGCTGCGGCTCGACCGCTACCTCGACTGGTTTCTCGGCCGGTTGATCGATCGGTACGGCCGGCAGAACCTCCTCGTCGTGCTCACGGCGGATCACGGCGTCACGCCCTTCACGGCGTACGCGCGTGCGCACGGGCATCCGGACGCCCACGCGGTGGCGCTGGACACGCTCGTGAGCGCGGCGAACGCGGAGTTGGACCGCGCCGCCGGGACGGGCACCCCGCGAGCCTGGCTGCTCTTCGACACGGGCATTCTGTTCTTGCGCGACAACGGCCGGCTCTCGGCGGTCGGCGCGAACGTGGACAGCATCGGCCGGGCGTTGGCGGCGCGCGTGCGGCGCGTGGCCGGCGTCGCCCGCGCGGACGAGCCGGCGGATCTCGCCCGCGCCGATACCGCCGACGATGCGGTCGCCCGCCGCTGGCGCCATCAGCTTCCGGCGGACGCCGGCGCGCTGCTCGTGGTGACGCTGCAGCCGTTTTCCGTGTGGACGCCCGACAGCATCGCCGAGCACGGCCAGCCTTCGGAGCTCGACAGCCACGTGCCCCTGATGCTGTGGGGTCGGGGGATCAGGCCCGGACGCTACGGGCGGCGGGCGAACACCGTCGATATCGCGCCGACGTTGGCGCGCCTCCTCGGCATTTCGCCCCTGTCCCTGCTCGACGGTCGCGTGCTGACCGAGGCGCTCGCGCCGGGGAATTGACATGGCCGGCAAGAAGCTGAGTCCCGCCCAGGCTGCGCGCATCGAGCAGGTGAACGCGTTCTTGCACGTGGCGAACCACGTCAAGGGCATGGTCGCCGAGCTCGACTCGAACCGCGCCGCCCGGTCTCAACTCATCGACAACCTCTGCGGCAGCATCGCCCGCGACCTCACGCACCTGCGCCAGCGGGCCTTGACCGCCAACATCGGCACCATCGCCGACGTCGCCGGCTCGCTCGCGGTCATGGCCGCGCGCGGCGGCGGCCTCAACATGAAAATCCGTGGCCTGACCGACGGCGTGAACAACCTCCTGATCCAGCTCGATCACGCGCTCAAGCGGGCGATGGAAGGGGAGGAGAAGGACCAGCGCCCGTCGGGTCAGGAACCCCCCCCCGCCGCCTGACGTGCCGGCGATTCAGTGTGCAGGGCTGGTCAAGCGCTACGGCGACGTCGTGGCGGTCGCGGGTCTCGACCTCACGGTCGAGGCCGGCGAGTGCTTCGGCCTGCTCGGCCCCAACGGCGCTGGGAAGACCACGACCATCGAGATCCTCGAAGGGCTCACGCTCCCCGACGCGGGAGCGGTCGAGGTGCTGGGGATGCGTTGGGACGACGGGGCCCGGGGGCGCGCGCTGCGCGAGCGTCTCGGCATCCAGCTCCAGGACACCCAGCTCGGCGACAAGCTCACGGTCGCGGAGACGGTCGCGCTGTTCCGCAGCTTCTACCGGCGCACCCACACGGTGGACGAGGTGCTCGCGCTCGTGCAGCTCGAGGAAAAGCGCCGCGCCCGCATCGGCACGCTGTCCGGCGGGCAGAAACAGCGGCTCGCGATCGCCTGCGCGCTGGTCAACCGCCCCGAGCTGCTCTTCCTCGATGAGCCGACCACCGGGCTCGACCCCCAGTCGCGACGCCAGCTCTGGGAGATCATCGGGACGTTCCGAGCAGCCGGCAACACCGTCCTGTTGACCACGCATTATATGGAAGAGGCCGAGCGCCTCTGCGATCGCGTCGCGATCATGGACCACGGGCGGGTGATCGCGCTCGGCTCGCCGCGTCAGCTGATCGCGTCCCTCGGCGCCGACCACGTGGTCGAGTTCGCCCTCGCCGACGGCGTGCAGACCAGCGCGCTGCTGCCGGAGCTGCAAGGGCTGGCGGGCGTACGGTCGGTGCGTACCGGGACCGACCGCGTCAGTCTCACCGTCCGCGAGGTGCATCGGACGCTGCCGGCGCTCCTGGCCCTCGTCGAGCGCCGCGGCGCGGAGCTGTCGCTGCTCGTCACCCATCACGCCACGCTCGACGACGTCTTCCTGGCGCTCACCGGACGACAGTTGCGCGATGCGTGATCATCCGCTGTTTCAGCTCACCCTGGCGCGGCTGCGCGAGTTCTACCGGGAGCCCGACGCCGTGTTCTGGGTGTTCGGCTTCCCGCTCGTGCTTGCATTCGCGCTGGGCATCGCGTTCCGCAACCGCGGGCCGGGCGAGCTGAACATCGGGGTGCTGCGCGGGCCGGGGGACAGCGCCGTCGTCGTCGCCCTCGGCGGGGGGCACGGCCTGCGGGCGACGGTGCTCGACTCCGCCGAGGCGCGCCAGCGGCTGCGGACGGGGCGCATCGCCATTCTCGTGATGCCGGGAGCGCCGCTCGTCTACCGCTACGATTCGACGCGCACCGAGAGTCGCCTCGCGCGGCTCGAGGTGAACGCCGCCGTCCAGGCGGCACACGGCCGCGCCGACGTCGTCGCCGTGCGCGACGATCGCGTCGTGGCGGCCGGATCCCGCTACATCGACTTCCTCATCCCCGGCCTGCTGGGGATGAACCTCCTGGGCAGCGGCATCTGGGGCGTGGGGTTCACCGTCGTGCTGGCGCGGAAGAACCGTCTGCTCAAGCGCTTCATGGCGACCCCGATGCGACGCAGCCACTACCTCCTCGGGTTCATCCTCTCCCGCCTGCTGTTCCTGGTCCTCGAGGTCGCGGCGCTCGTCGGATTCGGGCGGTTGATGTTCGGGGTTGGCGTGCGGGGCTCGCTGCTCACGCTGGCCTTGGTGAGCGTCTTGGGGTCCTTGAGCTTCGCCGGACTCGGGCTGTTGGTCGCGAGCCGCGCCCGCACGATCGAGGCGGCGAGCGGGTTGATGAACCTCGTGATGCTGCCGATGTGGGTGTTGTCGGGGACCTTCTTCTCTTACGCGCGCTTCCCCGAGGGGATGCAGCCGTTCGTGAAGGCGCTGCCGCTCACCGCGCTGAACGACGCGCTGCGCGCCGTGATGATCGACGGGACGTCGCTGTTCAGTCTCGGCGCCCCGCTGGCGATCGTGCTGCTCTGGGGCGCGGTGAGCTTCACCGTCGCCTTGCGGATTTTCCGCTGGCGCTGAGCGGCAGGAGCGTCAGTCCGGCCGCAACAGCTTCCAGAGGCGCCGCCACCAGCCACCGGTCGCGTCCCGCAACGCCGACCGGAACGCGGCCGCCGTGGGGAACCGCTCCTCGGGCCGGCTGGCGACCGCCCGGCGCAGCACGACCTCGAGCTCCCGCTCCACCGCCGGCCGCTCGGCGTGCAGGTCAGGGACGGCATCCGTCGTCTGCTTCGCCAGGATCGCCTCCACGGTGGGCCCCTCGAACGGCGGCCGCCCCAGCAGGGCGAAGTAGCCCACGGCGCCCAGCGAGTACAGATCGGTGCGGGGCGTCACCTTCTCGCCGAGCAGCTGCTCGGGACTGGCGAATTGCGGGGTGCCGCTGCGTGAGGTGGCACCGCCGTAGCGGCCGTCGCCGCGCAGGGCGAGCGCGAGGCCGAAGTCCGTGATGCGGACGCGGCCATCGGGCTCGAGCAGCAGGTTCTCCGGCTTCAGGTCGCGGTGCACGAGGCCGAGGGCGTGGGCCTGCTCCAGCGCGGAGAGGGCTTCGTCGAGCATCCGGACGACGCGGTCCACCGGTAGGGCGCCGTGCGTCGCGGTCAGCTGCGCCAGGCTCGCGCCGGGGACCATTTCCATCGTATACCACTGCAGGCCCGCCCGCCCGCCGATGTCGTAAATGCTCACGATGTTCGGGTGGCGCAGCCGCGCCGCCAGCTGCGCCTCCCGCTGAAACCGCTCCACGACGCCGAGGTCCGCCGTCAGCGAAGGGTGGAGCACCTTGATGGCGACATCGCGCTCCAGCCCCAGATCGCGCGCGCGGTACACGCGCCCGAAGCCGCCCGCGCCGATCTCTTCGAGCAGCTCGTAGTCGTCGCCCAGGGCGCGGCGCAGACGCCGCTCGAAACCCGATTCGCCGTGCTGCGGCTCCGCCGTCGGCGCCCGGAACGTGCCGGCGTCGGCCACGAAATCTTCGAGCATCTCGGTGGCGGTGAAGTAGCGGTCGCCGGGCGCGGCGCGTAACGCCCGCAGGATCACGCGCTCGACCGCTGCGGGAATCGTCCCGCGCAGTCGCCGAGGCGGGACGATCGCCTCCGGATCGGCGGCGGGCTCCTGCGCCGTCAGCGCGAAATAGACGAGGGCGCCGACGGTGTAGACGTCCGCCGCCGGATCCCCCGCGCCGCCGCCGCGCACTTCCGGCGCGCCGAACGCCGCCCCTGGGCCGAAGTCGGCCGGCGCGTGCGCCAGGCACCAGTTGGAATACCGCAGATCGGTGATGATGGCGCGCCCCGCGAGATCGAGCATCAGCGTGGTGGGAGCGATCCGCCGCATGATGATGCCGTGGGCGTGCGCGTGCTCGAGGGCGCCCAGCAGGTCACGGACGATGGACATCACCGAGGGGATCGGTCGGACGCCCCGGCGGATCGCCTCCGCGAGGCTCTCCCCGTCGATCCAGTTCGCCGTCCGATACGCGAAGCCCGCGGCCTCGCCCAGCGCGTACACGTGCCGCACCGCGGGGTGATCGAGCGCGGCCAAGGTCTCCGTTTCCCGCAGGAACCACTCGCGTCCGGGTGAGCCCGCGACCAGGTGTAGCCGCAGCGCCACAAACCGCTTCAAGGCTCGATCCCAGGCCTTGTACAGGGCGCGCTCCGGCGACAGCGCCACGAGCTGGTCGAGGCGGAACGCCGGCTCGAGCGCCGGCGTAACGGCGGCGAGGACATCGACCGGAGGGGTGTCGGCAATCATGGCGCGGGGGAATCTAACGGACGCCCGCCGCTGGCCGGAACGCGCCGCAGGTCACAGATTGGTGTCGTATGAGCGACGGCTTCGTCGAGCAGCGCACCAGTGAACGACGTCTCCACGCCGACCGGCGCGGGGGCGCCGACCGCCGCGTCGCCGACCGGCGGCTCCTGATTCAGTGGGTAGCTGCCGACAGCCGGTCCGGCCACGACCGCCGGCTCCGCGAGCGGCGCGCGTTCGGCTTGCGGCGCAGCGCAGCCGACCGCCGCGAGTCCGTCACTCCCCCGCCAGCCTGACCGTCACCGCTGCCCAACCTCGCCGTCCCGTGCGCGCGTAGCGCGCGTCCCGCAAGAACACCGTCACTCCGGTCCCGCTCGAGTCCACGTCCGCCACGAGAAACCGCGCGAATGCGGCGATCGCCTGGCCGCGCTCGGTCGCCAGCGCCGCGCGCACTCGGGGATCGTCGAGATGCCGCGCCAACGCCCAATCCGGTCCGGCCACGGTGTCGCGGCTCGCGACCACCGGCTCCCAGTCGAACGGTCGCCCCACGTCGGTCAGCGTCGCCCATTGGGCGCCGGCGCCGAAGCGCCGCTCGGCGGCCGCGCGCGTGGCGCGCTTGACCGGGATGCTCGCGACCGCCTGCGCCATTGTGTAGATCACGAGGAGCGCGCACGCTCCGGTCGCGATCGCGCGTCGGGCGCCGGGGCCGACTTGTGGGCGTGTCCAGCCGGCGAGCCCTGCGAGTGAGACGGCAACGCACGCCGGTCCCAGCCACGACGCGGCCTCAGCGTACGAGAGTACCACCCCGTTGCACCCGGCGAGGGCGGTCGCGAAGAAGAGCAGCCTGACCGGGTGCAGTCGCTCTCCCCACACCAGGGCCACGAGCGGTACCAGCCAGAAGAAGGGATCGACGATCGCGACCCAGTCGCCGTAGTACCACCGGTCGTTCCACGGCAGGAACGGCCGCAGGCCGTACGAGCCCTGCCAATCCATCGCCAGATGACTCGAGACGGTCGCGGCGATGAGCGCGAGGATCCACCGCCACGACGGCGCGGCGCGCCCTTGGCGTCTGGCCCACCACGTCGTGGCGCCGCCCACCGCCAGCGTCAGCACGGCGATCTGGCCGGCGGCGCCGACCAACGAGTGCGTGATCGCGCGGTGCATCGTGAGGTAGTCGAAACGGCGGCCGGCCGGCGCGACGATCCGTTCGATGATGTCCGGCAGATTGGCGGCGAACGCCCCGACCAGGGCGGGGTAGGGAGCACGACGGTCGGCCACGGCCCGCCCCAACGCCGCGCCGACCAGCGTGTGCGCGATGTTGTCCATGGTTTCCGATAATACACCGCACCGAGGGCGTCACGCTCGGCTTAACGCGACGGGCGTTACCCCGTCCCATCGGGCGGAGTCTTCCTGACACGGAGGACACTCTATGCTACGAACGATTGGCCTCATGCCGCTGCTGGCCGCGGCGGCCTGCGTCCCGGGGTACACCCGGGCCGAGATCGTCTACGCGGAGCCGGCCGAGTACGTCTACGTCGCCCCCCCCGAGCGCGTCGTCGTGGTGACGCGCGAGGTGCTGGTACAACGGGGCTGGGTCGTGTACCGGGTCCAGCAGAGCGGTCCGAACCGCGTCATCTGGGCGCGGCGCGGCCCGGACGAGATCGTCCGCATCTTCGTCACGCCGCAAGGTGACCGCGTCGCCGTACGCGGGGTGTGGGAGGCGCGCGATCGCGGCCGGCACCGCGGCTGGGAGCGGCGTGGTCCGCCGCGGGAAGTGATCGAGGGCATCGACGGGCGCTTGAAGGAGCACTAGCCCCGACCTGCCACGGTCGGTACTATTGGGGCCCGGAACTTCCGGGCCCTTTTTCCTTGTTTATGCAGGAGATCGTATGCAGCGCCCGATCGCAGCCTCCGACCGCCGACAATCCCCCGAACGCCGTGCGCTGACCGACCGGCGCTCCGGCGTGGATCGGCGCGGGCTGCGCGAGCGCCGCAGCGTCGCGCTCCCCTTCGCCGCCGAGCGTCGCAGCAGCGGTGATCGCCGCGTGCGCGCCGACCGCCGGCTGGCGCTGCGACGCAGTCTGGTCGTGCGCCGTCTGCTTCCCGATCGCCGCCACAAGGCCGTCGCTTCGCCGCCGCGTTGACGCTGGGGCGGCGGCCCCGCCCGGTCTTCAACGCCAATGGGGAAGTGATCTCTATCCATCGTGCCGGGTTGCCGCAGGCGCCCGGCTTCGCGCTATCGGTGCCCATCAAGCACGCCATCCCGCTACTTCCTCCCACGCTCCGGCAGAAGCTCGGGATCAGTTTCTGAGAAAATCCACCGTGACGACCAACGCGCCGGGCTGCAAACGGGGCGCTTCGGGTGCAACCGTGTGTCTCGGCTCGACCGAGACTTGCGCCACTGTCTGTACAGTATCGCCGTGGGCCACAACTGCGCCGCTCCAGGTGGAGACGGCTGCCTGAGCGGCCCGAAGTCCGTCAAAGCTCGGGCGCGTATCAATCACAGTGGCTACGGCTTGCAGAGTGCCACGAGCTTGGGCTTCTGCGGCGCGCGGCTGAAGGGCAGTCCCGATAGCGGGGATCGCCAGCAGGGCCAGGGTCTTGAGGGTCCAGCTCATCCGCCGATCCGCCACAGCCAGCTCCTGAGAGGGTAGGTGCTCCGATTCTGACCCCCACCAAGGCATTGTGCGTACCGGCAGGCTCATCAAGCTATACTGTTGTTACTGTTATCGTTATGAAAAATGGTCAGCGCTGGGGAAGACTCGAAACTGTAATCTTTTTTGACGACGGTCACCATTTGTTATTCGTAACTCTCGATACTATCTTCGGCTCCCCCTCGGGGCGGGGTTCGTCAAAGAAATTGACACATGACTAGGAACTGGCCACTCATGGCACGCCCCTTGCCCCTGTTGCGGCACGGCAACGGGGCCGCCGGAAGGGCTCCGAGTGATGCAAACCAGTTCCACAGCTCGATAAAGAGAGGGATAACGATGAACACCGCTTCCAAGCTGACGCTGGCCGCCCTGGCGCTGACCGTCCTCGCGACGGCCGCTGCCCAGGCGCAGGTCAACAACGCCAATATCACGGCGACGGCGACCGTACAGCAGCCGATCAACGTGAGTACGGGCCAGTCGCTGAATTTCGGGAACGTGTTCCCTGGCGTCGCTAAGACGATCGCCACGACCGACGCGACAGCCGGTCGTTGGGACGTGACGGGTCAGGCGAGCACGCTGGTGAACCTGTCGCTCACGCTGCCGATTAACCTGCAGTCGGGCTTGAACCTGCTCCCGATTGCGAACTTCACGGGCAGCTACAATACTGCGAACAACGCGGCAGCCGCGACGCCGTTCCCGGTGGCTGGCGCGTCCACGAGTCTGAGCGGTACAGGCGCGCTGTTTGTGTGGGTCGGTGGCCAGGTCAACCCGGCGAGCAACCAGCCGGCGGGCGTCTACACGGCTTCGGTCACGCTGACGGTCACGTACTAAGCGAGTACCTCGGCGTCGAGCTGGCGCTGCGCCGGCAGGGGGGCTGAGGCTCCTTCTGCCGGCGCAGTCACGAGTGGAGGCGCCGAGGGCAAGCCATGATCCGGTCGTTGCCGCTTCTCCTGCTGGCCCTGGGGTCCGGGGTCGCGCCTCTCGCTGCTCAAGGCCGTCCGCTGACGGTCTCGCGGGTGCGGGACCTCACGTTTGGCACGGTCCTCCCAGGGGTGCCGCGCGTCATCTTGCGAACGGATCCGACCAACAGCGGCCAATTTGACCTCGTCGGCGCCAAGAGCAACCAGGTGCTGCTGACGTTCGCGCTGCCGCTGGTGATGACGGGGCCGGCCCCCGCGACGATGCCGCTGACGTTCGGCGGCAGCGATGCCGGCTACTCCAGCACTCAGGCGATCGGCAGCCAGGTCGCCTTCGATCCGAACCAACCCTTCCTGGCAACGCTGAACAAGAATGGGCGCGGCTCCGTCTTCATCGGCGGGACGGCGCAGCCCAGCACTTCACAGCGGGCGGGCCCCTACACGGGCACGCTGGCGCTGACAGTGGCGTACTTCCCATGATCCGGCGCTCTTGGCTCGTCGTGCTCGGGGCCGTCGCGGCACCACTCGCCGCGCAGGGCGTGATGGTCGCGCCCCACGCAGTGTTCATGAACTCCCGGTCCAACAGCGGTGTCGTCACGCTGTACAACCCGAACACGGAGGCGGCCGAGGTCACGATCGCGACCTTCTTCGGCTACCCCGAGACGGACTCCCTCGGCGGGCTGCGGCTGCACGGCATGCCGACCAGCGATTCGGCCGGGCGCATGGTGCTGCCGCCCGCCGCAGCGGATTCCGGTCAACCGTCGGCGGCGCGTTGGGTCCAGGCGTTCCCTCGCCGCCTCACGGTGGCGCCGCGGGAGCGCCAGACGATCCGGCTCCTCGCCTCGCCCCCACCGGGGTTGCCCGACGGCGAGTACTGGCTGCGGCTCGTGATCGCCGTCAAGGGCGGCGTGGTGCCGGTGACGGGCGTCGCCGACACGGGGATCAAGATCGGCTTGACGCTCGAAGTCCGGACCATCATCGGGGTCAACTACCGCAAGGGTCCGGTGCGGACGGGAGTCGCGGTGACCCGGCTGCGCGCCGCCGTCGTCGGCGACTCGCTCGAGGTCCGGCCGCGTCTCGAGCGCCAGGGTAACGCGGCGTTCATCGGTACCGTGCGCGGGACGCTGGTGGATTCCGCGGGTCGGGAGCGCGCACGGTTCGCCTTTCCGATCGGTGTCTACTACGTGATGGAGCCGCGGTACGTGGCCCCGGTCGGCGTGTTGCCGGCCGGGCGCTATTGGCTGAAGCTGACCGTGGACACGGATCGGGAGGATCTCGAGCCGGCGGTCGTGTTGCCGGCGGCGGTCGTTCGGGATTCGGTCGCGGTGCGGGTTCCGTGACACCGCGCCGGCTGGGGATCGTGCTCGGCGTCCTGGCCGCCGCGGGGACACACCCGGCGGCAGGGCAGAACGCCGCCACCATCTCGGCCGACGCGGTGGTCGTGACCGTGGGGATGACGATTGCGACGCTCTCGCAGCTGAACTTCGGGTCGGTGCCCAAGGGCGTGGCGACCGCGGTTGCACCCAACCAGGCCGCGGCCGGCGAATGGCAGGTCACAGGGAACGCCAACGCCTTCGTGAACATCAGCTTCACGCTGCCAACCCAGCTCACCAACATCCAGGCGCAACCCGGTTCGACGATGCCGATCGCCTTCAGCGCGACATCGGCGCTGTGGCGCCGCGCCACCAACAGCCCGGCGGGCGCCACCACGTTCAACCCCAGCGTCGGCACGGTAGGGCGCCTCGGCCCGCCGGCCAACCCGAACATGTACATCTGGATCGGCGGCACGGTGACCCCTGCAGCGGCGGCGAAACCCGGCATCTACCAGGGGACGATCATCGTGTCGCTGTCCTACTGATCGATGCGTACCGGCCGGAGCACGGCGTTCGTTGTTGCGCCGCTCGTGCTGCTGGCCGGCTTCGCAGGGCCTCGACTCGGCGGCAGCTCTGTAGCCCCGACGGCGCCCAACGGCAGTCCGGTCCGGTTTGTCTCCTCCGCCATGAGCGACACCGTCGCTGGCGCCGATTCCGTGGAGGCGGTGATCGTCGAGCTGCGCATGGGGCGCTTGGCGAGTCGCACGGTGCAGGCGTTCCGCGCGCGAACCGAGGCGCTCGTCCCGATCACGGAAGTCCTTCAGCTCGGTGAGGTCGCGTACCGGCTTTCCCCCGAGGGCCGGCTCGATGCGGTAATGAATCCCGGCGGTCGCCGGCTGGTCATCGACGCGCATCGCGACACCATGATCCTGGGCGAGCGCCGGGTGCGGATTGAACCTGAGTTTCTGCTGTTTCGCGATGGGCTCTTGTATGTGGGCGCGGAGCGGCTCGGCGACCTCTTCAGCACCCCGATCCTCGTCGACTGGACCGACCTGACGGTTGCGATCGTGGATCCCACGGTGTTCCCCGCGGGGCTGCGAGCGCAGCGCCAGGCGGCGCGCGAGGCGTTCCTGCGCCGCGTCGAGTTGCAGAGCGCCGAGCTCGCGCTTCCCGCGGAACGTCGGCGCCTCGACGGGCTCGTCCTCGACTACTCGGTGCTGGCGCCGAGCGAGGCGCCGGTGCAGGGCGCTACCTACACGGCGACGCTGGGTGCGGATCTGCTCGGCGGGTCGCTGGAACTGGGCGTCGCGAGTCTCGGTCCCGTGCACTCGGGCGCAGCCCGGCTGGAGGGGTCGTGGACGGGGGTATGGGAGGAGCGGTCATGGCTCCGGCAGGTGCGCGTTGGGGACGGCGTCACCACGGGCCCGAACCTGTTTCAGATCCGCGGCCTGTCCCTCACCAACGCGCCGTTCGTCCGCCCGTCGCTCATCGGCAGCCAGCAGTACGTGGGAGAGTTGGCGCCGGGGTGGTCGATCGAAGCGTATCGCGGCGGGGAGCTGGTGGCCGTGGATTCGGCCGACGCCGGGGGGCGGTACGCGATCGAGCTGCCGGTGCGCTACGGTGAGAACCCCGTGGATTTCCTCGCCTACGGTCCGTTGGGGGAGCTGCGTCAGTTCAATCGCACGTACCGCGTCTTGAGCGAGCTGCTCCCGGCCAAGCGCTTCGAATACGGCGCGTCGGGCGGCTCCTGTCGGACGCTGCAGTGCCGGAGCGTCGCGAACCTCGATCTCCGCTACGGCGGCGGCGACCGCTGGACCGTGCAGCTCGGGTACGACCGGTTCTGGCGCGATTCTCTCGGGGACCTGTCCCATCCGTACATCGGCGTCACGACGAACCCCACGAACGCGTGGGCGGTCGACGCGATGGCGGTGCAGGGCGCGTTCGCGACGGGCGAGGTGCGGTTCGAGCCCACGGTGGACCTGCGGCTGACGGGTGGCTACACGCGCTTCGCGACCGGCACGCGCGCCCCGATCCTCACGCTGGCGGGTCGCACGGCCCGGTGGACGCTCGACGCGTTCGTCCGGCCGATGCCGAGCGCGGGGTACTTTTTCTTCGATGGGGCCCTCGAACGCACGCTGACCACCGCCGGCGCCCAAACGCAAGCGCGTCTCGGCGCCTCGGTTCAGACGGGCGAAATGCGGCTCCTCCCGGAGGTGCGCACCCGCTGGGATCCAGGCCAGCCGGCCCGAACCGCGATGGCCCTCTCCACCTACGTGTTGCCGCGGTCGTCGTGGGGTCGGCTACTGGGATCGGTATGGCTGCGCGGAGCGGTGAGTGAAGCGCTGGACGGACCGGCGCGCCTGGCGAGCTTCGAAGCCTTCGCCGGCAGGCCGCTGTGGCCGGGGGTGCGGTTGGAGCTCGGGACATCGTGGACGCGGGGCAGCCCCGGCGCGGTCTATCATCTCTTCCTGACTTCAGTCCTCCCGGCCCTCCGGAGCGTCACGGCTGTGGACGCCCGGGCGGGCGGCGCGGCCACCGGCACCCAGTTCGTGCAGGGCTCGTTGCTGTGGGACCGGGCGACGGGGCTGGTGCGGACGGCCCCAGGGCCTTCGTTGGAGCGCTCGGGAGTCGCCGGGCGGGTGTTTCTCGACCAGAACGGCAACGGCCGGCTCGACCCGGGCGAGCCGCTCTTGCCGGGGGTCCGGGTGCAAGTGGGGACCCGCGGCGCCGCCGCCGATTCCAACGGCGTTTTCCGTGTATGGGATGTCGTGCCGTTCGAGACAATCCTCGTGTCGGTGGACTCGCTGAGCCTGGAGTCGCCGCTGACCGTCCCCGCGTACGGGTCCGTGAGTCTGGTCCCCGGCCCGAACCGTTTCACCCTGCTCGACGTCCCGATCGTGCAGGCCGGTGTGGTCGAAGGCCGAGTGGTCGCCGACGGCCACGGTGTGCCGGGCGTGACGTTGACGTTGACGGAGCGGCGGACCGGTGCGCGTCGTACGTTTACGACCTTCAGTGACGGCGGGTTCTATGTGTTGGGCGTCAAGCCGGGGGACTACGATCTCACCGTGGATCCGCGGGCGCTCGAGGTGCTGGGCATGGACGCCGTGCCGGTCCGCCTCACGCTGACCCCGACGGTCAATGGCGTCGGCGCGTCCGGGGTCGAGGTGCCGCTCAGGCCGCGGCGATAGCGCGGATCACGGTCTCGAGCTGCGAGAAATCGAAGGGCTTCACGAGCACCGCGCCCCCGGCTTCCTGCAACAGCGCCGCAGTCTCTGGTGCGAAGGTGTCGCCGGTGGAGAACACGAGCCGGCGTGCGAGCTGGGGGTGCTCGGCGCGCAGGCGCGCAAGGAACTCCCGGCCTCCCATGCCGGGCATCCGCACGTCCGTGACGATGACGTCCGGGGGCGGGGACTCGCGCCCCAGCGTCTCCAGCGCCTCCCGTCCGTCGCCCACGCCGAGCGCTGCGAACCCGCGGCGCTCCAGGAAACTGACCACGGCGTGTCGCAGCCCGACCTCGTCGTCCACGACGAGCACTTTGAGGTGCGGGGCGGGCGCCGTGGCCGGCTCCGGCGGGGGAGCGGCGGGCCGCGGCGCAGCGCGGGGGTCGCGTGGGAGCGACACCGTGAACGTCGCGCCGGCGCCGGGCGTGGAGTCCACCCAGATACTGCCCCCATGGTCGCGGGCGATGCCATAGCAGATGGAGAGGCCGAGGCCTGTGCCCACGCCCTCGGGCTTCGTTGTGAAGAAGGGATCGAAGATCTTGGACCGGAGCTCCGGCGCCACGCCCGGGCCCGTGTCCACACACTGCAGCAGCACATTCTGGTCGACCGTCCGGGTGCGGAGCACGATGCTGCGGGGCGGGGGCACGGTCAGCAACGCCTGCTCGGCGTTGATCAACAGGTTGAGCAGCAGCTGCTGCATCTCCGACCCGTTCGCCCAGGTCCTGGGGCTGTCGGGATCGAGATCGAGTTTCACCAGAATGTTCAGCGTCGTGAGGTAGTAGGAGCGCAGGGCGAAGGTGCGCTGCACGATGTCGTTCAGGTCGACGAGGCCCCGCTCCTTGCCGCCGCTGCGCGCGAACGCGAGGAGGTTGGACGTGATGCGGCCGATGCGCTGGGCCTCGTCGCGGATCATCCGCACCATGTCGCGCTGCTCCTCGTCCATGTCGCCGAGGAGCAGGGTCTCGGCAAATCCGGAGATGATCGCCGCGGGATTGTTGATCTCGTGGGCGACGCCGCTGACGAGCTGGCCCATCGCCGCGAGCTTCTCGGCTTGCTGCAGCTGCGCATCGGTACGCCGCTGCTCGCTCACGTCGCGCACGAGGGCCAGGACCTTGCGGATCTTCCCGCCCTCGCGCACGGGGGCGTAGATGACGCTGCGCATCCCCATGCCGCCGTCCGTGTGGGTGAAGGGGACCTCGAACCGGCGCACCTCGCCGCGAAACGCCGCGTCGAGGTTCGTCCGCACGTGCGCGGCGGCGTGCCGATCGAGAGACTCGAACGCCGAGTGGCCGGGGGGCGTCCCCGGCGGCGGATGCACCGCGACCATGGCGCGTGCCGAGGGGTTCTGGTCGAGGACCCGGCCTTCCGGGTCGAGCACGACGATGGCGTCGGGGACGGCCTCCATCAGCGAGCGGACGTTGTGCTCGGCGGCGGCGGTGGCGGCGAGCGAATCCATCAGCGAGCGGGTCTGCGCGGCGACTTCGCGCTCGAGCAGCGTCGCATAGCGGCGGTCGGCGCGGAGGGTGGACACCACCTGCAGGCCGAGCAAGCCGCCCGCGATGACCAGCAATCCCGCGATCAGGGCTCGGGACCAGAGCTCGTGCGGCGCGATGAGGTAGGCGACCACCGCGGCGGCGAGCGAGAGGGCGGACGTCGCGAAGAGGGATCGGGAGAGCCGGCCGCGGAGGAGCACGGGAACCTGTGAGGCTAACCTAACGGCGGCGCGGAGGGCGAGGGAGGCCCCGGCCCATTAAGTTTCGGCCGCCATGAGCGGGCTGGGCTGGATCGATGCGCCCCGGGCGTCGCGCGCGCAGTGGCCGGAGCTGGCCGCATTCGCCGCCGCGGTGCGGGACGAGGGCCTGACGCGCGTACTGCTCTGCGGTATGGGCGGCTCGAGCCTGGCGCCGGCGGTGCTGGCGCAGGCGTTCGGCGCCACGGCCTTCGACGTGCTGGACAGCACCGATCCCGGCGCGGTGCTCGACGCCGAGCGCCGGGCGCCGCTCGCGCGCACGCTATTCCTCATCGCCAGCAAGTCCGGCACCACCGTTGAGACGCTCGCGGCGTACCGCTACTTCGCGGCGCGCGCCGCCGCCGGGCAGTTCGTCGCGGTCACCGATCCCGGAAGTCCCCTGGAGACGCTTGCGCGGCGGGCGGGCTTTCGGGCGGTCTTCGCGCATCCGCCGGATGTCGGCGGGCGCTACGCGGCGCTGACCGTCGTGGGCATGCTGCCGGCGGCGTTGGTGGAGGTGGACGGCCCGGAGCTGCTCGCGCGCGCGGCCCGCGTCGACGCGCAAGCAGCGCAGCAGTGTGGTCGCGCGGTAGCCGCGGCGGCGCTCGGCGGGCGCGACAAGGTGGCGCTCCGGCCGCCGCCGCCGGTTGCGCGGCTCGCCGACTGGATCGAGCAGCTGGTGGCGGAAAGCTCGGGCAAGAACGGCAAGGGGGTGATCCCGGTCGTCGGGGGGAATGCCGCGACGGCGGATGTGCAGGCCGTCACCGAGTTCTCCGCGGACCCGCTGGACCTGGGCGCCGAGTTCCTGCGGTGGGAGCACGCCACGTGGGCGTTGTGCGAGCAGCTGGGCGTAAACGCGTTCGACCAGCCCGACGTGGAAGCGGCGAAAGCGTTCGCGCGTGCCGAGCTGCAGCGACCGCGGGGAGAGCGGGCGGAGATTCCTCGCACCTTGTCGCCGCGGGCGTTGCGCGCGGCGGCGCGGCCGGGGGACTACGTGGCGCTGCTCGCTTACCTGCCGCCGCGCCCGGCGGTCGCGACCGCGATGGAACGGGTGCGCACCGCATGGGGGGATGCGCTGGGGTGTGTCACGACCGCAGCGTTCGGTCCACGCTACCTCCACTCGACAGGTCAGCTCCACAAGGGAGGGCCCAACACCGGATTGTTCCTGGTGGTGACCGCGGACGACGCGGAGGACGTGGGGATCCCCGAGATGCAGCGCAGCTTCGGAGAGTTGAAACACGCGCAGGCGCTCGGCGATATCCGGGCGCTGCTCGCGAAGCAGCGCCGGGTCGCACATGTACACCTCGCGCGCCCGGAAGACCTCGGAGATCTCGCCCGGCTCTAGTTCCCGGCGGCGACGCCCAAGGCGCGGCGCGGCGTGGGCACGCGCTCGCGCGGGCGCACACTCGTCCAGATCTCGGCGTTCAGCGTTGCTTCGTCTGCGCGGTCGGGGCCTGCGAGGTCGCGGTCGAGGACGCGGGAACGGAAGGCGACCGGGTTGCGCTCGTCCAGCCGCCACCGTGCGGGCGGGGCATGGAACGGTGCCGAGTCCGGCCGCGAGTCGAAGGCGTTCCAGAGCGGCGCAGCGCCGGCATCGTACTGGCTGAGGGGACCGATCCCGAGGAGCAGGCCGATCGTGCGCACCACGGAGCTGGTGGTGTAGAAGGTGCTGTCCACCGCGCCGCGGCGCGCCCATGGCGACGCGACGACGAGGATCGAGCGGTGCGCGTCGACGTGGTCGGGGCCGTTCTGGGCGTCGTCTTCGAGGGCGAAGAGCGCGAGGGACCGCCACGCCGGGGAGCGGGACAGGCGCGCGACCACGCGGCCCAGGGCGAGATCGTTGTCGGCCACCATCGCGCGCGGCGTGAGGGCGCCGCCGCGGCGGCCCTCGGTGTGGTCGCGCGGCAGGTACAGGACCACGAGGTCGGGGAAGCGGCCCTGCCGGTCCCAGCTGTCCACCGAGTCGGCGAACAGGCGCGCGCGCACGGTGTCCGCGATCGCCAGGTCCCAGCCCGGGTAGTTGGCCGCGGTAATGCCTTTGAGCCCGCTGATCTTCGAGTCGTAGTGGTGGCTCGAATCCGCATCGGTGAACTCGCCGAAGTTGACGACCCACAGCCCCTTGCGCCGCGCCGCGTCCCAGAGATACGCGTCGCGCGGGTTCTTCACGTCCTCGCCGTCCTCGAGGTTGTCGTTGCGGCGGCCGCCGTAGATCGCCGGCCACGTCTTCTCGTTGTAGTCGCCCGCGAATGCACGCGTGGACCACTGGTGGCCGTCGGCGCTGACCTCGCCGTCCACATAGAAGTTGTCGCACAGCACCCAGCGCCGGGCGAGGGCGTGGGCGTTGGGCGTGACGCTGTCGTTGAAGATCGCGAGCGCCGGATCGCCGTTCCCCGTCGGCACGTCGCCGAATACCTGGTCGTAGGTGCGGTTCTCACGGATGACGTAAACGACATGCCGAATAGTCGGACGGACGGACTGTCGGACCGTCGGACGGATCTGCGGGTTCGAGTAAGGGCTCAGCGCGTACACCTGCCGAGTGAACTTGGCCAACGCGGCCGAGTCCGGCACAGGGATGATCGACACTGAGCCGGTGATGAGGTTGCCGATGTACTTGCCGTCGGCGTTCGCCGCGGAGCCCTGTCCCTTGCCGTTGGCGACGTAGAGCGTGCGGCCGTCGGCGGCGACCGCCACAGCGGTGGGATACCAGCCGGCGGGAATGAGGCCCACGACGCGCATCGCGCGGGCGGAAAGCCGCACCACCGCGACGGCGTTGTTGCCGGCCATCGCCACGTACAGCGTGCGGCCGTCGGGGGCGAGGGCGAGCGCGTTGGGGTCGCTGCCCACGGGAGCGCGCGGCGCTAGGGCGACGGTGAGCTGTTCCAGCACGCGGCCCGTCGCCAGATCCACACGCGCCACGCCGTTCGCGCCCGCGAGCGCGACGAACAGCTCGCGGCCGTGCAGGGCCAGCGCCGAGGGATGGGGGCCCACAAAATGGTCGGACGGTCGGACCGCCGGACTGTCGGACAGATTGATGATCGACACCGTGGAGTCGCCCCAGTTGCTCACGTACAGGTGGCTCGAGTCGGCGACGACGGTGTACGGCCTGTGCCCGATGGCGAACGCGCCTCGGCGCCTGAGCGTCGCGGCGTCGATGAGGTAGACCGAGTCGTTGAGGTTGCCGACGGCCGCGATGAGTCCACGGCCGGGCACGACGGCAAGGCCGCCCACGAACAGCCGCGTCATCGAGTCGGCGAGCACGATCGAGTCGGCGGTCCACGCCGACCCGTTGGGCACGAAACGGTACACCCGGCTCGTCACCCCGCCGCTCGCCCACAGCGTATCGCCCGCGCGGGCCAATCCCAGCCACGCCGCGCGCAGCGGCACCAGCCAGGTCACGGCCGCGGACTCGGGGGCGATTCCCATGAGACCGTTCGCGGCGTAGCCGTTGTTGGTGACGGCGAGCGAGCCATCACCGAGCACGACGAGGTTCAGCGGCAGCGTGCCGACGGGGACTTGTCGGCCGGCGGGATGGATGCGCCAGCCTGAGGGGAGGAGCACGTCGCCCCCCGCGAGTGCGCCGGGCACGAGGCGCCGTGCCGCGACCGCCGCCGCGAGCGTCGCCGGAATGAGCAGCCAGAGGTATTTGCGCATGGGGCGAATATCCCCTGGCGCCGGGGGCTGGGGAAGGGCAACCTTGCTCGCCGATGAGCAGCCTCGTCTTTCACCTGATCGCCCACACCCACTGGGACCGCGAGTGGTATCTCCCGCGGGCGGCGCTCCACGCGCGCCTCGTGCCGGCGCTGGACGACCTCGTCACGCGCCTCACCGCCGACCCCGCCTACCGCAGCTTCCTCCTCGACGGCCAGACGATCCTGCTCGAGGACTATGTGCGCGCCCGGCCCGACCGCGAGGCCGACGTCAAAGCCCTGGTGAAAACCAACCGCCTGCAGGTGGGACCCTGGTACGTTCTGGCCGACGAGCAGATCCCGTCCGGGGAGTCGCTCGTGCGCAACCTGCTCCTCGGTGCGGCCGATGCCGACCACTGGGGCGGGCGCAGCGAAGCGCTGTACTCCCCCGATGCGTTCGGGCACCCGGCGGTCTGGCCGAGCCTGGCGCGGGAATTCGGCATCCGCGCCGGCGTGCTGTGGCGCGGGCTCGGCGGGGAGCCGGGACAGGAGCGCGACCTGTACCGCTGGCGCGGGCGCGACGGCCAGGAAGCGATCGTGTGGCACCTGTCCCCCGAGGGCTACGAGATCGGCGCGGCGCTCCCGGCGGATGCGGAGCGGCTGGCCGTGGCATGGCCGCCGGTACGCGAAGCGCTGGTCGCGCGGGCGGCGTCGAAACACGTCGCGGTGTTCGTCGGCGCGGATCACCACGCGGCGCACCCGGAGCTGCCGCGCCTGCGCGACCTGCTCGCGGCGCTGGAGCCGGACTACGCCGTGCGCATCTCCCGGCTCGATGAATTCCTCTCGCTCGCCGCGGCCGACACCGCGAAGGCCGCGCCGCTGGCGGGAGAGCTGCGCTGGTCGTATCGCTACGCCTGGACGCTGCAGGGCGTGCACGGGACGCGCGCGCCGCAGAAACGCCGCCACGCCCGCGCGGAGCTGTGGCTGGAGCGTCACGCCGAGCCGCTCGCCGCACTGGCCCGGCGCCGCGGCGGCGCGGACCGCCGGCCGCTGCTCGAGACCGCGTGGCGTACCCTGCTCGCCTGCCAGTTCCACGACACGATCGGCGGCTGCGTGAGCGACACGGTGGCAGCCGAAACGGAGATCCGGCTCGCCGCGGTGGAGAGCTATGCCCAGGAAGTCGCGCGGGCATCCCTCGACGAGCTGGCGGGTCACGATCCCGACGCGGCCCGCGAGCGCGCGGAGGACGCAGCGCCCGCGCTGGTGCTGTGGAACCCCGCGGCGCGCTCGCGGGGCGGCGTGGTGATCGCCGACGCCGAGTTCTTCCGTCGCGATGTGGTCGTAGGCGCCCCGGCGGGCCGGCAGCCGAGGGTGGGGCCGGGGTACCGCGCGTTCGCGCTCGCGGGCTTGGACGGGCGGCCGATTCCGGTGCAGGTGCTGGACCGACGCCAGGCGCTCGAGCGTCGCGACGCGACCCGCCACTATCCCGACCAGGACGAGGTGGACGGGGTGCGCGTGGCGTTTCGCGCGCCCCCCGTGCCCGGTCTGGGCTGCGCGGCCCTCACAGTGGTTGGGCCGGTGCGGATGTCGGATGCGGATCGGGTCGACGCTCGGGGCCGCACGCTCACAAACCGGCTCGTCGAGGTGACGTTCGAAGCGACGGGGGCGCTGGCGCTGCACGATCGCCGCAGCGGCGAGCGATTCTTCGACGTGCTGCGCTTGGAGGACGGCGGCGATGCCGGCGACACCTACACCTACTGCCCGCCCGTGCACGACCGCCTCCGGCGGAGCACGGGGCCGATCGCCGTCCGGCGGCTCGCGGCGGGGCCGTTGGTCGCCGCCCTGGAGGCGCGTTGGACCCAGGGCCGGCAGTACGCCGCTCGGCTCGTGGTGGTCCTGCACGCCGACAGCCCTATCATTCGCTGCATCCTGCATCTCGACAACGGTGCGACTGATCACCGCCTGCGCGCACGCGTGCCCACGGCGTTATCCGGCGTGCCCGCCCTGGCGGGAGCGGCCTTCGGGCTCGAGCCGCGGCTGCCCGTGACGGCGGATCCCGCGGAGTTTCCGCTGGAGACTCCCGTGCGCACGGCCCCGGCGCACCGCTTCGTCGCCGCGGCCGAGGGGAAGCGCGGCCTCGCGATCCTGGCTCCGGGGTTCTTCGAGTACGAGTGGACGCCCGGGGGGGATCTGCTCGTGACGCTGCTCCGCGCCGTGGGCCAGCTCTCCCGCGGCGATCTGCCGGCGCGCCGGGGGCACGCCGGCTGGCCGACGGCGACGCCGGGCGCCCAGTGCCTCGGACCGGAGCGGATCGAGCTGGCCATCGTGCCGGTGTCGGCGGAGGACCTGGAGCGCGGCGACCGGATCACCGAGCACTGGGAGGACGCATTTCTTCCGGTGCGCGGGCGCTGGCTGCGGGACGCCGGGCCACTGGCGATCCTGGGCGGGGAGATCGTCCTCGAGGGGACGGGGCTCATTCTCTCCGCGGTCAAGCCGGCGCAGAACGGCTCGGGGTTCGTGCTGCGCTGCTACAACGCGACGGACCGGGAAACGGCCGGGGCGTGGCGCTTCACTGAAGGGGTCCGGACGGCGCACCGCGTGCGCGCCGACGAGCGGGAGTCCCAGGCGCTCGTCCTCGAGCACCGCGGCCGCACCCTGCGGTTCGTGGCGAAGCCGTACGAGATCGTCACTATCCAGATCACGTAATGCGGAATGCGGAGTGCGGAATGCGGAATGAACCAAGCGAGCGACATATCAGCGTTGCGCGAAGCGCACGCTACTTCGTCCTGGGAGATCCCTCACAGGCGGCGGAGATCTGGTTCGTGTGCCACGGATACGGGCAGCTGGCCGCGCGGTTCCTCAAGCGGTTCGAGCCGATTGCGGACGGCCCGCGGGTCGTGGTGGCGCCTGAAGGACTGTCGCGATTCTACGTGGGCGATGGGCAGCATCGCGAACAGCCGGTCGGCGCGACGTGGATGACGCGTGAGGACCGGCTCAACGAGATCGCGGACTACGTGAAATACCTGGACGCGGTCCATGCGGAGGTCGTTCGCGGCGCTGCGGCTGAGGTCCGCATCCGGGCGCTGGGGTTCTCGCAGGGCGCGGCCACGGTGAGCCGCTGGGCGGCGCTGGGGACGGCGCGCCTCGACGACCTGGTGCTGTGGGGCGGTGAGCTGCCGCCGGATCTCGACCTCGTCGCCGCGGAGCAACGATTCAAACGACTGCGCACCACGATCGTGACCGGGAAGCAGGACGCGTACATCACGCCGAAGGTGCTCGCCGGGATCGAGCGGCGGCTCACGGAGCGGGCGATTCCGTTCCGAACGCAGGTGTTCGAGGGCGGCCACGAAATCGAAGCGTCGGCACTGCGTCGGCTGGCGGACAGCTAACGCTTCGCGGCCCCCGGGTCCAACGCATCGCGCAGGGCGTCGCCCAGGAGCGTGCACGCGACCACGACGAGCACCAGCGCGAGGCCGGGCGCCGTGACGACCCACGGAGCGTTGACCAGGGTGTCGCGCCCTGAAGCGATCATGCTTCCCCACGAAGCCGTGGGGGGCTGGACCCCCAGTCCCAGGTAGGACAAGCTGGCTTCGAGCAAGATCGCGTTGCCGACACCCAGCGCCGCCGCCACGATGACGGGCGTCAGGGCATTGGGGAGGATGTGCCGCCACAGCACGCGGGCGCGCCTGGCGCCGAGCGCCCGCGCCCCTTCGACGAACGGCCGGACCGCCAGGCCCCGGACCTCGCCGTGCACCAAGCGCGCGATCGGCATCCACCCCGTGAGGCCCAGGACCACGACCACCAGCGCGGCGCTCGGCTGCCACAGGGCGGCGAGCAGCAGCAGCAGCACGAGCCGGGGGAGGGCGAGGGCGAAATCGGTGAAGCCGAGCAGTCCCATGGCGGGCCAGCCGCGCAGGTAGCCCGCCGCCGCGCCCACGGCGGTGCCGATCGCCACCGAGATCACCACGGCGAGCAGCCCGACGCCGAGCGAGATGCGAGCCCCGTAGACGAGCCGGGTCCACACGTCGCGCCCGAAGCGGTCGGTCCCCAGTGGGTGGAACGTCCCATGGAGATCGGCGGTGAGCGGGGGGAGGAACCGTGTGGCGACGATATCGCGCTGCGCGTTGGGATTCCCGGCGGTGACGACCGGCGCGGCGATGGCGGCGATCGCCACGGCGGCCAGGACGGTGAGCCCGAACAGGGCGCGGGGATCGCGGAGTCGCATCACGCCTCCCGCGCCGCGCCGCGCACGCGCGGGTCGGCCCACGCGGCGAGGACGTCGGCCAGGATGTTCCCCGCCACGACGAGCAGCGCGCTCACCGCGGTCGCGGCCATCACCACCGGGTAGTCCCGGCTCTGAACCGCCTCGACCATCACCCGGCCGACGCCGGGCCACGCGAACACCGTCTCGACGAGCACGGCGCCCGAGAACAGGGCCGGGAGCGACAGGCCGAGCAGGATGAGCATTGGGCCCAGCGCGTTACGGAGCACGTGCCGGGCGAGCACGCGCGACTCGGACACCCCCTTCGCGCGGGCCGCCGCGACGAACGGCTGCGCCAGCACGTCGAGGATCGCGCCGCGCGCGAAGCGCGCGGTGCCGCCCACGCCGATGAGCGTCAGGGTGAGCAGCGGGAGCGCGAGATGGCGCAGCTGGTCGGCGATCCGCGCCCAGCCGCTGAGAAAATCGGCGTCCATGCCGGCGGCTCCAAAGGCGGGCAACACACGCAGCCAGTAGGTGAACACCATGATCAGCATCAGGCCGAGCCAGAAGCCGGGGAGGGCGAAGAGCGTGACGGTCGCCACGGAGAGCGTGGTATCGAGACGCGCGCGGCTACGCGCGGCCTGGACCGCGCCCACGAGCAATCCGAGCGCGTACGAGAGCAGCAGCGACAGCGCCACGAGGCGCGCCGTCGCGGGCCACGCGGCGCGCAGCATCGCACCCACCGGCCGCCCCGTGGTGATGCTCGTTCCCCAATCGCCGCGGACGAAGCGGCGGAGCCAGCTCGCGTACTGCACCGTCAGGGGGCGGTCGAGCTCCAGGGCATGGCGGACGGCCTCCACCTGCTGGGGGGCGGCGGCGGGTCCGAGCAGCCGCTCGGCGGGATCGCCGGGTGCGGCGTGGAGAAGAAGGAAGGTGAGCGTGACGACGCCGGTGACGACGGCAACCCCGACGAGCGCGCGCTGCCACAGCATGCGCAGCATCGGGCGAATCTCGCGCGGCCCGCCCCGCGCCGCTAGAATCCACGCGTGCGACGACGGACGGCCGGGACGCTGCTCGCGCTCGCGGGGCTGTGGGGGTGCGGCGCCGCCGGCGCCGCCCGTCGCGGCGCGACCGTGCTGTTCGCGTCCGGCGCCGATCTCCAGAGCATCAACCCACTGGTCGGCCAGCATCCGCTGGCCCGGCAGGTGCAGAAGTTCGCGCTCCTCACCACGCTGGCCCGCTACGACTCCACCATGACGCCGCGTCCCTACCTCGCCCGAGCGTGGCAGTGGTCGCCGGATCGGCGCGAGCTGACCCTGCACTTGCACGGCGGCGTCCGGTGGCACGACGGCGCTCTTACGACCGCGCGGGACGTCGCGTGGACGCTCGATGCGGCCCGGGACTCCGTGACGGGATACCCTCGCTGGAATGACGTCGCGCCGATCGCCGCCGTGCGCGCGCCCGACGAGTCCACGGTCGTGCTCCGGTTCGGCGAGGCGCAGCGCGGCTTCCCCGACGTGCTCACGGATCTGGCGATTCTCCCGGCGCACCTGCTCGACTCTGTCCCGCACGCCCGCCTGCGCGAGGCGGCGTGGAACGCGCGTCCCATTGGGAACGGACCGTTCCGCTTCGTCACCCACGAGCCGCATCGCCGCTGGGTGTTCGTCGCGAACCCGGATTTTCCCGCGGCGCTGGGCGGGCCGCCACGGCTGCAGCGGTTCATCGTCGTCGTGGTGGACGAGCCCACGGCCAAGCTCGCGGCGCTGGTCGCGGGGGAGTTGGACTTCGCCGGCATCACCGCCGCGCACACGGCCTACGTCCGCCGCGACCCGGACCTGGCGGTGCTCGACTACCCCATGATCCTCCCGTACGGTCTGGTGTTCAACACGCGGCGCACGCCGTTCGACGACCCCAAGGTGCGTCTTGCCGCCGCGCTGGCGATCGACCGCCGGGAGATCGTCGACGGCTATGCGTTCGGGTTCGCGTCGATCGCGGATGGTCCCGTGCCCCCGCTCCTGCCGCAGTATCTCTCCGTCCCCCGGTTACCCACCGCGCCCGACTCTTCGCGCGCCCTGCTCGCGGGCCGCCGGCCGCGTTTCGAGATGCTCAGCGTGGGGAGCGGCGAGGGCGCGCTGGAACAGATGCTCCAGGCGCGGCTCGCGGCCGTCGGTTTCGACGTCTCGATCCGCCTGCTCGAGCTGTCGGCGTTCAACGACCGTGTGTACGGGCCGCGCCACGACTTCCAGGCGGCGGTGATGAGCCTCCCCGGCGACCCCGGGCTCGGCTACCTGCAACCGATGGGCGACCTGACCGGCATTCCCGTGCCGCGCGACCCGACTGCCGCGCAGCGGCTGTTCGCGGAGCGCCTGCCGGTGGCGTGGCTGTATCACGCACGCGGCGTGAACGGTATGAACCGGCGCGTGCAAGGCGTGACGATGGACCTGCGGGGCGAGCTCGGGACGCTGAGCCGCTGGTGGATCGCGCCGTGAGACGTCGCGAGCTGCCGACGACGTACCGCGCCGAGGCGCCGGTGCGCCTCGACCTCGCCGGCGGCTGGACGGACGTGCCGCCGTTCTCGTCGCGAGAGGGCGGGGTGGTCGTCAACGCGACCATCGGCCTGCGCGCCCATGCGGAGCTCACACTCGGCGGCACGTTGATCCGCCTCGTGGCCGAGGACCTGGGGCAACAGCTCGAGTGCGCCGACTCGGGCGGACTGGTGCTCGACGGCCGGTTGAACCTCCATAAGGCGGCCCTGCGAATGTTTCCGGTCACCGGCCGCTTCACGCTCACCACGCGCGCGGACGCGCCGCCCGGCTCCGGGCTCGGGACGTCGGGGGCGCTCGACGTCGCGCTCATCGCCGTGCTGGCGGCGGCGCGCCAGGAGCGGCTCGAGGCGCGGGAGGCCGCCGAGCACGGCTGGCACCTCGAGACGCATGAGGCCGGGATTCCCGGGGGCAAACAGGACCAGTTTGCCGCGGCGCTGGGAGGCGTCAACCGCCTGACGTTCCGCGATCCCGACGTGGGCGTGGAACCGGTCACGCTCGATGCGGCGTTCGCGGCCGCGTTGGAGCGGAGGACCGTGCTGGGCTACACGGGACACTCTCGCGTCTCCGGCGACACGATCGCGCGGGTGATGGCGGCGTACGAGCGGGGCGATCGCGGCGTCACCGGCGCCCTGCGCGCTATGAAGGACCTCGCCGAGGGCATGGCTGAAGCGCTCCGTGCCGCGGACTTCGCGCGCGTCGGCGCCCTGCTCAGCGAGAACTGGGAGCGGCAACAGCAGCTCGATCCCGAGATGCGCACCGAGGAGATGGCGCGCCTCGAGGCGGCGATGGCCGGGGCCGGGGTGCTGGGCGGGAAGGCAGCCGGTGCCGGCGCGGGGGGGACGATGTTTTTCCTCACGGGCGACGACCCGCGGCCCGCGGTGGCGGCGGCCCGCGCCGCCGGGGCTACGGTGCTGCCGATGGCCTGGGCGCGCGAGGGGGTGCGCGCGTGGTGACGGCGGAGCGGCTGGCGGAGCGCCGCCTGGAAATTGCGGCGGCGCCGGACTTGCAACGCCTCCTCGCGCACCTCACGGAGCGCGCGGCTCCGCTGCTGGCGCGGCTGCCGCCCGTGCCCGAGCATAAGGCGCTGCTCTCGATGGACGGGGGCGTGTGCCCGAAGGATGGGACGGCGCTCGTGTTTGACCCCTGGAGCCCGGACGCGCACCGTTGCCCACGGTGCGGCGAGGTGGCTCGCGGTATCCGTCACGACCGCGCCTGGGCCAAGTACCAACACCTGTGGCTGGCCGAGCGGGCGGCCCACCTTGCCGCGCTCGCAGCCCTGGGCGGCGCCCCGGCGGCGGGCGCGCGCGCGCGCGACATCCTCTCCGCCTATGCCGCGCGCTACTTCCGGTATCCCAACGCGGACAACGTGCTCGGCCCGAGCCGGCTGTTCTTTTCGACTTACCTTGAGTCGCTCTGGGTGCTGAATTACGTGAGCGCCGCCTGGCTGTTGCGGGCGGCGGGAGCGCTGGACGAAGCGACGGAACGCGGCGTCAACATCGTCGCCGACGAGGCGGCCACGCTGATCGGCGACTTCGACGAGGGCTTCTCCAACCGTCAGACCTGGAACAACGCCGCCCTCGCCGCCATCGCCGTGTGGTTCGAGGACGAAGGACTGGCGCGGCGCGCCATCGAGGACGCGACGGGCCTGGTCCAGCACCTGCGCGGCTTCCGGGCCGACGGCTTGTGGTACGAGGGCGAGAACTACCACCTCTTCGCTCTGCGCGGCCTGCTCACCGGTGCGGGGTGGGCGGCGCTCGCGGGACTCGACTGCTTCGCCGACGAGCAGCTGCGGGAGCGCATCACGCTGGCGCTGCTCGCGCCGGCGCGCAGCGCCCTCCCCGATCTGACGTTTCCGGCGCGGAAGGACTCGCGTTTCGGCATTTCGCTCGCGCAGCCGATGTATCTGGAGACGTGGGAGGTGGGGTTGGGAAGACTCGGGATGGGGGATGCGGGATGGGGGACGCGGGAGGTGTCGGGTTGGCTCCAGGCTCTGTATCAGGCACCAGCCACCAAACTCGAGTTGTTCGAGTCCTATCTTCACGATGCGCCGATCGCCCCCATCCCCCATCCCCCATCCCGCATCTCGCTCTCGTGGTGGTCACTCCTCGAGATGCCTCCCGCCCTCCCCGACGCCGAGCCGTGGCGCCCGGAGAGCGTGCTCCTCCCGAGTCAGGGACTCGCGATCCTGCGCTCGGGCGCCCGCTACGCAAGCCTCGAGTGCGGGCCCTACGGCGGCGGCCACGGCCACCCCGACCGGCTCCACCTCACGCTCCATGCGGACGGCGTCCACTGGCTGCCCGATCCCGGCACCGGCTCGTACGTTTCCCGCGACTTGTTCTGGTATCGGTCCACACTCTCCCACAATGCGCCGCGCTTGGGCGGCGAGTCTCAGCCCATGAGCGACGCCGTCTGTGAAGCCTTCGACGCGCCGGAGGGGGGAGACTGGGCCTGGGTCCGGGGGCGATGGGGACCGCTCAACCGCGCCGTCGTCTCCGGGCCGGCGTATCTCGTTGATGTGATCGAGCTGACGGGCGGCGAGGAGCGCCTGCTCGAGCTCCCCTACCACCTGGCGGGACGTGGGGATGTGACCTTGCCGGGGAGGTGGGAGCCTGGCGAGCTCGCGGACGAGTTCGTTTCACGCGTGGAGCGCTTCGTCCCCGAGGGGAGGGACGCGGTGCCCATCGTGATCGAGCACGCGGCGGCCGGCGCGCGGTTGACGCTGCATCTCGGCTCCGCGGCCGAGCTGCTCCGCGCCGAGGGGCCGGGCGTCCCGGGCAGCGGGAGCCAGGCGACGTTTTACCTGCTGCGCGTGCGCGGGCGCAACGCGCGGCTGGTGGCCGTGCTCGAGCCGACGACGGGCGAGACCGCAGTGCATGGCATGACGGTCGCTGGCGGTGCGGTCGAGATCACGACCGCGAAGGGCGTCGAGCGCCATCACGATGACGGGACCAGCTGGCGAGTCCAGACGCCGGCCGGGACGGTGCAGCTGGCTGGACCGGTCGAGAGCGAGCCCCCGTTCAAACCGATTCTCGAGATCGACCCGGCGCGGCCACCCACCGGCGCCGCGTACCGCGTGGCGCATCCGCCGGCGCTCGACGGCACGCTCGAGGGCTTCGACCTGTCCGAGCCGCTGCGGCTCGACGCCGAGGACCAGTACCGGCGCGCCGAAGAGCCATATGTGGGACCAGCGCAGCTATCGGCGCTCGCCTACGCCGGCTGGGATGACGAGGCGCTGTACGTCGCGGTCGACGTGACGAAGCCGGACGTCTGCTTCCGGGCCGGCGATGCGCCGCCGCTGCGACTCGACAACGAGCCCGACGACATCCACGCCGACGGGGTGCAGCTGTATCTGCGCGACGTGGACGGCGCGGCTACGTTCGGATACCTGGTGGTGCCGGAGCCGGCAGACGGCGGCCGCGTGCGCGCGCGCGGCGCGGGGGAGTCGCCCGGGGACCCCAGCGGCGTGCGGGGCGGGTGGCGGCGCACGGAGACCGGCTACCACCTCACCGTCGCGATCGCGTGGCCCGGGCCGTTCCGCGCCCATTTCGGGGGCCGGATCGGGTTCGATCTGATCGTCAACGAGATGCTCCCCGGGCGGGAGCGGCGGGCGGGGCAGCTGGTCTGGAGCGGCGGAGATGGGTGGGTGTGGTTGCAGGGGGATCGGCAGGCGGCGGAGCGTTTCGGGATCTTGGAGCTGGTCGGATGAGCCGCCGGACTGTCGGACGGTCGGACGTATGATCATCACAGTCTTGGATGAACCGCAGGATCTGGTCAACATCGCCCACGTGGTGCGGGCGATGAAGAACTTCGGCTTCCAGGACCTGCGGCTCGTCGCGCCGCGGGAGTACGACGCGTATCGGGTCGAGGGCATCGCGCACCAGACGCGCGACCTGCTGGCGCGGGTGCGCGTGTTCGAGCGCCTGGAGGACGCCCTCGCGGACTGCGTCCACGTGGTCGGCTTCACGGCCCGCGGCCGCAGCGTCAAGCGCAACGTGCAGCGCCCCCGGGCCGCGGCCGCCGAGCTGCTCGCCGCCGCGGAGACCGGCGCGGTGGCGCTGCTGTTCGGGCGGGAGGACAAAGGGCTCTCGAACGAGGCGCTGGACCGCTGCCACCGCCTCGTCACGATTCCCACGGCGCCCGACTACGCGAGCCTGAACCTGGGGCACGCGGTGGCGGTGACGCTCTACGAGCTGGCGCTGGCCGGGGGGGCCGAGGAACGCCCGTTCAAGGCGCCGCGGCGGGCGGCACCCCCCGCGACGGTAGAGGAGCTGGAGCGGTTGTTCGCGGACGTGGAGCGGGCGCTCGCCGTGGTCGAGTTCTTCAAGACTCGCGACCGCGAGCAGATCATGCGCACCGTGCGCGAGGTCGTGCACCGTGTGCCGTTGGACCAGCGGGAGGCGAAACTGCTGCGGGCGATGGCCATCGAGATCGGCAAATACGGTGAGCGACTCGCGGATCCCCGGGTTCACCTCGACCGGCAGTAAGCGTCCCGACGCGCTGTTCGGCGCGGGCGATGAGCCGGGCGTCCCGCGCCGCATGACGCGCGCGCGGGGCTGCCGGGTCTGGGACGCGGACGGCCGCGAGTACCTGGACTACGTCATGGCCCTCGGTGCGGTGGCGCTGGGGTACGGCCACGAAGCCGTGAACCGCGCCGCGCAGGTGGCGCTCGACGCCGGCGTCGTGGGCCCGTTGCCGCCGGTCCTCGAGGCGGAGCTCGCCGAGGCGCTGGCGCGGCGGATTCCGTGGCTCGAGCGCGTGCGGTTTCTCAAGACCGGGGCGGAAGCCGTGGCGGCAGCGGTGCGGCTGGCGCGTGTGGCGACGGGCCGCGAGCTCGTGTTCGGCTGCGGCTATCACGGCTGGCTCGACTGGTCGCAGGGGCGGGCGGAGGGCGTACCCGCGGGGACGAGCGCCGTGTTCGCCGAGCTGCCCTTCAACGACGCCGCGCTGGCGCGAGGGATGATCCGCGACGCGGGGTCCCGGCTGGCGGCGGTCGTCGTCGAACCGCTGGTGGTCAGCGAGCCGAGCCGGGAGTGGCTCGAAACGCTGCGGGCGGAGACGCGGCGCGCCGGCGCCGTGCTCGTCTTCGACGAGATCAAGACGGCGTTCCGTATCGCCATCGGCGGCGCCGCCGAGCGCTGGGGGGTCCAGCCGGACCTCGCGGTGCTGGGTAAGGCGCTGGCGAACGGGTTCCCGCTGGCGGTGGTGGGTGGTCGGGCCGAACTGATGGAGCACGCCCACCGCACCTGGATCTCCTCGACGCTGGCGACGGAGGCGGTGGCGCTCGCGGCGGCCCAGGCGACGCTCGCCGTGTTCGAGCGCGAGCAGGTGTGCGAGCACCTGCAGCGGGTGGGGACGCGGTTGTTCCACGGCCTCCACCGGCTGCAACGCGACCACGCGGAGCGCGTCGTCGGGGTCGGCGGGGTCGCCGCGATGAGCTTCCTGCAGTTCGCGAGCGAGGACGTTTCCCGGGCGGTAGCGGTCGGCTGCGCGCGGCGGGGCCTCTTGTTCAAGCGGACGGCGTACAACTTTGTGTCGCTGGCCCATGATGACGGCGTTATCGACCGGACCCTGGAAATCCTGGGCGAGGTGCTGCGCGACGCGTAGATTCCTGCTCGACATGCTCATCGACGTCCACGCCCACTTCTTCCCCGAGCGCAGCGCGCGGGCCGACTGGCGCGAGTACAACGCCAGCCGCCTCCGGGCCGGGGAACGCATCGGAATCACCGTGCACCTCAACTCGGTGCTCGGCACGTTCGGCCGCAGCTCCCCCACGTACTTCCCGTCGCCCGCCGACGTGACCTACGGCAACGAGTGGGCGTTCGGCCTGCAGCGCGAGCAGCCCCGGCGCGTCCGCACTTATGTCTGTGTCAACCCGAACTACCCGGACCACGCGCTTGCCGAGATCGAGCGGGGCCGCGCGGCCGGCGCCGTCGGCATCAAGCTCGCCGCGAGCCGTCGCGCCACCGATCCGCTGCTCGATCCGATCTGCGCCGCCGGCGCTCGACACGGGCTGCCGATCCTCCACCACATCTGGCAGCACCGTCGTCGGGACTGGCCGGGCCAGGAGGCGTCCGACGCCGCCGAGCTGTGCCACCTCGCCGCCCGACATCCCACGGTGCATTTCATTCTCGCCCATATCGGCGGGGGCGGGGACTGGCTGCACTCGCTGGCGGTGGTGTCGCGGCACGGGAACGTGCTCGTGGATCTCTCGGGAAGCGGCGTGGACGGGGGGATGCTCGAGGCGTGTCTCGCCGCGGTGGGTGCCGAGCGGCTGCTGTGGGGGACCGATATGACGATGGAAACGGGGTGGGCCAAGCTGCGGTATCTCGAGCGCCTGCTGCCGCCCGAGCCGCTGGAGCTGATCCGCTGGAAGAACGCGGCACGGATCTTCCCGCCTCGCAGTTTCCCCGGCGACTGATGCGCCTCGACGTCAACGGCTTCCTCGGTGCCTACCCGTGGCGCCGCGTGCCCGGAACCTCGCCGGAGGCGCTGCTCGCCGCGATGGATCGCACCGGCATCGACACGGCGTGGGTGACGCACCTTCCGAGTCTGTTCTGGCGCGACCCGACGGAGGGCAACACCTGGCTGTACGAGGCGGCGGACGCGCACGAGCGCCTCGAGCCGGTGCCGTGCGTGCACCCGGCACTGCCGCACTGGGAAGAAGCGCTGAGCGACGCCGCCACGCGCGGCGCCCCGGCGGTCCGCTGCGACCCGCACCACTTCGGGCTCGCCCCCGTCGGCGACGAAATGCGGGTGCTCGCCGCCGCGTGCGGGGCCGCGAAGCTGCCGCTACTGATGACGGTGCGGCTGGAGGACGCGCGCCAGCGGCACCCGCATGACCTCGTGCCCGAGCTCGCGGCGGCCTCGGTGCGGGCGCTGCTGCGCAGCGATCCCGACGTGCGGCTGGTCATCACCCATGCCGACCGCCCGTTCATCGAGGAAGTGCATTGGGGCTCGACGGCCGCCGAGCAGGCGCGCGTGTGGTGGGACATCGCGTGGATCTGGGGCCCGCCCGAGGACCACCTCGCCCATCTGATCGCTACCGTGGGGGTCGAGCGGTTCGTATTCGGGACGGGCCAGCCGCTGCGGATCCCCGAGAATGCGGTGGCGAAGCTGGATCTGCTCGATCTCAGCCAGCGCGATCGGGCGGCCATCGAATCGGGCAACGTGACGCAGGGCGTGCTTGGATAATCCATCGGTCCGACGCCGTCTCGAGTCGGGCCTCGTTCCGGCGGTGCCGGTGCCGTTTCGCAAAGCCGCCATCGCCGAAGACGCACAGCGCGCCTACGCGGGCTGGATGGCGGCGCAGCCAGTCGCCGGCGTGGCGGTGTGGGCGCACACGGGGCGGGGCCTGCACCTCTCCGCCGAGCAGCGCCGGGTTGTGCTCGCAACGTGGCGCGGCGCGATTCCCGACAAGGTGATCGTCGCCGGCGCCAACTCGGTGGAGATGGCGCGCGAGGCCCGGGCGGGCGGCGCCGACGCCCTCCTCGCATTTCCGCGGCGCGCTGACGCCGCCGCCTACCACGACGCGCTGAGCGCGGAGCTGCCCGTCATCGCCTTCTATCTGTACGACGCGGCAGGCGGTATCCCCTACGACGACGCCACCCTGCACGCGATCCTCGCTTTGCCGAACGTGATCGGCATCAAGGTCGCGACGCTCGACTCGGTGGTCACCTTTCAGCGCCTCGCCGCCGCCCTGCGGGAGCATCCCGACCGGCTGCTCATCACCGGCGAGGACCGCTTTCTCGGCTACTCCATCATGATGGGCGCGCGCGCCGCCCTGATCGGGATGGGATCGGCGCTGACTGACTTGCAGGCGCAGGTGCTCTTGGGCTGGCGCAACCGGGAGTACGAGACGTTTTTCCGTTTGACGTCTCTGCTCGACGCCTTTGGCTCGACGACGTTCGCAGCTCCGGTGGAAGGGTATATCCGTCGTATGCTCTGGGCGCTCGCCGCCGAGGGCGTGATCCCCGACGACGCTTGCGACGATCCCTGGGGACCGCCGCTGCCGGATGCCGAGCGTGAGGCCGTCCGCCGGGCCGTCCGCGATGCGCGCGCAGCTCGCGCGTGATTTCGAGCGCTTCGGGCGCTCGCTGCCACGCAACTTCGCCAGCCACGTCCGCGAGACGTACCACCTCGACCTCTCGGCGCATTACCTTGGCGCGACCCTGCCGCATCCGATCGGGAAAGGGTCCGGACAGCTGTCGCTGAACGCGAAACAGCTCGAGGAAGATGCCGAGGCGGGGCTCGCATTCGCGGTCCTCAAGACGGTGATCGCGCAGGACGACGCCGGCGATCAGTCGATGGCCGCCTGGGCCATCCACGAGACCAAGATGAAGGTCGAGCAACGCCGGGCCGCGAGCGGCGCCGACGGGTGGACGGTGACGTGGAAGGGCCGGGGGTGGGATCGCTCGTTCGACGATTACCTGGCGCTCGTGCGCGCGGGGCGCGATCTGACGCGAGCGGGCCGGCTGCTGGTGGTGCCGTCGGTGAAGTACCACCTGCCGAAGCTCAATGAGCCGTTTCGCGACGGGGAGTATCGCTTCACGACGCAGTCGCTCGCCGCGGCGTGGGGCGATGGGCCGCTGCATCTCGAAAAAGACTTCTCGCCGACGCTCGCCGGCGACCCCCTCGCCGCGGACCGCGCCCAGGTGCTGCGGTGGCTGCGGGAGGTGCCGGAGCGGATCCGCCGCCACGCCCCCGTGCGGCTCGGGGTGAAACTGATGAACGCCCGCTTCGACGACGACTTCCAGCTCGAGATGCTGCAAGCGGCGGGCACAGCCGACACGCTGGTCGTCTTCAACCGGCTCTTCGACGAGGATCTCGGCGTCGCGTATGGGGGCTGGGATCTGAGCGACCGCAACCTGCGGGTCTTGGACCGAGCCCCAAGCCGAGGCGGCGTTGCCACCCCGGGCTCGCGCCCGGGGTTGGTAATGCCGGAACTGTGCGGGACGGGGAATATTCAATCCGGTCGCATCCTCATCGAGTATGCGCGACGTGGCTGTAGTGCCGTTCAGCTTCACACCTTCTTTCAGCTTCCGCTGAGCGAGTATCCGGCGACGCACGGCTCGCGCACGCAGCGCGCGCTCCACAAGTTGATCTTCGACCCTGCCGACGGCCTCGTCGCGTGCCTCCTGGAGCTCGAGGATCAGGGCACCTTGGAGCGGCGGGGTGGCGAGCTGCGCTTTCTCGACCTCGTGCCCGATGCGCATCGCCCGCGCTGAGCTGCTCGAGCTGACGCTGCCGCTACTCGAGCCGTTCGTCATTTCGGGCGGCGCGATGACCGAGCGCCGCTCGCTCGTCGTCGTGCTTCACGACGAGGACGGGCGCGCGGGGTACGGCGAGTCGCCGCCGTTCGAGCTGCCGTTCTACTCGGAGGAGACGCTCCCGGGAGCCACCGACCTCGTGCGGCGCGTCCTGATCCCGCGCGTCGTGGGCCGGGAGTTCGCCGGACCCGAGGAGGTGGACGCGGCACTGCGCGAGGGCGTGCGCGGCAATCCGTTCGCGCGCGCGGGTGTCGAGACGGCGGCGTGGGACCTGGAGGCGGCGCGCAGCAACGTCGGCCTCGCCCAGCTCCTGGCCCAGCGCCTCGCCGTCCCGGCGGCGGCGAGCGTGCCATGTGGCGTCGCGGTAGGGATCCCGGTCGACCGGCAGCCGGCAACGCTCACCCGTCAGGTGTACGACGCCCTCACCCAGGGCTACCGGCGGGTCAAGATCAAGGTCGCGCCGGGATGGGACGAGGTCGCCGTGCGTGCCGCGCGTCAGGGGATGGCTGGCAAGGACGTGCCGCTCACCGTCGACGCCAACGGAGCGTACGAGTGGCCCACGCACGAGAGCCACCTGCGGCTGCTGGATCAGGCGGGACTGCTCTACATTGAACAGCCGCTCGCGCCCGACGAGCTCGTCGGGCACGCGCGCCTCGCCGAGACGCTGAAGACGCCCATCTGCCTCGACGAGACTCTGCGGAGTGCGGCATGGGCGCGACAGGTCGCTGAGCTGGATGGGCCGAAGATCTGGAACATCAAAGTGCACCGGGTCGGTGGTGTGACGGAGGTCTGCCGGATCTACCGCGTGGCCGAGCAATGTGGGGCGAAGTTGTGGGCCGGCACGATGCCCGAGTCGGGGCTCGGCTCCCAGGCGGCGCTGGCGGTCGCGGCGCTGCCCCAGTGCGTGTACCCTTCGGACCTCGAGCCCAGCGCGCGCTGGTATGGCCGCGACGTGGACGTGATCAAGCTGACGATGAGCGTGGACGGCCGCATGGCGGTCCCGGGGCAGAGCGTCGGCCGCCTGCTGGATCGCGGCCGGTTCAAGGCGTGTACGCGAGCGATCGCGAAACCAGGAGAAGTCTCGTGACCAGAGCCCTTGTAACAGCCGCCGCGTTCGCGTGGACCTCCGTCGCGGCGCAACACGTAGATCCCGCGCGCTTCGCCGCCCTGCGCTGGCGTTCCATCGGGCCGTTCCGCGGTGGGCGCACGGTGGCCGCCGTCGGTGTCGCCGGACATCCCGGCCTGTTCTACATCGGGGTCAACAACGGCGGCGTGTGGCGCTCGACCGACTACGGCCGCGTGTGGACGCCGATCTTCGACGACCAGTCCACCGGCTCGATCGGCGCCCTGGCCGTCGCCCCGTCCGACCCGAACGTGATCTACGTCGGCAGCGGGGAAGGGCTGCAGCGGCCCGACCTCTCGGTCGGCGACGGCGTCTACAAGTCCACCGATGGCGGCGCCACCTGGCGGAACATGGGACTGCGCGAGGGCCAGCAGATCCCCGCGATCCTCGTCGACCCCAAGGATCCCAACCGCGTGTTCGTGGCGGTCCTCGGGCATCCGTACGGTCCGAACCCCGAGCGCGGTATCTACCGCTCCACCGACGGCGGCGCGACGTGGCTGCAGGTGCTTGCCAAGGACGAAAACACCGGCGGCATGGATCTGGCCTTCGACCCGGTCGACCCCAACACCGTCTACGCGGTGCTGTGGGCGGCGCGGCAAGCGCCGTGGGAGATCGGCAGCTCGTGGACGCTGTCGACCAACAACGGCCTCTACAAGTCCTCCGACGGCGGCACGACGTGGCGGCCGCTCGGCACCGGCCTGCCGTCGGCCCAGGATGGCGTGGGCCGGATCGGCTTGGGGGTCGCGCCGAGCGACGGCAAGCGCATCTACGCCGTCGTAGGCGCGACGCGTAGCGGCGGTCTGTACCGCTCCGACGATGCCGGCGAGACGTGGCGCCGCGTCAACGCCGACCCACGCCTGTGGGGGCGCGACGGGGATTTCAACGAGGTGAGAGTCGATCCCCGGAATCCGGACGTCCTCTACGTTGCCAACGTGGTGACGTGGAAGTCGACGGACGGAGGCCAGACGTTTCAGGCATTCCGTGGCGCCCCCGGCGGCGACGACTACCACCGCGTGTGGATCGATCCGGGGGATTCCCGCGTCATTCTGATCGCGAGCGATCAGGGTGCGATCGTCACTGTCAACGGCGGCGAGTCGTGGAGCTCCTGGTACAATCAGCCCACTGCGCAGTTCTATCACGTTGCGACCGACAACCGCTTCCCCTACTGGGTTTATGGGGGGCAACAAGAGTCCGGCTCGGCGGGCGTCGCGAGCCGCGGCAACGACGGACAGGTCACCGACCGCGAGTGGCACCCCGTCGGCGCAGAGGAATACGGGTATGTCGCGCCGGATCCCCTGCACCCCAACCTGGTCTACGGCGGCAAGCTCACACGCTTCGACTGGAACACCGGCGACGTCCAGGACGTGGCCCCGGACCCCGTGCGCTCCGGGCAGTATCGCTTCGTCCGCACGATGCCCGTGCTGTTCTCGCCGGTCGACCCGCACGTGCTGTACTTCGCGGGCAACGTCGTCTTCAAGACGTTGGACGGTGGCCGCCACTGGCAGGTGATCAGCCCCGACCTGACGCGTCCCAGCTATGACGTGCCGGCGAACCTCGGCGCCTTCACGAGCCTCGACCCCGAGCACGGGCAGCACCGCGGCGTGGTGTACACGATCGCGCCGTCGTTCCGGCGAGGGAACCTGCTGTGGGCCGGGACCGACGACGGCTTGATCTGGGTGACGCACACCGGCGGGCGCACCTGGAAGAACGTCACTCCGGACGCGCTGACGCCGTGGAGCAAGGTGTCGCTGATGGAGGCCTCGCACGTCGATACGCTCGAGGCGTACGCGGCCGTCAACCGCTTCCGGCTCGACGACGTGCATCCCCACATCTACCGCACCAAAGACGGGGGAAAGACGTGGAGAGAAATCGTTGAGGGAATACCGTCGAACGAGGTCGTGAACGTCGTGCGCGAGGACCCGGTGCGCCGGGGACTCCTGTTCGCGGGCTCCGAACGCAGCGTGTACGTCTCGTTCGACGACGGCGATCACTGGCAGGCGCTGCGCCTCAACCTGCCGGCCTCATCGGTCCGCGACGTGGTCGTCCACGGCAACGATCTCGTGATCGCCACGCACGGGCGCGGGTTCTGGATCCTGGACGACATGTCTCCGCTGCGGCAGCTGGCTGGCCGACCGGCAACGGCTGACGTCGTCCTGTTCCGCCCCGGCGTCGCTTACCGCGTGCGCTGGAACAAGAACACCGATACGCCGCTCCCGCCCGACGAGCCCACCGCGCACAATCCGCCCGACGGCGCGATCCTCTATTACTTCCTCGGCACCGCGCCCACCGGGCCGATCGCGCTCGAAGTGCGAGATGCCGCCGGCCGCGTGGTGCGGCGCTTCGCCAGCGACGACGTCCCCGAGCCGCCGGACTCGACGGCCAACATTCCGCCGTGGTGGATCCGCCCGCCCCAGCCGCTCTCGGCGGCGGCGGGGATGCACCGGTTCGTGTGGGACCTACGCGGGCCGCCGCCGGCCGCCACGCAGCACGGCTATCCGATCGCGGCCGTGTATCGCGACACTCCGCGCGAGCCGCGAGGCCCGATCGTCGTCCCCGGGCGCTACACCGTGCGCCTCACGGTCGACGCCCGCATCCACGCGGAAACGCTGTCGGTGCGGATGGACCCGCGCGTGACGACGCCCCCGGCGGGTCTCGTCCAGCAGTACACCCTCGCGACTCAGCTCGCCAACGCGATGCGCGAGGACTCGACGCTGCTCGCCCAGGTGCGGGCGCTGCGCGCGCGTCTCAAGGATCAACGGGATCAGGCGGGCGCCGGGCCGCGGGCGGACTCCCTCCTGGCGCTCGACAGCCGTGCGGACTCCTTGGAGAACGGCGGCGCCCGCGGTCAGCCGGCCCCAGGGCGGCCTGCGCAGCCGGGACTGGCGCGGCTGGCCGGGCAGCTCGCCGGCCTGTACGACGTCGTCGAGGAGACGGACGCCGCGCCCACGTCACAGGCGGTGGCCGGCGTCGCGGCGCTGCAACGCACCCTGACCGGACTGCGGCGCCGCTGGACCGTGCTGGAGCGAGCGGCAGGTCGCGTCGTACATTAGAGCGGGTCGCTTTCCAGTCCGCGTCGGAGGAGTCCGATGGCCATCAGCAGGGGTGGTTGGGTGTTGATCATCGTGTGGCTGGGGATCTGGGTCTATCTCGCCGTCCGGGCGTTCGGGCGCGGCGAGACGACCCTGGCGGGTGTCTACCTGGCGGTCGGGGCCGTCTTCGCGCTACTGCGGATGCGGCGTCTGTCCCAGTGACGGACGTGGGTATTGACCCGTACCGTAGGTTTGGTGGGCCATCATGCCCATGACCAGTAAGCCACCGGCCGAGTATTGGGCCACGAACCTCTATCTGAACCCGCGGGAGCGGCCCAAGGTCGACGCCCCGTTGCGCGACCTAGCGTCGCGGGCGGCGGGCCGCTTCAAACGGGCCCGCGAGGGGCTCCGGGCGCTGAAGCACGTCACCGAGCAGGTCGTGTACCTCGGTACCACGTGGAAGTGGGTGTGGATGTACGAGGTCGGTGGCCGCAAGCTCGGGTTCCTGCATCCCATGGAGTCGGGAGCCAGCGGCACGTTCGTGCTCACGGAAGCCGAGCAGCAGGAGCTGGTGCTGGCGAACGGGCTGCCCCGGGTCATCAAGCAGGCGGTGCGGGACGGCGTGCACGCCGAAGGCCTGCGGTGGTGCTGGCTCAGCTTCGGCGATCTGGACGCCGTCGACGCGTTCGTCGACGTGGTCCGGATGAAACACCACTTCCTCGCGCGGCCCGAATGATGTGACCGCGCCCTTGTGCGGGGTTCCCGGGCGGAGATACATTGCGGCGCCCGCACGCTGGCACGCAGCAGCACAGCACAACCACACGTCGTAAACATTCGCCATCGAGGCTATCGCGTTGATGACGAAGGGTGAGTGGTGCATGTGGGGGGGAGGAATCGCGGTGCTCTTGCTCGCCCGCCCGGTGGCGGCGCAGGGCGGGCCTGCCGCTCCGGGATTCAGAGCCCCCGTCTTGAGCCAGAGCGATACCGGGAAGCTCAAGGGTCCCCGCCAGCCGATATTCTTCCGCCACGACATCCACGCCGGTCAGGACCGCATCCCCTGCATGTACTGCCACTACTCGGCCGCGATTTCCAGCGAGCCGGGGATTCCCTCGGTGCAGACGTGCATCGGGTGCCACCAGATCATCAACGGCACCACCGACAGTCACCGCGCCGAGATCACGAAGATCAGGAGTGCGTGGCGCGATCGGTCGCCCCCCGAGTGGATCCGCGTCTATGCCGTCCCCGACTTCGTGCACTTTCCGCACATGCGCCACATCAAAGTGCTCGGCACGGACGCCGCCTCCTGCGCCAACTGCCACGGCGAAGTCGCCAAACAGCCGCGGATCTACCAGGTCGCGACGCTCAAGATGGGCTGGTGCGTCCGCTGCCACGTCCAGCGCAAGGTGACGCAGGACTGCACGGCGTGCCACTTCTAGGACGGCTGCGGAGACGCTATGACTGACGCGATGAACCGCAGGCGGTTCCTCAAGATCCTCGGCGTTACCGGGGGTGGCGCCGCAGCGCTCTCCGGCTGCGGCATCGGCCCCGAGCCGACCCAGCGGCTGCTCCCGTACCTCGTCGCGCCGGATGACCAGATCCCCGGCGTCGCCACGTGGTACGCGACCACCTGCCGCGAATGCGCGGCGGGCTGCGGCCTCCGGGCTCGGGTCCGCGAAGGCCGCGCCGTCAAGCTCGAGGGCAACCCTGACTCGCCCGTGAACCGCGGCCGCCTCTGCGCCCGCGGCCAGGCCGGCCTCCAGGGCCTCTACAACCCCGACCGCATCACCGGCCCGCGGCTGCGTGGAGCCAACGGGCAGCTCGCGGAGACGACCTGGGACAAGGCGATCCAGCTGTTGGCGCAGAAGGTCGCGGATGCGAAGGGGAAGGGGATCGTGTTCGTCACGGGACACGAGACCGGGGCCTTCGGCGACCTGGTGGACGAATGGATGCGGGCCGTGGGCGGGCGGCGCATCGCGTTCGAGTCGTTCGCGCTCGAGGCGCTGCGTGAGGGCAACCGGTTGGCGTTCGGCACCGCGGCCGTGCCCCATTACGACTTCGCGGCCGCGAAGTACATCGTCTCGTTCGGCGCCGACTTCATGGAGACGTGGCTCTCCCCGGTCGAGTTCCAGAACGCGTTCACGCGCGCCCACGCGTTCGCGGCGGGCGCCGACAGCTCGATGGCGAAGTACGTGTACGTGGGCCCGCGTCTGTCGCTCACGGGGCTTTCCGCGGACGAGTGGATCGCGGCTGCGCCGGGAACCGAGGGCCTGCTGGCGCTCGCGATGGCCCAAGTCATCGTGTCGCGCCGGCTCGCCCGGTCGCCCGCCGACGCGACGCGGCTGGGCCCGTCCCTCGCGGCGCACGCGCCCGACAAGGTCGCGGCGCAGATCGGCGTCGACGCCAAGACCATCGAGCGCCTGGCGCGCGAGTTCGCGGCGTCGGGTGGCGGGCTCGCCGTCGCCGGCGGGGTGGCCGCCCAGGCGGCGAACGGCGCCGAGATCGTGGCGGCGGTGAACATCCTCAATTACGTTGCGGGCGCCGTCGGACGGACCGTGCAGTTCGGGCCGGATCTCACCCAGGACGCTGCGGGCAGCTATCGCCAGCTCGCGGCGCTGCGCGGCGACATGGCGGGCGGAAAAGTCGCCGTCCTGCTGGTGCACGGGGCGAACCCGGCGCACGCCGACGCGGCGTTCGCCCAGGCCCTGGGCAAGGTGCTGTTCAAGGTCAGCTTCTCGTCCGATCCGGACGAGACCGCGCGCGCCGCCGATCTCGTGCTCCCCGACCTGCACCCCCTCGAGCAATGGAACGACGCGCGGCCGCGCGCCGGCGTGTACGCGCTGCAGCAGCCGGTCATGGCGCCCGTGTTCCCCGGCACGATGCACGCGGGCGACGCGATCCTGCGCGCCGCGGGCCGCACCGGAACGTTCAAGGACTACCTGCAGACCGCGTGGCGCGACGTGCACCGGCGGCATGGCGGCGGCAAGAGCTTCGAGGAGTTCTGGACGGCGGCGCTGGCGCACGGCGGTGTCTATACCGAAATCGCGACACGGTCGGTGCGGCTGGGCCCGGGCGCGATCGCCGCAATGGGCGAGGCCGCGCCCCCCTTCGCAGAAGGCGATGCGACGGCCGTCGTCTTCCCGCACCCGGCGCTGCACGACGGCCGCGGCGCCAACAAGCCGTGGCTCCAGGAGCTGCCCGACCCCGTTTCGAAGATCACCTGGCACGGCTGGGCGGAGGTGCATCCGGAAACCGCGGGCAAGTGGGGGGTCGTGAACGGGGACGTGGTGCTGCTCAAGTCGGAAGCGGGCGAGGTGCGCGCGCCGGTGTGGATCACCCCGACCGTGCGGCCCCGGGTGGTCGCGGTGCCGACGGGGCAGGGACACGTCGCGTACGGGCGCTACGCGGCGGGCCGCTCGTTCAACGCGTTCGATCTGTTGCCGGGGGAGCCCAATCGCGCCGGCGGCCGGACGTTCGTCGTCGCCGTCAAGGTCACCAAGACCGCCGAGCACGTCTTCCTCGCGACGACCGAGGGCAACGCGCGCGAGCACGGCCACGGCATCGTCAACGTCCTCCCCCTCGCTCAGGCGCAGCGGCTCAGACCCGGTAAGCACGTCTTCGAAGCGGAGGAAACGCCCGCCTACGCGCGCGGGGCCGAGGAGGGGTGGGCCGAGGCGCAGCGCGAGATGGCCGCGCTCGGCGGCTACGCGGGCACGCATCCGCGCTGGGCGATGGCGATCGATCTCTCGCGCTGCACCGGCTGCTCGGCGTGCGTGACCGCCTGCTACGCGGAGAACAACCTCGCGACCGTCGGCGAAGAATTGGTGCGCCGCCACCGTGAAATGAGCTGGATACGCATCGAGCGCTACTTCACCGGCGGGAAGGACGGGGAGTCGCTGCACGCCGTCACGACGCCGATGCTGTGCCAGCAGTGCGGCAACGCGCCGTGCGAGCCCGTGTGTCCCGTGTTCGCGGCGTACCACACGCCCGACGGGCTCAACGGCCAGATCTACAACCGCTGTATCGGCACGCGCTACTGCTCCAACAACTGCCCGTACAAAGTCCGCTACTTCAACTGGTTCAACTATGCGGAGCCGGGCGGGGAGTTCGAGGCGTGGCCGGAGCCGCTGCAGCTGCTCTTGAACCCGGACGTCACGGTGCGCGAGAAAGGCGTCATGGAGAAGTGCACGTTCTGCGTGCAGCGCATCCGCGGCAAGCAGAACGAAGCCCGCCTCGCCGACCGCCGCCTCGACGACGCGGAGCTGCAGTTCCTCCCCGCGTGCGCGCAAGGCTGCCCGTCGGAGGCGATCGTCTTCGGCGACCTGAACGATCCACGCTCGCGCGTGCGCCAACTCTCCGACAACCCGCGCGGCTATCACGTGCTCGCCGGCTTGAACACCCGGCCCGCCATCGCCTATCTCGCCAAGGTGACCGCGCCGAGCGGGGGAGCGGCCTGACGATGGCCCAGCCGTCGGGACGCGTCACCTACGATTTCGTCACGCGCACCATCGCGCGCACGCTGGGCAACCCGGGAAAAGGCTACTTCCTGCTGCTCGGCGCGGCGGTCACCCTGCTCGCGATCGGGATCATCTGCCTGCTGTACCTGCTGCGCTATGGCCTGGGGCTGGCGGGCTATTCGCACCCGGTGTACTGGGCCGTCTTCATCACCTGCTTCGTGTTCTGGGTGGGCATCGCCCACTCGGGCACCCTGATTTCGGCGATTCTGTTTCTCTTTCGCTCGGGGTGGCGCACCGCGATCTACCGCACCGCCGAAGCGATGACCGTGTTCGCCGTGATGACGGCGGCGTTGTTCCCGCTGATCCACATCGGCCGCCAGTGGTACTTCTACTGGACGCTCCCGTACCCCAACGAGCGCGGCCTGTGGCCCAACTTCAAGTCGCCGCTCATCTGGGACGAGTTCGCGATCGGGACGTACTTCACGGTCTCGACGGTGTTCCTGATCCTGGGGCTGGTCCCCGACATCGCCGCCGTGCGCGACGTGGCGTCGGGGTGGCGCAAGAAGCTGTACCAGCTGACGGCCCTGGGCTGGCGGGGCACGAACGAGGAGTGGCGGCACTTCACGCGCGGCTACCTCTACCTCGCCGCCCTCGCCACGCCGCTGGTGTTGTCGGTGCACAGTGTGGTGTCGTGGGATTTCGCGATGGCCATCGTCCCCGGCTGGCACGCCACGATCTTCGCGCCGTACTTCGTCGCCGGTGCCATCTACTCCGGCTGCGCGATGGTGATCAGCCTCCTGGTGCCGATCCGCAAACTGTTCCACCTCGAGGAATTGATCACCGCCCACCACTTCGAGAACCTGGCCAAGCTGTGCCTGCTCACGGGCTCGATCGTGGGCTACGCGTACCTGTGCGAGTATTTCGTCGCCTGGTTCGGTGGCAACGCCCACGAGCGAGCCGCGTTCTGGTACCGCGCCTTCGGCCCGTTCTGGTGGGCCACGTGGACGATGATTATCTGCAACGCGTTCCTCCCACAGCTGCTGTGGTTCAAGAAGATTCGCACCAACATCACGGGGCTGTTCGTCATCTCCATCTTCGTCAACGTGGGGATGTGGTTCGAGCGCTTCGTGATCATCGTGGTGTCGCTGGCCGGCGAACCGTTCGAGCGCTGGTCCAACGCCACCTACAACCCGACCTGGGCCGACTGGGGCATCATGGCCGGCAGCTTCGGCTGGTTCTTCATGTGGTTCCTGCTGTTCGTGAAGAACTTCCCGGCGGTGTCGATCACCGAGGTGAAGGAGGTCCTGCCGCCCCCGACGAAGGGCCGGCCCGCGGAGGCGCACGCCCGGTGAGCGAGCATCGGCTCCCGCTCCGGCTCCCCGGACCGCTGCACGACCTGTTCCGGCCGCCCCCCACGCCCGGCGTGCTCGGCGTGTTCGCGCACCTCGACGCGACGGTCGATGCCATCCAGCGGCTGCAGGCCGGCGCCTATCAGAGCCTCACGGTGTATTCGCCGGTCCCGCGGCACGAGCTCGAGGACGTCCTCGCGCAACCGGTCAGTCCCGTGCGGATGTGGACCCTGATCGGCGGGATCGCCGGGTGCGCGTTCGGCGCCTGGCTCACGCTGTACATGTCGTACGACTGGCCGATCGTCGTCGGCGGCAAGCCGATCGGGTCCATACCGCCCTACGTCGTCATCATGTTCGAGATGACCGTACTGTTCGGCGCGCTGTCCACCATCATCGGCATCCTGTTCAACGCGGCGCACGCGGCGCGCCGGCTCGGGACCATCGCGTGGGATCCGCGGTTCACCAACGACAAGTTCGGCGTGTTCGTGCCGTGCGGCGCGGACAAGGCGGGCGCCGTCGAGAAGCTGCTGCTCGGCGCCGGCGCGGAGGAGGTGCGCCGTGCGTAGGCCGCGTGCCGTCCTCGCGGTTCTTACCGCCCTTGCCGCCCTGGCCTGCGACCCGGACTACGTCGTGCACCACGTCGGCTGGTTCGCCACGATGCGCCACCAGCGCAGCGTCAAGCCGTACAGCCAGCCGGCGCGTCCGCCCGTACCCGGCACGGTCCCCGTGACGGGCGCCGAGCCCGACTCGCTCCCCGCGGCCGCCGCCGAGCGGCTGGTGAACCCGCGCACCCGCACCGCCGAGTCGCTGAACCGCGGCAAATGGGTGTACGCGACGTACTGCCTCGTCTGCCACGGCGAGGCCGGCAAGGGCGACGGGCCGATCTCGGCGACCGTCGGCGGGCCGTTCCCCGGGATCCGCGATCTCACCGACGCGGTCGCCCGTGGTCGCTCGGACGGCTACCTCTTCGGCATGATCATCAACGCTGCCGCGATGGGACGCATCGTGATGCCGCGCTACGGCGACAAGATCCACGGCACCGACCGCTGGGACCTCGTCAATTACGTGCGGCAGCTGCAGCAGCAGGCGGTCGGGGGGACGCGATGAGCGCCGCCACGGTGAGCCGGGCGGAGCTCGCGCACCGAGCCCGTGCGTTCCCGGCGGCCGCGGTCCGCAACTGGGGGTTGGCGTTCACCGGGCTCGGCCTGCTCGTGGTCATCTGGGGGCTCATAGGCGGGCATCCCGCCCGCATCTGGCAGTCGTGGCACTTCAACCTGCTGTTCTGGGCCGGGCTGGCGCAGGGGAGCGTGGTGCTCGCCGCCACGCAGAAGCTCGCCAAGGGACACTGGTCGGGCGTGGTGATCCGGCTGGCGGAGGCGGCGGCGCCGTTCACGGTGCTGGTCGTGGTGCTGTTCGTCCTGGAGCTGTTCGGCCGCCCGTTCATCTATTCGTGGCTGCACGACCCGCGGCCGGACGTGGGGTGGTGGCTGACGACGAAGTGGTTTTTCGTGCGCAACACCGCCGTCTTCGCGCTGCTGGCGTGGCTGACGTGGCGCTTCGTGCGCGCCGACGTCGCGCCCGACGCGCGCGAGTTGGCGAGCAGTCGCGCGGAGCCGGTGTCGGAAAAGGAGAAGACCGCGATCAGCCGCGACGCCGCGATCCTGATCTTGGCGTTCGCGCTTGGCTATACGCTGCTCGGGTACGACCTGGTGATGTCGCTGGCGCACAAGTGGGTGAGCAACCTGTAC
>QHVC01000138.1 GCA_003222205.1 Gemmatimonadota bacterium | reverse complement strand
GTTCACCGGGTTCCCCCCGCCGCGCACCAGCCGACGCTCGATGGGCTTGATGAACGGATCGCTCACGGCGCGGCAGAAGCGGCCGAGCCCCCCGAACGGCGAGACGATCTGCTGGCGGACGAGCCACGACAGCGTCGCCACCACGATGGCGAGCGCCACCAGGGCGACGACGGCGTAACGAAGGACGGGAAGGGTGCCGGGCACCTAGCGTCGGCGGGCGTACGTGCCCATGTGCTCCGTCTGCCCCACGATGTGCCCTTTCATGGCCCGCTCCACGTCCGCCTTCGTCGCCCCCGCCTCGAGGGGCAGCACGATGTCGAGCGCGTACAGCTTGAAGAAGTAGCGGTGCGGCTTGCCGGGCGGCGGGCAGGGCCCGCCGTAGCCGATCTTGCGGAAGTCGTTGCGGCCCTGGGCCGCGCCCCCCAGCTGTTGGAGCGTTTCAGTCTTGGGGAGGTTCTCCGGCAGCGCGGCCAGCGTGGCCGTCAGATTGAAGAGCACCCAATGCACCCACGTGCCGGCGGGCGCGTCGGGGTCGTCGACGATGAGCGCGAAGGTCTTGGCCGCGGGCGGCGCCCCGCTCCAGGCGAGCTCCGGAGAGAGATCGGGCCCGTCACAGGTGTGCTTGACGGGAATCGCCGCGCCCGCGGCGAACGCGGGGCTGGTGAGGGTGAACGCCATCGTTGCCTCCGACGGGCGACGGGCCGTGATCAGTCCCGTGACCATGAGTTCCACAACGTAGCCTTCAAGCCGTGCCGGCAGCCGCGCGGTCAGCTCGGGGCTCGAGTACGCCGCCATCACCTTGATGCACGGCGCGTCGCCGCACCGCCCGATGCCGACCCCGACGACGCCGGGCAGGCGCATCAGCGAGTCGCTGTGAGCGGCGAAGACCTGGGCGATGGGGCGCGTGGGCGTGGGCTGCTGCGCCGCGGCGAGCGACCATAGCGCCGCGGCCCCGAGCGTCAGGACCGCGGCGCGTCGCGGCGTCACCCCTGACAGATGGTGGCGTTGAAGCGGGACAGCACGGGGCCGATCGGGTTGGCGACCGTGGTGCCGTTGGCCGTACCCGCGAACAGCAGCGCGACGGGGTTCGCCGCGGCGTCGTTCGTGACGATGAGCGAGCCGGAATCCCCCGCCCTCGAGATGCCGGGCGTCGTGATCACCTGATTGACGAACGTGGCGACACGCCCGCCGCCGTAGTTGACGGTCACCGTGGCGTTGATCAAGGCGACGCTGCCGGTCGTGAGCCCGGAGGTGCGGCCCACCTTCTGGATCGGCAGTCCCGGCGAAGCCGGGATGACCGTTGTGCCCGGTGAGCCATAGAAACCCGACGGCGTGGCGCAGGTGAGCGGTGTCGACGGGAGCGCGATCGCGGCGTCGAAGGTGTTGTTGCCGCCGGCGAAGTCGATCGGCTCGAAGTCGAAGAGCGTGCCGAGCTGGCTCTCGGGCGTCTTGTCGGCGCACCGCGGCTTGCTGTCGAAGCGGCCCGGCTGGACGATGACCTCGCCGACGTGACCGTCGTTCTCGCGCGCGAACACGTGGTTGTTGCTCAGAGCGTACGTCTGTGCGCCGATGATCACGCCGGTGCCGAGCGTCCCTGCCGCGCACTCGAGGTTGTTGCCGACCGACACGCCGTTCGGCACGGGCCGGATGAGATTGGTCAGCTTGACGCGGCCTCCCGGGGGCGGCGCCACCACCGCGGTGAGCGCCTGGAATTCGCCGGTCACGCGCACGTTCACCGGCACGTTCTCGAGCACGCCCGGGATGCCGGTGACGTCCGTGGACTGGGTGAGGACGACAAGGACCGCGTGGCCGCTGGGGTCGATGCCCGTGGCCGTACCCACGACGCCGGGCACCCGCAACAGCTGCGGCGTGTGCCGGCCTTGCACCTGCATGACGCCGGCGAGCGCGCCTTGTAGCGATGTCAGGCGCGGGCCCGTGGCCTGGTCGGAGCAGGCCGCGGCCGCGAGCAAGCCCATTGTTATGAGTGCCAATACCGACGAACGCTTCATGAGACCACCTCGGAGACGGGTGCGGTTCCTAGTATGCCGCCGGGCCTACCGTCCGCAAGACGGGTACGTTCAGCCGCCAAGGGCCTCCCGCACGATGCGCGTCTGCTCGGCCACATGCGCCGCCGGATAGCCTTCGGCGGGGCTCGCCCGCTCGGGCCGCGACACGTCGCCGATCGTGACGCTCGCGGGCGCGAGATCGCGGAACTTGGGGAGCAGGAACTTGCGCGCGCCCATGTTGCGCGGCTCCTCCTGCACCCAGACGATCTCCTTCAGGTTCGGGTAGCGCGCCACGTAGTCGGCGATCTCGGCGGCGGGGAACGGATACAGCAGCTCGAGGCGGCCGATCGCGATGTGCGCCGTCGCCGCGCGCGCGGGCGACGCGAGCAGGTCGTAGTACACCTTGCCGCTGCACATCACGAGCCGCGTCACCTGGTCGCGGTCGGGCCGCTCGGCGTCCCACAGCACGGCGCGAAACCGCCCCGCCGTCAGGTCCTCGAGCCGCGACGTCGCGGCCGGCAGGCGCAGCAGGCTCTTGGGCGTCATCACGACCAGCGGCCGCATCTCCGCATGCCGCGCCTGGCGGCGCAGCAGGTGGAAGTACTGCGCCGGCGTCGTGCAGTTGGCGACGCGGATGTTCCCTTCGGCGCCGAGCGCGAGGAAGCGCTCGAGCCGCGCGCTCGAGTGCTCCGGCCCTTGGCCCTCGTAGCCGTGCGGCAGCAGCAGCGTGAGCCGCGAGGTCTGCCCCCACTTGGCGAGCCCCGAGAAGATGAACTGGTCGATGATCACCTCGGCGCCGTTGGCGAAATCGCCGAACTGCGCCTCCCACAGCACCAGCGCTTCCGGGGCCGCCACCGCGTACCCGTATTCGAAGCCCAGACAGGCGAACTCGGAGAGCGGGCTGTTGTGCAGTTCGAACGGCGCCCGGGCGCCGGGGAGGTGCTGGATCGGCGCCCAGCGCGCGCCGTTCTGCGCGTCGTGCAGCACCAGGTGTCGCTGGCTGAAGGTGCCGCGCTCGGTGTCCTGGCCGGTCAGGCGGATCGGCACCCCCTCGGCGACGAGCGAGGCGAACGCCAGCGCTTCTGCGTGCGCCCACTCCATCCCGCCCTCCGCGCCGATCGTCTCGCGCCGCCGGTCGAGCTGCTTCTTGAGTTTGGGGTTCACCGTGAAGCCGGCCGGCACGGCGAGGAGCTGCTCGTTCAGGCCGGTGAGCACGTCGGCCGCGACTGCCGTGTCGGGCTCGGGCGCCGCCTGTCGCACGATGCGCTGCGGCTCCGACGCGCGCTCACCGCCCTTGCCGAGCTTCGCCTTCAGCGCCTGCTGCACCTCGGTCAGTCGCTGGTAGGCGGTGTCCGCGTCCGCCGCGGCCTGCGCCGCGTCCACGAGCCCCTCGCCGGCGAGCCGCTCGGCGTACTTCTGCCGCACTGTGGGCGTCCGCCGGATGCGCTCGTAGAGGAGTGGCTGCGTGTAGGCCGGCTCGTCGGCCTCGTTGTGGCCCCAGCGCCGGTAGCCTACGACGTCGATCACCACGTCGCCGTGGAACTTGTCGCGGTACAGCATTGCGAGCCGCACTGCCGCGAGACACGCTTCCGGGTCGTCGGCATTGACGTGGACGATGGGCGCGTCGAACCCCTTGGCGAGATCGCTGGCGTAGTCGGTCGAGCGGCTCTCCTTGGGGTCCGTCGTGAAGCCGACCTGATTGTTGGCGATGAGGTGGATCGTGCCGCCGGTCGAGTACCCCGCGAGGCGCGCGAGGTTGAACGTCTCGGCGACCACGCCCTGGGCGGCGAACGCGGCGTCGCCGTGGATCAGCACCGGCACGGCCGTCGCCGGGTCCACGGGCGGCGGCGTGCTGGCGCTGTGCCGGTCGGTCTGCTCGGCGCGGGCCCGCCCTTCCACCACCGGGTTCACCGCCTCGAGGTGGCTGGGGTTGGGCGACAGCGAGACGTTGACCGACTTACCGCTGGACGTCTGGTAGACGCCGTGCGCGCCGTGGTGGTACTTCACGTCGCCGGTGCCGCCTTCCGGCGTCAGCGTTTCCTCGACGTGCAGCCCCCCCTCGAACTCGGCGAAAATCGTCTCGTAGGGCAGCCCGACGATGTGGGCGAGGACGTTGAGGCGGCCGCGGTGCGCCATGCCGAGGACGACGTCCTGCGCGCCGCTCGCGGTGGCCAGCTCGACGGTGAGGTCGAGCATCGGCACCAGCACGTCGAGCCCCTCGATCGAGAACCGCTTCTGGCCGAGGTACGCCTTGTGGAGGAAGCGCTCCAGCGTCTCGACGGCGGTGAGGCGGGCGAGCAGCCGCTTGCGGTCGTCGGCGCTCAAAGGTTTCCAGTGCTCGCCGGATTCGATCACCTGGCGCAGCCACACGCGCTCGCCGTGGCTGCCGATGTGCTCGACCTCGTACGCGATGGTGCCGCAGTAGGTCGCGCGCAGGGCCGGCAGCGCCTCGGCGAGGGTCGTGCCGGGCACGTAGACACGCAGCACTGCGGCGGGGATGCGCCCCATGATCTCCGGCGTGAGCCCGAGGCGGCCGGGATCCAGGGCGGGATCGCCGGGCGGCTCCGAGCCCAGGGGGTCGAGCCGCGCCGCCAGGTGGCCGAAGTTGCGGTGGGCGCGGACGAGGGCCGTGGCGGCGGCGACGGAGCGTAACTCGTCGGGATGCGGGATGGGGGATGGGGGAGGCGTGAGTGTGGGGGTGGGGCTTGGTGCGGGGACCCATCCCGCATCCCCCATCCCCCATCCCGTCAGTCCCAGAGAATTCGCAACGGCTTCATAGAACCGCTCCTCTCCCTGCAACAGGGAATCCAGCTTGCGCAAAAACATCCCCGACTCCGCGCCCTGGATGATGCGGTGGTCGTAGGTGCTGGTGAGCGTCATAATTTTGGCGCCCGCCACGTCGCGGATCGCGCCGGTGGCGATGATCGAGCCCTGGTGCTTCATGAGGCGCGGCACGCTCGCCACCGTGCCGATGGTGCCGGGATTGGTGAGCGTGATCGTCGCGCCCTGGAGGTCGTCGGGGAGGATCTTCTGCGTCCGGGCTTTCTCGACCAGCGTCTCGTAGCGCGCGTGGAACGCGGCGAAGTCCATCGCTTCGGCGTGCTTGATCACGGGAACCAAAAGCGCGTGGGTCCCGTCCTTGCGCTCCACGTCCACCGCGAGCCCCAGGTGCACGCCCTGCGGATCGAAGCGCTGTGGCTTCCCCTCGACTTCCTGGAACGCGTGCGTCATCACCGGGAACTGCTTCGCCGCCTGCACCAGCGCGTAGCCGATGAGGTGCGTGAACGAGATCTTCTTGCCGGAGCCCGCGAGTTGCGCGTTCAGCGCCTTGCGCTTCGCGTCGAGCACCTGGACCGGCACGTCGCGGAACGAGGTCGCCGTCGGGACGGACAGCGACTCGGTCATGTTCTGGACCAGACGCGCTGCGGGTCCGGTGATCGGCGAGAGGCCGGGTTGGGGGATGGGGGATGGGGGATGGGTGGGCGTGGCCTCTGCCGCCTCTGCCGCCGGTGCCTTCTCTGCCGCCACTTCCGCCCGTGTCGTGGGAATCACCGGCAGCTCCGCCAGCTTCCCGTTGTCGAACAGCTGCCGCCACTCTTCCGGGACGGAGGCGGGGTCGCGCAGATACTGCTCGTACATCACCTGCACGAACGCGGCGTTGTGGGTGCCGAAGACGAAGGACGTCACGCGAGAGAATGTAATCGGTTGTCGGTCGCCGGTTGTCGGTCCGGCAAGCCCCGGGGTGCGGCGTATATTGACGAGCATGAAGCGATTAGCGCTCTGCTGTCTAACACTCGCCGCGATGTCGGCGGTTCCGCTCGACGGGCAGGACCTCGCCGCGCGCATCGCGGCCCGCATCGCCCAAACGCCCAATCAGGGCGTCGGCGTCTACTACCGGCGGCTCGACCGGCCGGACTCGCTGCTGGTGGACGCGCGGCACCGTTTCCACGCGGCGAGCACGATGAAGGTCCCGGTGATGATCGAGGTGTTCCGCGACGCCGACGCGGGCACGCTGCGCTTGAGCGACAGCCTCACCGTGGTCAACGAGTTCCATTCGATCGTGGACGGATCGCCCTACCAGCTCGACAAAGGCGACGATTCCGACAGCTCGCTGTACCTGCGCGTCGGCCAGAAGGCGTCAGTGCGGGACCTGCTCGAGCTGATGATCACCGTGTCCAGCAACCTGGCGACCGACATCCTGATCGAGCGGGTCGGGCCGGCGCGGGCCAACGCCACGGCGCACGCCCTCGGCGCGGACTCGATCCTGGTGCTGCGGGGGGTGGAGGACGGCGTCGCCTACCGCGCGGGCCGCAACAACACCACGACGGCGCGCGATCTCGGCGTCCTGCTCGCGGCGATCGCCGAGCACCGCGCGGCGTCCCGCGTGGCGTGCGACTCGATGCTCGCGATTCTGGGCCGCCAGCATTTCACCGAGGGGATCCCCGCCGGGCTGCCGCCGGGCGCGCGCGTGTATCACAAGACGGGGTGGGTGGGGCAAGTCGTCTACCACGACGCCGCTTATATCGAGATGCCCTCCCCAGATGGGCGCCGCTACGTGCTCGTCGTCACGACGGGCGGGATTCAGCTGGACACAGCGGCGTACCATCTCGTAGCGGACGTGTCCAGAATGATTGCGGCGTCCGGCCGCTGACCCGTGGGCTGAAGCCCCGGCTCGGCAGTGACGAGCGTCCTCATGAGGACGCGTGATTTGGCCGAGCCGGCGCTTTAGCGCAAGGAACGTGCGACGCCGATATTCGTGGTCCCCGGGCTTGCGCCCGGGGTTCGTCCATCCGATTCGCTTCAGCGTGGTGTCAGCCGAGCCCACTCTTCAGGGTGGGAACCGTGTGGCCAACTTCCCAGGAATCTCGAGTCATGAGACCGAATGCAATCATGCTTGCCCTGCTGCTGTTGACGCGGGTTGGCTTCGCCCAGCAACCCCGTGTCCTCACCGCCGACGACTACGCTCGCGCCGAGCGCTTCCTCGGCTACAACACGACGCCCCTGGTGTTCGGCGTTGGCGTGCGGCCCACGTGGCTCGCGGACGGCCGCTTCTGGTATCGCATCGCGATCCCGCAGGGGTTCGAGTACGTGCTCGTCGATCCGGCGAAGCGCACGCGAGGGCGGCTGTTCGATCACGCGGCGCTCGCCGCGGCCCTGTCCCGCGCGGCCGACACCACGTTCGACGCGTTCCACCTGCCGTTCACCCAGCTCGACCTCGCCGCGGACGGCCGCTCCATCGCGTTTGACATCGGCGCGCGGCGCTGGACGTGCGACTTGCCGGCCACGCGCTGCACCGGGGCACCGCGCAAGGAGCCCCCGCGCAACGTGGTGTTCTCGCCCGACTCGACCCGCGCCGCGTTCATCCGCGACAACAACCTGTGGGTGCGCGAGGTGGCGAGCGGCCGCGAGACGCAGCTCACGACCGACGGCGCGAAGGACTTCGGCTACGCCACCGACAACGCCGGCTGGATCCGCAGCGACCGGCCGGTCGTGCTGTGGTCCTCCGACTCCAAGAAGATCGCCACGTTCCAGCAGGACGAGCGCGGCGTGGGCGAGATGTACCTGGTGCAGAGCCGCGTGGGGCATCCGGTTCTGGAGCAGTGGAGGTATCCGCTCCCCGGCGACAGCCTGATCACCACGATCCAGCGCGTGGTGATCGATCTCGCCGGCCCCACGGTGGTGCGGCTGCAGATGCACGCCGACCAGCACCGCTCGACCATCTGCGACCACGTGCTGTGCGGTGGCCGCTGGGCGGACGTCGAGTGGAGTCCCGACGCCTCGCGGCTCGTGTTCGTCTCCACCTCCCGCGACCATAAGAAGGAACAGCTGCGCAGCGCCGACGCCACGACCGGCGCGGTGCGCGACGTCTTCGCCGAGTCGACCGCGACGCAGTTCGAGTCGGGGTTCGGGCGGGTCGACTGGCACGCGTTGTTCGCCACCCACGAGCTGATCTGGTTCTCCGAGCGCGACGACTGGGGCCACCTCTATCTCTACGATCTCGAAACCGGACGCTTGAAGAACCGCATCACCAGTGGCCCGTGGACGGTGCTGCAGGTGCTGCGCGTGGACGAGCCGAGCCGGACCATCTGGTTCACCGCCACGGGGAAGGAGCCCGGCGATCCGTACTTCCGCCATCTCTACAGCGTGCGGCTGGACGGGAGCCGTCTCACCGCGCTCACGCCGGAGGACGCCGACCACGACGTGACGCTGTCGCCCGACGGGCGCTGGTTCGTGGACAGCTACTCCCGGCCCGACGTACCGCCGGTGACGCTGCTGCGCGACGCGACTGGCAAGACGTTATTGACGCTCGAGCGCGCCGACATCTCCCGGCTCGTGGCCGCGGGCTGGAAGCCGCCGATCCCCATCACCGTCAAGGCCCGCGACGGCAAAACCGATCTCTACGGGCTGATGTACCGGCCCACGCACTTCGATTCCACCGCAAAGTATCCGATCGTGAACCACGACTATCCCGGCCCGCAGACCGGCAGCGTCGGCGGCCGCAGCTTCTCGGGCGCGCGCGGCGACGCGCAGGCGCTCGCCGAGCTGGGGTTCGTGGTGGTGGAGATCGACGCCATGGGGACGCCGCTCAGGTCGAAGTCCTTCCACGACGCGTACTACGGCAACATGGGCGACAACGGCATTCCCGATCAGATCGCGGGGATGAAGGAGCTCGCCCGCCGCTACGCGTGGATCGACCTGGACCGCGCGGGGATCTACGGCCACTCGGGCGGCGGCTACTCCTCCGCGGACGCGATCCTGCGCTACCCCGACTTCTTCAAGGTCGCCGTCTCCGAGGCGGGGAATCACGACCAGCGCGAGTACGAGGACGACTGGGGCGAGCGCTACCACGGCCTGCTGGTGCGCAATCCCGACGGCACCACCAACTACGACGACCAGGCGAACCAGAACCTGGCCAAGAACCTGCGCGGCAAGCTGCTGATCGCCTACGGCACGGCGGACAACAACGTCCCGCCCTACAACTCGTTGCTGCTGGTGGACGAGCTGATTCGGGCCAACAAGGACTTTGACCTCCTGGCGCTCCCCAACCGCCGCCACGGCTTCGGCAACGAGCCGTATATGATCCGGCGCCGCTGGGATTACTTCGTCCGCTATCTGCTGGGTGCCGAGCCGCCCGCATACGAGCTGCACCCGCCGGTAGCGCGGTAGCCGTGGCCAACCCCGGGCGCCAGCCCGGGGTTAGCCGCAAGCCCTTTGTGACCCCCCATGGGCTGGAGCCTGCCCCGAGCGAAGCGAGGGGCCGCGCCGGGAACCTTAGTGACCTCCGATTCATTAAGTACACAAGGCTATGACGATCGGAACACCCTGGCGAACTCTGGCGTTTTTCAGCACCGAGCTGCGTGTGGCCCGGGCGGTGTTTGACCACCTGGTCGGCCTGGACCCGGGAGCCGTGCGGCTCGCGCAGATGATCGCTTCCTTGTTGCCGCGCCGCAGAGTGGCTCCGCCCGATCGCTAACGGCTGCTTGTCGATTCCCGACCCAGCCGAACGACAATACGCAGGATCCGACGCTTCACCCTTTTCGTAACACTCTAGGAGAACGAGGTATGCCGAGCCTTTTCCAGACGAGTAACCGCAGTTGGCTCCGGTCGGCGGTGTTGCTGCTGACCCTGGTGGTGACGGGGACCGTGCTGGCGGCGTGGAAATACGCCTCCATCCGCAGAGCCGACGCGGCGGCCGCGAGCCAACCCGAGCCGATGGCCTCGATCACGTCGGCCGTGGCGCAGCAGCGCCTGTATCGGCCGACGGCGACGGCGATCGGCACCGTCTTGGCCCTGAACTCGATCACCCTGCGCAACGAGCTGGCGGGGACGGTCCACGAGGTCATGCTCACCCCCGGGCGTGTGGTCGAGGCCGGCACGGTCCTGGTCGCCCTCGACGTCTCGGTGGAAGAGGCGGACCTCGAGGCCCAAACCGCCCAGGCTGACCTCGCCGCGACGACGCTCGCCCGGCTGGAGCGGCTGCGGCAGGCCCAGGCCGCCTCGGAGGAGGAAGTCGAGCAGGCCCGCGCCGCGCGCGACGTCGCCACGGCGCAGATCGCCCGCACCCGGGCCATCATCGCGCGCAAGACGATTCGGGCCCCGTTCCGGGCCCGCGTCGGCCTCGCCGACGTCCATCCCGGCCAGTTCCTCAACGAAGGCACCGAGCTCACCACCCTCCAGGGGGTCGACGCCGCGGCCAACGTGGACTTCACCGTCGCCCAGGACGTCGCGTCCGCGCTGCGCCCGGGCGAGCCAGTCGCGGTATACGCCGCGGAGGACGAGCATCCGATCGAGGCGCGCATCGTCGCCGTCGACGCCCGCATCGACCCGCTCACCCGCAACGCCCTGGTGCGCGCCCGCATCGAGCGCCGCGCCCCCGCGCCCGGCGCCTCTGTGCGCGTCGAGGTGCCCGTGGCGCCGGCGACGTCGATGGTCGCGATTCCGGTGAGCGCCCTGCGCAAGGGCCCCGGCG
>QHVC01000082.1 GCA_003222205.1 Gemmatimonadota bacterium | reverse complement strand
GTCCCGGAGATCTGGGAACAGAGCCGACTGGCCGAGGACGAGGACTTCCAGCGGCTGATGCAGAGTGACGCGCTGCCGCCGATCACGATCCTCGTCCCCGCGTACAACGAGAGTGCCACGATCGAAGCCAGCGTCACGGCGATCCTCACGCTGGAGTATCGGAACTTCGAGGTGATCGTGGTGAACGACGGTTCCAAGGACGACACCATGGAGCGCCTGCGGCACGCGTTCGACCTCGTCGAGGTGCCGCGCACCTATCCGGAGACGATCCCCAGCGCGCCCCAGCGCGCCGTGTACCGGTCGCGGACCCGCACGCGCCTGACGGTGATCGACAAGGAGAACGGCGGCAAGGCTGACTCGCTCAACGCCGCCATCAACGCGAGCCGCTTCCCGCTCGTCATCGCCGTGGACGCTGACACCCTCATCGAGCCCGACGCGCTGCTGCGGCTCACCCGCCCGTTCCTGCTCGGCCGCCGCATCGCCGCCGTCGGCGGGACCGTGCGCGTCGCCAACAGCTGCACCGTCCGCGACGGACGCGTGACCGACGCCCGCGTCCCCCGCCGCTTTCTCCCTGGCATCCAGGTGGTCGAGTACCTGCGCGCGTTCCTGTTCGGACGTCTCGGCTGGAACCGCCTCGGCGGGAGTCTGGTCATCTCCGGCGCCTTCGGCCTGTTTCGCAAAGAATACCTGCTGGCGATCGGCGGCTACCGCCTGGAGAGCATCGTCGAGGACATGGACCTCGTCGTCCGGCTGCACCGCTACCTGCGGCAACGCAAGATCCCCTACGAGATCTCCTTCATCCCCGACCCGGTCGCCTGGACGGAGGTCCCCGAATCGGGACGGATCCTCGGCCGCCAACGGGAGCGCTGGCACCGCGGCCTCATCGCGGCGATGTGGCAGTACAAGACCATGCTGTTCAACCCGCGCTACGGCCGGGTCGGGCTCCTGGCCGTCCCGTTCTTCACGCTCGGCGAGATGCTGGCCCCGCTCGTGGAGCTGTTGGGCTACGTCGTCACGATCGTCGGGCTCGCCTACGGCATCATCAACGTGTCGTTCGCGCTGCTGTTCCTCGTCGTGGCGTGGGGGTACGGGATGCTGCTGTCGCTGTGGGCGGTCGGGCTCGAGGAAGCAAGCTTCCGCCGCTACCGGCGCGTCGGCGATCTGTCGCTGCTGCTGCTGTACGCGACCCTGGAGACGTTCGGCTACCGCCAGCGCACCGTGTGGTGGCGGCTCAAGTCCTTCGGGACCGTGTGGCGGCGCCGCCAGGTGTGGGGCGAGATGGTGCGGAAAGGATTCGCCGCGCCCAGATGACCCTGCTGCTCGCGAGCTTGCTGCTGCAGCAGCCCCCCCCCGTCGCGTGCGACCGATCGGCCGCGCCCGTCGCCGTCGAGCAGGGATGGCAGGCGTACCGGCGCGAGGCGATCGCGGAGGCCGCCGGTCACTTCGCCGCGGCCGACTCCCTCTGCCCGGGCTCCCCCGCCGCACGGACGGGCCTCGGGTTCGTGCGCCTGCGGCAAGGCGACGCGGCGGCCGCCGAGCGATCCTTCACCACGGCGCTGCGCGGCGATTCGAGCGAGGCGGACGCGTGGTTCGGCCTCGGCCTCGCCCGCAACCGGCTCGGCCGCCGGGCCGATGCGATCCCGGCTTGGCGGCGGGCGCTCGCCATCGCGCCCGGGTACAGCGACGCCCTCGACGCCCTGCTCGCCGCCGGCGTGGACAGCGGATTGCCACTGCCGCCCCGGGCGCGGCCCCCGGCCCCTGCGGTCCCCGCCCGCGTGACGGGAGAGCGGTTCGAAGTGCGGGCCGGCGACGATTGGAAGCCTTTCTACGTGAAGGGCGTGAACCTCGGCGTCGCGCTCCCGGGACGGTTTCCTTCCGACTTCCCGCCGGACGACTCGACCTACGCGCACTGGCTGCGACGCATCGCCGAGGCGAACGCCAACGTCGTCCGCGTCTACACCATCCTCCCGCCGGCGTTCTACCACGCGTTCAAGGCATGGAACGACGCTCACCCGGAGCGGCCGCTGTGGCTGGTCCACGGCGTGTGGGCGGAGCTGCCGCCGCACAGCGATTACGACGACCCCAAGTGGAAGGCCCAGTTCCGCTCGGAGATGCGGCGGGTCGTGGAGGTCGTACACGGGCACGCGGCGATCGCTGCGCGGGCGGGGCACGCGTGGGGCCGCTACGACGCCGACGTCGCCGATCACGTCCTGGCGTTCATCATCGGCCGCGAGTGGGAGCCGTTTTCCATCCGCGGCTACAACCGGCTGCGACCCGGCCGCACCGGCTACGCGGGCCGCTTCCTCGCGGTGGACCGGGGGACGCCCGCGGACGTCTGGATGGCCGAGCAGTGTGACTGGCTGCTAGCGTACGAGTGGGAGGTCTGGCGCGCAGCGCGGCCGATCGCCTACACCAATTGGCCGACGCTCGACCCCCTGCACCACCCCACCGAGGCCACTGCCGCCGAGGAGCAAGCACTGCGGAAGCGTTTGGGCCTCGCCCCGAACGTGCGGCTCCAGGAGTACGACAACGACAGCGAGGCGCTCGACGCGATGGTCGTCCGTACCACCGCCGCGAACGTCGCCGGCTACTTCGCCTCGTATCACGCCTACCCCTACTACCCGGACTTCATCGGGCTCGATTCGACGTACGGGGCGGCGCGTTCCTCCGCCGGCGCCTCGCACTACTACGGGTATCTGCTCGACTTGAAGCGCCACCACGCGGGGCGCGCGCTGCTCATCGCCGAGTACGGTGTGCCCTCGTCCCGTGGCCTCGCGCACCTGCAACCCGAGGGGCTGCACCACGGCGGGCACGACGAGCGAGAGATGGCGCAGCAGGACGTGCGCCTGACGCGAGAGATCCGGGAGGCGGGACTCGCGGGAGGCATCCTGTTCGCGTGGCTCGACGAGTGGTTCAAACACAGCTGGGTGGCGATCGATCTGGAAACGCCCCGCGAGCGCACCCGGATCTGGCACAACGTGATGGACCCGGAGCAGCACTACGGCCTGGTCGGGCTCTACGCCGGGGACTCGGCGCGAGCCGAGCCCGGCGGCGATCCCGCGTCGTGGCGCGCCCTGCCCGCCCTCGCCGAGAGCGGCGGCGTGCGGCTGCGCGTGGGGTCGGACGCCGCCTTCCTCTATCTCGCGCTGGAGAGCGCGCTGGGGATCGATTCGACCCGCTGGGCGGTCGGCATCGACACCTACCGGCCGGACCGTGGCCAGTTCGCTCTCCCCGGCCTCCCGGACAGCACGCCCACGGGAGTCGAGTTCGCGCTCGTCCTCAACGACACCGCCGACGCGCAGCTGCTCGTCACGCCGGGCTACAACCCGTACCTCGGCCCGCGACCGGGGATGCACCCCACCGACCTCGACGCGTTCTACAACCGGCGCGCGAGCGTCGACGGCCGCCGCGACGACCGCGTGTTCGATTCGCTGTTCGTCACGACGAACCGGCTGCGGGTGTCGCGCACCGGCAGGATCTTCCCCGCCCACGGGGTGAACCGCGGCCGCCTGCGGTTCGGCCGGGCCGCAGAGGGCTCGCTCGCCGACTGGTTCGTCGATCGCGGAGCGGGGCTGGTGGAGGTGCGGCTCCCGTGGGGCCTGCTCAACGTCACGGACCCGTCGTCGCGCACGGTCCTGGCGCGCGTCCGCGACCCCGGCCCGTTCCGCACGGTGGCGACGAACGGCTTCCAGTTCGTCGTGGTGGCGGTCGGGCCGGGAGGCACCCAGCGGGCTCGCCTCGTGCCCGGGCAGCCGTTCGTCTGGCCCACCTGGGAGACTCCCGTTTGGCACGAGCGGCTCAAGCCCGCATACTTCGCCATGCAGGCACTGTGGGGGTCGTGGTGATGCGCCGCGTATTGCCCCTGCTCGCAGCCGCCCTGATCGGTCGCGCCGCCGCCGCCCAGCTTCCCCAGGCGGAAGAGGCGTTCCACCGCGGCGACTATCGCGCCGCCCGGGCGGGCTACGAAGCCGTGCTGCGGCAGGACTCCACGAACGTGCGCGCCCTCTACCGGCTGGCGATCCTCGACAGCTGGGACGGCAAGCTGCAGCGCTCCCTCGAGCGATTCGTACGACTACGGCGGCTCGAGCCGATTGACGCGGACATCATGGTCGCCCACGCCCGCGTGCTCGCCTGGGCAGGCAGGAATCGCGAGTCGGAACTGCTGTACGACTCAGTGCTGGCGCGCGCCCCGGGGCGCGCCGACGCGCTGGCCGGCCGGGCACGCGCGGTCGCCTGGGCCGGGGACCTCGACCGCGCCGAGCGGCTGTGGCGTGACGCGTTGGCGGCCCAGCCCGATGACCCCGATATCCTGGTGGGCCTCGCCCAAACCTTATTCTGGAAGGGACAGCCGGAGCTAGCCACGAGCTACGTGACCCGCGCGCGGCAGCTCGCCCCGGAAGATCGGGCGGCCTCGGACCTCCTGAGCCTGTTGCGGGCCGCCCTGCGACCCGAGCTCGCCAGCGCCGCCAACTACGCGCACGACTCCGACAAGAACGCGTTCCTCGCGCACGATGCGTCGTACACCACCTCCATCGGCCCGGACGTGCGGGGCACGTTGACTGCGGGGTGGCGCCGCGCCACGGACCCCCACCCGCGGACGGGATTGAGCTACGGCGCGGGCGGATACGTGATCGCGCCGCTCGGCCGCGGCACCGTGCTCCGGGCCGGGCTCGGCGTGCGGCGGCTGGAGCCGGACAGCGGGATGTCGCGCACGCCGCTGACGGCGCAAGTCGGTATCGGCGTCCGCCCGGCGCGCTTCGCTTCGGTCAGCATCGCCTACAGCCGGGGGCCCTTCGATGAGACCGCGCTGCTGATCGACAGCGGCTACGTAGTGGACGGCGTCGACCTGAGCTTCGATATGGCGCCGCGGGCGAGACTCTCGATCTCCGGCGGTGGCGGGGAGGCGTGGCTGTCCGAGGGAAACCGGAGATTGGGAGGGGTGCTCGCCATGATGGTGGGGCTTTGGCCCGGCCTCGAAGCCGGCGTTTTCGGCCGAATGATGGGGTATCGCGACCAACCGGTTCCGAGCCGAGGCTACTTCGCCCCCGATCGCTTCAGCGTGCTCGAAGCCCGGACGGCCTACACTTGGCGCCACGGGCGCTGGGGCGTCCGCGCCGACGGCGGCGTCGGCGGCCAGCAGGTCGGTCGCGGCGCGCCGGGCCAGACCGAGTGGCACGCCGGGTTCACGGTGACGCGCGGCTGGGGCGCAAACAACGAGATGGGGCTCGTCGGCTCGGTGACGAACAGCGCCGCCGCGCGAACCGGGGCCGCGACCGCCCAGGGCTTCAAGTACTGGACGGTGGGGTTGAGGTTAAGACAGGGGTTATAACAGAGCCGCTATACTCGAGCGTGCACCGGGTCGTGGAACAGCCGACGCTGCAGCCCCGGATGCGTCCGCCACACGTACCAGCCCATCGAGAGCACGGCCACGAGATTCCCGACGGCCACCGACCACCAGCCCAACGTCCCCAGCACCCATTCCGCTCCCACCGCCAGCGTCGCGACGACCAGCGCCTCGAGCATGATGAACGTGAGCACCACCAGGAGCGCCATCGCCGGCACCCGCTCCACCTGCTCGGCCAGCGCGACCAGCACCACGCCGGCCACGACGAACGCGGCGACGTGGACAACCGTGTACGTCGCGACCAGCCCCAGGGTGACCGGGACCGCGGCCGGCCCCGCGGCGCCGAGCAGCAGCGCGGACCCCAGTGCGGCCGGAGTCCGTAGCGGAGCGCCCGCCGCGAGGTCGAGAGCGAAGAACCACGCCGCGACGGCGATCGCGCCGATGAGTCCCGTCGCCAGCCCTCGCATCAGCAGCGGATGCTGCCGCAGCGTCGCCGCCCCGAACGGCCGGGGGTCCCGCTCCGCGTAGTGGAGGTAGCTCATCAAGACGAGTCCCGAAGCGATGTTGGCACCAAACACGTGCGGCCAGGGGACCAGCCGGAGGAGCGGTACACCGGACAGGACGAGCCCCGCGTAGAAGACGATTTCCTGGAGTACCAGTCCGAATGCCACGCCGAGCAGCAGCCGGTTGGGGGCGGCGAACGCAGCGCTCACCCTGGCCATGATGACGCCCAGCACCGCGAACACGCCGAAGTGGAGCACCGTGTACGCGGAGACGAGGCGGAAGGTGGGTTGGGGGAACTGGCTGTGCAGCAAGGCGCCCGCGAGCAGCCCGGGAGTCCGGAACGGCTGGCCCGCGATCACGTCGGCCACCAGGAACCAGAGCGCCACCACCGCCCCTGCCAGGATCCCGCCCGTCACGCCCTGGACGATCACCGCCTGCACGGGTCGCCTCATGATTCCACCTCCTGCTGGAAGGCGGCTGCGGGCAATATGGCGAGTACGCGCCGGTCCGGAAAGGCTATCGCGCCGTGCGCTGCAGCCCGGCGGCGACGCGCTCCGCCGCGCGCATCACCCGCAGGATATTCAGACCCGCGACTTTCTTGACGTCGAGCTCGGTCCAGCCGCGCCGCAGCAACTCCGCGATCAGGTCGGGAAACTTCGAGACGTCCTCCAGCCCGTCCGGCACTTCGGTGATGCCGTCGAAGTCGGAGCCGATCCCGACGTAGTCGACCCCCGCCACCTGCCGGATATGCTCGATGTGGTCGGCGACCTGCCGCAGCGTCGCGTGAGGCGCCCGCGCGTCCCACGCCCGCATCGAATCGGCGCGCGTGGCGGAGTCGGCGCCGGCGGCGCGCAACGCCCGGGCCCAGGCGCTCGTGCTGTCGCCGTAGGCGCGGACCGCCTCCGAGACGAAGCCCGGGTTGAAGTTCACCATCACGATGCCGCCGTTGGCCGGTACGAGCTTCAGGATCGAATCGGGGACGTCACGCGCATGGTCGGTGAGGGCGCGCGCGGACGAATGGGAGAAGATGATGGGCGCGCGCGAGGTGTGGAGCGCGTCGGACATGGTCACGTCGTTCACATGCGACAGGTCGACTAGCATGCCGAGCCGGTTCATCTCGAGCACGACCTGCTTGCCGAACGCCGAGAGCCCGCGGCGCGCGGTATCGGTCGACGCCACGGCCCAGTCGAGGCTGCGCCAGTGGGTGAGCGTCAGGTAGCGCACGCCGAGCCGGTAGAACATCCGCAGGGCGCCGAGCGAGTTCTCGATCGCGTGGCCGCCTTCGATCCCGATCAGGCACGAGAACCTGCCCGCGGCGAAGTTGCGCTGCACGTCGGCGGCCGTGTAGGCCATCGCCATGCTGCCCGAATGCCGAGCGCAGAGACGGTGGACCAGATCGATCTGCTCGAGGGCGTACACTGCCGGATGCGGCCCCGAGTCCATCGTCGTCACCGGCACGTATGCCGCCCAGAACTGGCCGCCCATGGCGCCGGCGCGGATCCTGGGCAGATCGGTCATCAACTTCGGCTGCGACACGCTGAAGTCGACCGCATCGAGGCCACCGCGCTCGCGGATGGCATCGGGGATGTCGTTGTGGCCATCGATGAGTGGAACGGTGCGCAAGATGGCGAGAGCTTTCAAGCGAAACGAATCGGGCTTCGCTGCCTGGGATGCGAGGCGGTCAGCCGGATAGCCGGCTACAACCAGCAGCGCGACGCTCACAGGCCAACCGCCCAAACGCCTAACCGACCTCATCGCATGCTCAACCTGAACGTGGGACGCCAAAGCTGGCATCGCGCCACCCTCAGCACAAGATTACGTTTCGTTCGATGCCCGATCCGAAAGCGACGATCAGTTTCGAGCTGAACGGCGAGCCCGCCACGCTCGCCTTCGCACCCCACAAAACGCTGCTCGAGGTGCTGCGGGAAGACGCGGGGCTCACGGGCACCAAGCATGGGTGTGAGCTGGGCGAGTGCGGGACCTGCACGGTCCTGCTCGACGGCACGCCCGTGCTCTCCTGCTTGTTGCTCGGCCTTGCCTGTGCCGGACATCGCGTCACGACTGTCGAAGGCATGGCGGCGGGCGGCCGGCTGCACCCGCTCCAGGACGCGTTCGCCGAGCTGGGCGCGGCGCAATGCGGCTACTGCACCCCCGCGTTCCTGCTCGCGGCCCAGGCACTGCTCGCCGTCGAGCCCCGCCCCTCGCGCGCTGCGATCAAGCAGGCGCTCGCCGGCAACCTCTGCCGCTGCACCGGCTACCTCAAGATCTACGAGGCCGTGGAGCTGGCCGCGGCGCGCCTGCGGGGCGAGGACGCCACGCCGGCTCGCGAGACCTTGTATGGCCACGCGTAAGAAGCGTCGGACGGTCGGACTGTCGGACAGTCTGACCGTTAAGCGCTCTCAGTCCGACAGTCCGACAGTCCGACTGTCCGACCATCGCGTCATCGGGAGAGCGCTCCGCAAAATCGATGCGACGGCGAAGGTCACCGGCGCCACGATCTTCGCCGACGACCTGTTCTTCCCCCGCATGCTGTACGCTAAGCTGCTGCGCAGCCCGCACCCGCACGCGAAGATCCTGCGCGTCGACGTCGCCAAGGCAGCGCGGCTCGCCGGCGTGAGGGCGGTGCTCACCGGCAAGGACCTCCCGATCCCCTTCGGCATCCTCCCCGTGAGCCAGGACGAGCACGCGCTGGCGCCGGATAAAGTCCGATTCGTCGGCGATCCGGTGGCGGCCGTGGCGGCGACGAGCGAGGACGTCGCGACCGCGGCCCTGGACCTCATCACCGTCGAGTACGAGCCGTTGCGCCCCGTCCCCGACGCCGAGGACGCGGTCGCCCACCCCGAGCCCCGCATCCACGACTACGGCGACGGCGGCAACCTCCACAAGCTCATCCACCTCGAGTTCGGCGACGTGGAGACGGGCTTCGCCGCGGCCGACCTGGTGCGCGAGGACCTGTTCTTCTACGAGGGCAGCACCCACCTGCCGATGGAGCAGCACGCGGCGGTGGCCCAGTGGTCCGCGGACCGCAAGCTCACCGTGTGGAGCAGCACGCAGACGCCGCACTATGTGCACCGCGCCCTGGCCAAGGTGCTGGAGCTCCCGCCGGCGCGTATCCGCGTCATCGCCACCCCCAACGGCGGCGGCTTCGGCGGCAAGAGCGATCCCTTCAGCCACGAGATCGTCGTCGCGAAGCTGGCGATGGTGACGGGCCGTCCCGTGAAGATCACGCTCACCCGCGAGGAGGTGTTCTACTGCCACCGCGGCCGCCACCCCACGCTGATGTGGATCAAGACCGGGGTGACGAAGGACGGCGCCATCACCGCGATGCACTTCAAGAGCCTGCTCGACGGCGGCGGCTACGGGTCGTACGGCGTGGCGAGCACCTACTACACGGGCGCGCTGCAGACGGTGACCTATCCGGTGGCGCGCTACAAGTTCCAGGGCGCGCGCGCGTTCACCAACAAGCCCCCGTGCGGCCCCAAGCGCGGCCACGGCACGCCGCAGCCCCGCTACGCGCTCGAAGTCCACCTCGACAAGCTCGCCGAGCAATTAGGCGCCGACCCCGCCGAGCTGCGCTTGAAGCACCTCGTGCCGCCAAATTCCCTGACCGCCAACTATCTGCGCGTGGGCTCGATGGGGCTGGGCGCGTGCCTCGAGAAGGTCGTGGCCGGGTCCGAGTGGAAGCGCAAGTTCCGGAAGCTCCCGCCGGGGAAGGGCGTGGGGCTCGCGTGCTCGAGCTATATCTGCGGCGCCGGGCTGCCGATCTACTGGAACAACATGCCGCACTCCGGCGTGCAGCTGAAATGCGACCGGGGCGGCGGCGTGACGGTGTTCTGCGGCTCGACCGAAATCGGCCAGGGCTCGGACTCGATCCTCGCCTACATCGTCGCGGAAGTGTTGGGACTCGATCCGTTCGAGATCGCGGTGGTCACGGCCGATACGGACCTGACGCCCGTCGACCTCGGGAGCTACTCGAGCCGGGTGACGCTGATGACGGGCAACGCGGCGATCCAGGCGGCCGAGCGGGCCAAGGAGATTCTCGCCGGGCACGCGGCGCGCAAACTCGAGATTCCCGCCACGCGGGTCGTCTTCGCGGGCGGGCGGGTGTTCGACGCCGAGGACCCCAAACACGGGATGGCGTTCGCCGAGGCGGTCCAAGTCGCCGAAGCGGCGCAAGGGACAATCGGTACGGTGGGCTCGTACACGCCGCCGCGCAGCGCGGCGAAGTATCGCGGCGGCGGCGTCGGCCCCTCCCCCGCCTACTCCTACAGCGCCGCGGTCGCGGAAGTCGACGTAGACCCGGACACGGGCATCGTGACGGTGCCGCGCATCTGGATCGCGCACGACATCGGCCAGTCGATCAACGCGGCCGCGGTCATGGGTCAGGTCGAGGGCTCGGTGTACATGGGGCTCGGCGAGGCGCTGATGGAGGAGATGGCGTACCGCGGCAACCGCAACGTCGTGCACAAGATTCCCAGCCTGCTCGAGTACAAGAGCCCGACGACGTTGGAGATGTGCGACGTCGTCACCTACCTCGTGGAGGACCCGGACCCCAGCGGGCCGTTCGGGGCCAAAGAGGTCGGCCAGGGGCCGCTGCTCCCCGTACCGCCGGCGATCGCCAACGCGGTGTACGACGCGGTGGGCGTCCGCGTCGACGAGGTGCCGATCACCCCGGAGAAGGTGCTGAAGGCGCTGAAGAAGAAGACAAAGGGGGAAGAGGGACGGGTCGGACCCACTCGCTTCCCCGACATTCCCTGGCCGGAGCCGATCCGCGTGCCACCGCCGTGGGAAGGCGGAGATGGCGGTGCGGTGCCGGTTGCCGCGGCCGCGCTCGAGCGCCAGCACTGATGCTGCGACTCCCCCGGTTCACCTACCTCCAGCCCACTTCGCTCGCCGAGGCGCTGCGGATGAAGGCCGACGCCGGCCCCGACGGGAGCTACGTCGCGGGGGGGACGGACCTGTACCCCAACATGAAGCGGCGGCATCAGACCCCGACGACCGTGATATCCCTCATGCAGGTCAAGGATCTCACGGGATGGGGGATGCGGGATGGGAGATGCGTGATGGGGCCCTGCGTGACCCTCACGGAGTTGTCCGACAGTCCGACGGTCCGACAGTCCTACGCCGCTGTCGCGACCGCCGCCGAGCTGGTGTCGACACCCTTGCTCCGCAACATGGGGACGCTGGGCGGCAACCTCTGCCTCGACACGCGCTGCAACTATTACAACCAGTCGTACGAATGGCGGAAGGCGATCGACTTCTGCATGAAGAAGGACGGCGCGATCTGCTGGGTCGCGCCGTCCTCGCCGCGCTGCTGGGCGGTGAGTTCCTCGGACGTGGCGCCGGTGATGGTGGCGATCGGCGCGGAGTACCAGTTGGTCGGTCCCGAGGGCGAGCGCCTGGTGCCGGCGGCCCGCTGCTATCACAACGACGGGATCAACTACCTCACCAAGCAACCCGACGAGATCCTCGCCGCGGTGCGGCTGCCCGCGCCGGACGGCTGGGACGCGGTCTACCACAAGCTGCGGCGGCGCGGCTCCTTCGATTTTCCGGTGCTGGGCGTGGCCGCCTGGGTGCGGTGGGAACGCGGAAGTCGGAACGCGGAACGCGGAACGATCGTGGACGCGAGGATCGTGCTTGGGGGCGTCGCCAGTTGCCCGCAGGAGGTACCGGAGGCCGGTGCGGTGCTTAAGGGAACCGCCCTTGATGACGAGGCGATCGCCGCCGCAGCCGAGGCGGCGTACCGCCCCTCCAAACCCCTCGACAATACGGATTTCGAGCTGTCGTGGCGGAAACAGATGACGCGCGTCTACGCGACGCGAGCGCTGCAGGAGCTGCGGAGCCGGCGGAGCCGGCGTCGCGAATAGACGCCGGCGCCCGCTTATTCGTGCGCCAAGGCGTCGACCTCTTCGGTCGCCCGCTTCAGAATCTCGGCGATCTTCACCCGCACGGTGTCGTCACGCGCCTTCCAGCCAGTGCGATACACCTGCTTGACCAGCCGCCCCACGGCCTGGTTCAGCTCAGACATCGAGCCGCCGAGAGCCTGGTCCACGGCGTCCTTCACGCGGTCGAAGATGTCCTCCACCACGTCCTTGTGCTCCTCGAGAAACTGCCGGCCCTGGTCCGTGATCTCGTAGACCTTTTTGCCCTCGACCTCCTTGGCGACCACGAGCCCTTCGTCTTCGAGCCACTGCAGCGTCGGGTACACGGTCCCCGGCGAGGGGGAGTAGCAGCCGTGCATGCGCTCTTCGAGCTCTTTCATCACTTCGTAGCCGTGGCGCGGCTTGTCCTTGAGCAGCTTCAAGATCACGTACTTCATGTCCCCGGCCTCGAACCACTGGCGGCGGCGCGGCCCGCGGGCCCAGGTGAACCCCCGCGGCCCGAACCCGAAGCCGAACCCTCTCCATCCCCGATGCATACCGTTCCTGCCTTCTGAAGATGTAACGAGACGATACTATGTGACGATATATCGTGTCAAGCCAGACAAGGGCACAGGCCGCCCGGCTCGATACATTCCCCGGTGCGCCCACCGTCGTCACCCAACGCCGCGCCGTGATGAGGGACTCGGGATTATGTCCGTGCAGGTGACCCCCCACCCCGAGTGGGTCGTGGACCTGGACCGCGCGCTCGAGCCGCACCGGCTGGCCGTGCTCACCACGCCGGTCGTCGAGCACTCCGCGGAAAACACGCTCGTCGAGCAGCGGATGCAAGATTTCCTGATCGCGTTCTATCCCATCATCCGCGATTTCCCGCAGTGGCTGCAGCTGTTACTCGACCGCTCCCCGCCGGAGAGCGCGGTCTTTTTTCGCGACAACATCCGGGTCGAGCGCCGTCACGACGCCATGTGGCGCGCCATGGGCGACGCGTTCGGAGTGCCGAAGGGGCGCTTCCAGCGGCAGCTGCCAATGCTCGCGGCAGTACGTGACTTCCACGACTTCCTTTCCGCCTCATGTCAGGTGGCGTCGTTCGCTGAGGGGGTCGCGGCGACGAACTACGCCGTCGAAGGGGTGGCGCAGCGCATCTCCGAAAAGGCGCTGCGCGGCCTGGGCAAGAACGAAAAGCTGGGCCCGCGGGGGCGCTGGTGGCTGGAAGAGCACGCCAAGTACGACGACGAGCATCCCGTCCACGCGCTCGAGATCATCAAGGCCCGCGTAGCCCATGGCGAGGACCCGGAGGCGGTGACGGCCGCCGCGATCCACAGCCTCACCCTCATGCGCGACGCGATGCTCGAGGCCTACCGGCCGTGAGCAAGCGGCGGGCGGCGCCCTCGCCGGGCACGCGCGTCGCCGCGGGCGGTGAGGGAGGGGGTCCGCCGCTCGACCTGGTCCGCGTCGCCGCGGAGCTGGTCGCCAACCTTCCCGACGCCGTCGTGGTCACCGGCCTGGACCGTCACATCCTCACCGCCAATCAGGCGGCGGCGGAATTGCTGGGGCGGGCGCTGGATGAGCTGCCCCATCTCACCATGGACGAGATCATCGCCCCGGCTGAGCGCCAACATGTGGCGAGCCGGGAGCAGCAGGCGTTCGGAGGCGAGCCGCAGCGCTACGAGACGACCGTGGTGACGAGCGCCGGCGAGCTCCGCGACGTGGCCGTTTCGAACTCTCCATTCACGGTGGAGGGAGAGCTGGTGGGCACCGTCGCCACGGTCCGGGACATCACCGATCAAAAGCGGGCACAGGAGACCCTCGCCCGCTCGGAGTCCCGCTACCGCAACCTGTTCGAGTCCGCCTCCGACGCCATCGTGACCCTGGACGCCAACGGCCGGTTCACGACCGTGAACCACGCGGCCGAGAGCATCTCGGGCTACAGTCGCGACGAGCTCGTCGGCCAGTGGTTCGCCCCGATGATTCCCGACGACGACCTGCCGAAAACGCTGGCGCATTTCCAGATGGCGCTCTCGGGCGAAACGGGGCTCTTCGAGACCCGGTTTGTCCGCAAAGACGGCGAGCCGCGGACCATCCAAGTCACCTACTCGAGCCCCCAGAAGGACGAAGAGGTGCTGTGCCTGATCCGCGACGTCACCGACCAGAAGCTGCTCCAGGAGCAGCTCATCCAGTCCGAGAAGATGTCGGCGATCGGCCAGCTGGTGTCGGGGGTGGCCCACGAGCTGAACAATCCGCTGGCCGGGATCGCCGCGTTCGCGCAGCTGCTGCTGGCCGAGAAGCGCGCGTCGGCGGACCAGCGGCAGTCGATCGAGACGATTTACGCCGAATCGCGCCGCGCCTCCCGCATCGTCCAGAACCTCCTCACCTTCGCGCGGCAGCACAAAGCCGAGAAGGGGCCCACGAGCATCCACCACGTGATGGACGACACGCTGGAGCTGCGGATGTACGAGCTGCGGGTGCGCGGGATCGAGGTGCGCCGCGAGTACGACGACGCGATCCCGGACACGATGGCCGACGCGCACCAGCTGCAGCAGGTGTTCCTCAACATCATCACCAACGCCGAGCACTCGATGGAACAGGTGAAGCAGCAGGCGCACCTGCTCACCGTCCGCACGCGCGGCCTGGGCGACACGATCCGCATCGAGATCGAGGACACGGGACCCGGGATCCCGGCGAACCTGCTCGAGCGCATCTTCAATCCGTTCTTCACCACCAAGCCCACGGGGCGCGGCACCGGCCTCGGCTTGTCGATCTCGTTGGGGATCGTGCGCGAGCACGAAGGGCGCATCTGGGCCGAGAACGCACCCGGCGGGGGCGCCCGCTTCGTGATCGTGCTGCCGCTCATTCGGCCACGGCGCACGGGCGAGTTCCCGGTCGTGCCGGCCGCCGGCGGCGGCGGCCAGCGACTCCGCCTCCTAGTGGTGGACGATGAAACGTCGGTGCGCGTGGCGCTGCAACGCTACTTCGACGGCCGCGGCCACGAGACGCACACCACCGCCAGCGGCCGGGACGCGCTGCGCCTGCTCGGGGAAAACGCCTACGACGCGATCATCGTGGACATGCGGATGCCCGACTTGTCCGGCGAACAGCTCTACGAAGAGCTCCGGGCCCGCGACCCCGAGCACGCCAGCCGCGTAATCTTTACGACCGGCGACGTGATGAACGAGCAAATGCGCGGTTTTCTGGCATCGAGCGGCCGCCCCCTCATCGCCAAACCCTTCGAGCTGCCGGCCTTCGATCAAGTGCTGCCCGCCGCCCGGCGCGCGCACTGAAGCGCGTAGCCCTGTCCCCACGCTAAAAGCGTGGGCTCGGCCGACACAACCCTGAAGGGAACCCCGTTCGCTTCAGCGTGGTGCCTGCCGAGCCCATCCTTCAGGATGGGAGCAGCGTCAGACGGACCGCAGCGCCAACCTCGTCTTCCAACGCGAGGGCGTCGTCTTCCAGCGGAACACGCTGGGCTCCCCGCGCTCACCCCGCGGCCGCCGCGAGGGGTGCATGCGCATGTGGTCCTCCGCATTGGGCACGGTCCAGTTCAGGGTGAGCTTGCGCTGGTGGCGCATCACGTCGATGGCGACCGCCTCGCCCGCGTCGTAGGAGTGCAGAATCCGCATCGCGTGCTCCGGCGTGGTCGCCTTGCGGCCCCCGATCGTGAGGATCACGTCGCCCGCCTTGAGCGGCAGGCTCGAGTCCCCCGGCGCCCGGATCACAAGCACGCCTTCCCTCGTCCCGAAGTACTCACCCAGATCGGCGTTCAAGTTGACGAGCTGCAGGCTGCACCACGACTCCCCGAAGCAGATGCTGATCTCGGGGGCCGTAAGCACTCCACCCCCCGGGACAGTCATCGTCATCGGCGGCATGTCCATCCCATGAAAACCGAATTCGGGTCCCGCGATCGCGAACGGACCGCCGCCCTCGACTTCTTCGGCCACGAGGGTCGCCTGCTTCGCGTCGTTGCCGCGCCGGTACTCGACCTTCACCGTATCGCCCGGGTCGAGCGCGTGCGCCAGCTCCACGAGCTTCATGCCGGGGCCCGATTCGTCCTCGTCCCCGGCCCGGGCGCTCCCCAGGGCGGTCCCGTTGAACTTGGTGATCACGTCGCCGGCCTTGAGCCCCGCCTTGTCGGCCGGCCCGCCCGGGGTCACCGCCGCGATGCGGGCGCCGATTTTGTCGCTGTCGGCGTTGGCCGCCATGTTCACGACTACGCCGATGCGGCCGTGATTCTCGGTCGAGAAGTTGTAGGTGAACGCGCGCGGACGCACCCGCGTCCGCGCCCTCGGCGCCGGCGCCGGGGTCTCCTGAGCGGCGACCAGCGCCGGGGTTCCGATCATGACGGCGACCAATGCGACCAGCCACGTCCGCTTCATCGCGATTCCTCCAGAGAGCTCACAGCCCCACGTAATTGGCGCGGGTCACCCGGACCTGCACCAGCTGCTGCATCAGGTCCGCCCGCTGCCGCCACAGATTCAACGCTTCCAGCTCTTCCGCCTGACGCTCGGCGAGCTGCCCGTCGATGGCCGCGATGCGGTCTTCGAGCGCCGACGCCAGCGCGGCTTCCCGCCCGCTCATCACCCGTCCGTCACCGCCGCCGCCCACCTGCTGCAGGGTCGATTCGAGCGTCGCCGAGCGCTGCTGCGCCTGTACCAGCTGCCCTTCGAGATCCGTCCCCCAGGGCCGCAACAGCAGCACGCCGGCCAGCGCGGCCGCGGCCGCGAGGGTCCCTGCGCGCCACACGCGCCGGCGCCGGTCGCGGCCCGCGAGCACCACGGCGCGCACCGCCGGCCAGCGATCGCGCGGCGCGCGCAGCCCGGGGAGCGCCTTGAGCTGCGCCACCCGCTGGTACAGGATGTCCAGCTCCGCCCGGCATACCGCGCACGTCTCGAGGTGCTTGCGCGCCCACCCCGACGCTTCGCCGGCCTGGAGCGCCAGCAGATCGTCCATTGTGCAGTGCATCATCCGACCTCCATCCCCGCCCCCAGCGTGCGACGCAACTTCGTGTGCGCCCGCGCCAGCTGGGACTTCGAAAAGCTCACTGATTTGCCCATCATCTCGGCGATTTCCTCGTGCGTGTACCCTTCGACGTCGTGCAGCCACACCACCGCGCGCCCCGTATCGCTCAGCTCCTGCATCGCGCGCTCGAGATCCAGCGCCTGGCCGACGTTGTGCCCGGCGCGCCCCGCCATGATGGCCTCGTCGAACACCTCCGCCTCCCGCACCTGCTCGCGCCGGATCCGCATCAGGGCTTTGGTCGCCGCGATCTGCCGGATCCAGCCCCACAGATGGCCCTCGCCCCGGTACTGCCCGATGCTGCGCACCACCTCGAGGAACGTCTCCTGGAGCACGTCCTCGGCGTCCTCGGCGTTGCGGAGCATGCGCCGCGCGAGGTTGTAGACGGGCGCCTCGAACGCACGGTACAGCGCTTCGAGCGCCTCGAGGTCTCCGGTCTTGGCACGGGCGACCAGGACGTCCGGGACGGTGAGCGAGATGGTCATCTCCTGAAAGTTATGATGCGGTTCCCGACGGGAGCGTCGCGGTGATCCGAAACGCGGGGGGAAGTGGGGGCGGGGGCGTTCCGTATCGCCCGCATCTCCCCCCTGCACCGTCTGGCCCACATCCCCCCTTCCCCACGCCTTTTAAGTAGTTGGCTTCTAGTAACTTGCCCGTGCAGCGTCTATCTTCAGGCGCCATGAGCGTAGACCGGCAGACACTGCACCTCTGGCTCCATCACTGGCAGGACGAAGGGGACGCCGCCTTCCTCTATACGGTCCTGTCGGCCCAAGAGCCGGACCCGCGCAAGCGCCAGATCTACGACAAGCTGGCCGACGTCGAGCGGCGCCACACCGAGCTGTGGGCCAAACTGCTCGGCGAAAACGGACACGCCGTGCCCGCGGCGGGTCCCCGCCCCTCCCTCAACGCGCGGTTCATGGCCTGGCTGGGCCGGCGGTTCGGTCCCGGCTACCTGCTGCCGCTGCTGCTGCGGGAGGAGGGGCGCGAAGTGCGCGGCTACATGGACCTGCACAAGACCTCGAGCGGCGCGGACGCGCGCGCGGTGTCGCTCACGCTCGCCAAAGAGTCGGCTGAACACGCGGAGACCCTCGCCGGGCTCGCGGGCGCAAGCGCCGAGCCGTGGCACCGCACCGGCTCGGGCGGGTTCGTCCGCAATGTGGTGTACGGGTTCAACGACGGGCTCACGGCCAACTTCGGGCTCGTGGCCGGCGTGATCGGCGCGGCGGTGGCGCCCCACATGATCCTGATCTCCGGGGTCGCGGGGATGATCGCCGACGCCCTGTCGATGGGGTCCTCCGGGTACCTCGCCGCCAAGAGCGAGCAGGAGGTGTACGCGCACGAGATCGCGATGGAGAAGGAAGAGATCCGACTGATGCCCGACGTGGAGGAGGAGGAGATCGCCCTGGTCTACGAGGCCAAGGGGATCGAGTCGGCGCAGGCGCGGCAGATGGCGGCGGAGCTGATGCGTGACCCCGCGCGCGCTCTCGATGAGCAGGTGCGCGAGGAGTTGGGTATCGCGCAGGCACGGTCGACACCGCTCAAGGAAGGCTGGGTGACGGGCGTGGCAACGGCGGTCGGGGCCTTCATCCCGGTGGCCCCGTTCCTCGCGCTCCACGGTCAGGCGGCGATCTGGGCCGCGTTCGGGATCGCGATGGTGTCCCACTTCGCCGTGGGCGCGGCGCGGAGCTTCTTCACCGGCCGGGGGGTGATCCGCAGCGGCGTGGACATGTTCGTGGTGGGGCTGGGGGTGGCGGCGGTCGGATACTTCGTCGGCGACCTGGTGGCGAGGTACCTGTAAACGGCCGCCTAGACGACCAGGTTGACGAGCCGGTCCTGCACGTAGACCGTTTTCTTCACCGCGTTGCCGTCCACAAACTTCCGCACGCCTTCTTCGGCGAGGGCGCGCGCGACGACCTGGGCCTCGGTCGACCCGCGCGGCACGGTGATCCGCCCGCGCAGCTTGCCGTTCACCTGCACCGCGATCTCCACCTCCTCGGCGGTCGTGAGCCGCTCGTCGAAGGCGGGCCAACGCGCCGAGGCGAAGATCGAATCCTTATGGCCGAGCCGCTCCCACAGCGCCTCGCAGAGGTGCGGCGCGTAGGGGGCAAGGAGAATGAGCAGCGGCTCGGTCGCGCCCCGCGTCGTCGCCACCGGTCCCGCCTCGCGCACCAGGTTGATGTACTCCATCATCGCCGCGATCGCGGTGTTGTAGTCCAGCGATTCGGTATCGGCGCTGACCTTCTTGATGGTCTGGTGCAGCTTGCGCTGCACCGGCGGCGGGAGCTGCCGGGTGCCGGCGCCGGCGGCCTCGTGCGCGCATGCCCACACCTTGTCGAGGAACCGCCGGATCCCGATGATGCCGGTATCGCGGAAGTCCCCGCCCTCCTGGAAGGGGCCGAGGAACATGAGGTACATGCGGAACGTGTCGGCTCCCCACTTCTGGAGGTACTCGTCGGGGACGACGACGTTGCCCCGCGACTTGGACATCTTGGCCCCGTCCTTCACGATCATCCCGTGGGCGCGGAACTTGACATACGGCTCCTCGAAGGCGAGGTGCCCGAGATCCTTGAGCGCCATGGTGATGAACCGCGAGTACATGAGGTGCAGCACCGCGTGCTCATTGCCGCCGATGTAGGTCGTGACCGGGAGCCACGTCCGGGTGCGCGCCTGGTCGAACGGCCGGTCGTCGAACTCGGTCGAGGGGTAGCGCAGGAAGTACCACGACGAGTCGAGGAAGGTGTCGGACACGTCCGTCTCGCGCCGGCCCTGGGCGCCGCACTGCGGGCAGGCGGCGTAGTACCACTCCTTGTGGCGCGCGAGCGGGCTCACCCCCGAGTCGTCGGGCCGGAAGTCCTCGATGAGCGGCAGCTCGACCGGAAGATCCTGCTCGGGCACCCCCACGGGACCGCAGCGGTCGCAGTAGATGATCGGGATCGGCGGGCCCCAATAGCGCTGTCGCGAGATGCACCAGTCATGGAGCCGGTATTGCACCCGGGAGCTCGCCAGCCCCCGCTCGGCGAGCCAGGCGACGATCTGCCCCTGCGCCTCGCGGCACGGCACCCCGTCGAACGCCGCCGAGTTCACGAGCACCCCATCCTCCGAGACGCTGGGCAGCGTCTCCCCCTCGACGCGCACCACCTGACGGATGGGGAGCCCGAAGGCGGTGGCGAACTCGAAGTCGCGGCGGTCGTGGGCCGGCACGGCCATGATCGCGCCGGTGCCGTACTCCATGAGCACGTAGTCGGCGGTCCAGATGGGGATCGCCTCGCCCGTCGCGGGGTTGCGCGCGTAGGCGCCGGTGAACACCCCCGTCTTGGTGCGGTCGCCGACGCGGCGGCTGACGATGTCCTGGCTCTGCGCCGCACGCTGGTATTCCCGCACCGCCGCGCGCTGTTCCTGGGTCGTGAGCGTCTCGACGAGCGGGTGCTCGGGCGCGAGCACGAGGTAGGTGGCCCCGAACACGGTGTCGGGGCGCGTCGTAAACACGCCGATGCGCTCGCCGCCGGGGGTCTCGAAGATCAGCTCCGCCCCTTCGCTCTTGCCGATCCAGTTGCGCTGCAGCGTAAGGGTGCTGGACGACCAGTCGAGGCGCTCGAGGTTCCCCAGCAGGCGCTCGGTGTACCTGGTGATGGCGAAGAACCACTGCTCGAGGAACCGCTGTTCCACTTTTGTGTCGGGGTGGCGCTCGCAGTAGCCGTTGATCACCTGCTCGTTGGCGATGACGCTCTTGTCCTTGGGGCACCAGTTGACCGCCGCCTTCTTGCGGAACGCCAGCCCCGCCTTGAGGAGCTGGAGGAAAATCCACTGCGTCCACTTGTAGTAGCGGGGGTCGGTGGTGGAGAGCTCGTGTCGCCAGTCGAACATGCCGCCGAAGCGCTTGAGCTGGCGGCGGAACGCGTCGATGTTCTGCGGGATGAGCTTCGCCGGGTTGGTGCCCACCGAGAGCGCGAAGTTCTCCGAGTGGATGCCGAACGCGTCGAACCCCATCGGCTCGAACACGTCGAAGCCCTGCAGCCGCTTGAACCGCCCGTAGATGTCCGCGCCGGTGAACGCGAACATGTTCCCCACGTGCAGCCCTTCGGCGGAGGGATAGGGGAACATCATGAGGTTGTAGAACGGCCGGCGCGGCCGGCCCAAGTCCGGCTCGTTGACGTGCCGCTCGTCCCAGCGACGCTGCGCGGCCGCTTCGACGGCCTGCGGATCGTACGACGGCGTGTCCGACATAAGTGTTTGAAACTACACGCACTTGCTCCCCCAAGAAACCCGGCATACTTTGCGACTTCACTCCATGGCGTTGACCCTCAAGACACTCCTCCGCCGCTTCACGTTCTGGGCCGGCGGAATCGCGCTCGCCGCCTTGCTCGGTCTGAGCCTGCTCGCCGGTCGCGGCGCCAGGCGGACGCTCGAGCGCCTTTCCGATCAGCGCGGGACGGATGTGGCGGCTCGTGTCGCCGCCCTGGTCGCGAACTACGTACGCGAGCGTCACGTTGAAGCCGACCAGCTCGCCGCCAATCCATATCTGATCCGCGCGGCGATCGACGCCGCGCAGACGGTTGTCGCCCGCCGGCTCGACCAGGTGGCCCCTGCCGACCTCGAGCGCATGTTCGCCGGCGCGCGCCGGCTCGAGGGGGATCCGGAGCTGGTCCGTTATCTCCGCAGCTACTCCGGGCGATCGGAATTCACCGACCTCACCCTCACCGAGCGCCACGGGCTCGTCGTCATCGCCTCCGGCGTCCCGGAGCGGTTCCGGAACGCGGACGACCCGTTGTGGCGCCGGGCGTTCGCCGAAGGTGTCGCGGAGAGCGATCCCGTGATCGACTCCGCTACGTCGTCGGTCACCGTGCACTACGCGGTAGCGCTTCGCCCCGAGGAGGGCGCCCGCGCGGTCGGCGTGCTCGAGGGTGTGTACCAGCTCGACCGCGTCGGGTGGCTCCTCACCGGGATCGATCTTGGCGACAGCACCTATCTCCAGCTCGTGGACAAGCGGGGGAACCTGCTCTACGCCCCGGCGCAGACGGAGCTGCGGACAGTCCCCAAGGACACGACGCTCTACAATCCCGCCCGCTCGCAGCGAGCCATCCTCCAGACCGCCCGCGGCCCGGAGCTCGTCGTGTCAGTTCCGGCCCCCCGGGGTCGCTTCCCGGCGAACGAAGCGTCCTACTGGGTGTTGTTCCGCGAGCCCACGAGCGTGGCGTACGCCGCGGCCCGGGGCGTGCAGCGCTACGTGTGGCTTGGGGTGCCCGGATTGCTGGTCCTGCTCGGCGCGCTCCTCTGGGGCGGCGTGCGCTGGCTCGATAGCCGCGTCTCGCGTCCGGTGCAGGCGGTGAGCCGGATCGCCGGCCGCGTCGCGGCCGGCGACCTGTCGGTCGTCGTCGCGACGATGCGGACGGAGGCGGCGGAAGTTGGGGACCTGCTCTCCTCCGTGCACTCGATGATCGTGGCGCTGCGACGCCTCGTGGGGGCCATCCGCACGGCGGCGGACGAGGCCGCGGCGATGGCGGCAGAGATCTCGGGGGCGACGCAGGAAATGAGCGCCAGCACGCAACAGCTGACTTCCACGGCCCAGGATCTGTCGCGGAAGGCCGCCGACCAGGCCCAGCTGGTGCGGTCGGCGGCGGACGACGCCGGGCGGATTCTCCATATCACCAGCATCCTGGCGAGCGGCTCGGAAGAGGCCGCGCGCCGCAATACCGCGCTGAGCGGGGTGGCGCGCCGCAACAAGGAGGTGCTCGACCAGAGCACGGCGCAGCTCGCCAAGCTGGCCGAGGACGTCGAGAAGGGCGCGGCTGAGGCGGAGGCGCTGACCAAGGCGGCGCAGGACATCCAGAAGTTCGTCGCGCAGGCGAAGGCGGTCGCCACCCAGACGAACATGCTGGCGCTGAACGCCGCCATCGAGGCGGCGCGCGCCGGCCCGCAGGGCCGCGGCTTCGCCGTCGTGGCCGACGAGGTGCGCAAGCTGGCCTCGCAGGCGGCGATTTCGGCTGGCGAGACGGCGGACACGGTGCGCGGCGTGACGACGCGCGTGCAGGCGACGCGCGACCGGCTGTTGCGGCTGGCGCAGGGCGGCGCCGCGGCGCGGGAGGCCGCGCAGTCCGCGGCGCAGGGCCTCGCCACCGTGGCGGGGGAGGCCGACGCGAACGACGCCTGGAGCCGGGAGATCGCGACGTCGGCGACGGAGGTGAAGCGGCTGGTCGAGGAGATCGCGGCACGCCTCACCGAAGTCGCGCGAGGGACCGAGGCGCTGCTCGCGTCCGCCGAGGAGATCGCCGCCTCGAGCGAGGAGCAGTCCGCGTCGACCGAAGAGATCGCGTCGTCCGCCAACCAGCTCGCCGAGGCGGCCGACAAGCTCCAGGGGGCGGTGAAGACCTTCCGGCTGCTCCAGGACGAGGCGGTCGAGCCGACCCGCCAAGCGGCGGACTAGGGTGGCTGCATTCACCTCTTCGGCGCGGGCGTCGAAGGGCAAGCGTATTGGTCATCCGCTGCACAGCGCTAACCTACTCGGCCGCCTCTCATTAGAAGACGCTTTGCCAGAGCGTGTGCCGGAGGCGCTGGACTCCGGTAATGCTCCCTGTGGTGACCGTCGCGGCGGGCAACGTCGTCGCTGTGACCGAAAAGGGGGCGTGCGCGAGTTTGCAATGGGGTAGACTGAGCATCCCCCCAAAGGCGAGGGACCCGCGCCGGGTCCCTCGCCATTTGTCGCCCTGACCGTGCGGGCTAATGGATCGTTACGTTCCCTCCACCCAGCTGGTGCTGCCCTGACATGTAGCCGGTCTCCAGCATGATCCCGTAGGTATCGTTCGATCCGCCGGCGCCCCCGTCGGTCACGTCAATCCGGAAAACGTACGAACCAGCGCCGTCGATCGTCGCCTTGCCGAAGATGCTGGCAGTAGTCCGATCTTGGGTGCAGGTCGTCGCCGTGATCGCGGTCGAGTGCACGGTCATAGCCTGGACGGGTCCTTGATCCTGGTAGTTTTGCTGCCCCTGCACAGTCAGGTCGGCGAGAACCTTGGCGTTGCCACCGAAGTTGGCGCGGTCCGTGTTATTGGCGATGATCCAGCCACCGTCCGTGATCGTCACCGCGCACAGTGGGGTGCTCGCGGGCAGCGTCCATGTCTTCTCGGCGTCGCCGGAAGGTTCCCCTGTCTCTTCCGTTCCGTCGCCGTTCGCGTCGGCGAACGCATGGATTACGTCTGTTCCCGGCAGTGAGGCCGTGTAGCAGAACGTGGCCTGTCCGTTCGCGTCGGTGGTGCCGCTACCGTGCGGGGGGGTGGGAAATGTGGTTGGGACCGAAGGCCCGACAGAGAAACGTACCGTGACAGCTGGCACGGGATTGCTCGACGCATCCTGCACCGTCGCCGTGACGCAGTGTTGCGTGCCGACCGGATTGAGGGCGGTGAGCGGCGTGAGCGTTAGCGTGGCCGGGGGCCCCAGTGGGGTGAAGGCCTCGTTCGCCGCACTCGGTCCCCTGTTGAATCCGCCCACGGCATAAAGGGTACCGATGATGCCGTCGACACCCAGGTAACCCCGCGCGGTGGGCATCGGGGCCTGCGGCGTCCACGTGTTCGTGACGGGATCATACGCTTCGACCGTCGCCAGAATGGCGCTGCCACTAACGCCGCCGACGGCGTAGAGAATGCCGTTCACCGCGGCGACGCCCAGGGCATCTCGCGCGGTGGGCATCGAAGTCTTGGTCGCCCAGGTGTCCGTGGCGGGATCATACGCCTCGACCGTCGTCAAGACACCTGAAGAATTGCCGCCGCCGACGGCGTAGAGAATACCGTTGACCACGGCGACACCAACGTCCGCTCGGGCGGTCGGCATGGACGCCTTCGTCCCCCACGTGTCGGTGGTGGGATTATACGCCTCGACCGTAGAGAGGTGCGATGATCCGTTCCATCCGCCAACGGCGTACAAAATGCCGTCGACCGTAGCGACACCCAGGTTAGTCCGCTCAGTAGGCATCGACGTCTTCGTCGTCCACGTGCCGGTGACCGGGTCGTATGCCTCCACCGTCGCCAGGATCCCGCTCTGGGAGTTGTAGCCGCCGACGGCGTAGAGAATGCGGTCGCTTACGGCGACCGCCAGTAAGTAGCGCGCGGTGGGCATCGACGCTTTCGTCGTCCACGTGTTCGTGACGGGATCATACGCTTCGACCGTCGCCAGAATGGCGCTGCCACTAACGCCGCCGACGGCGTAGAGAATGCCGTTCACCGCGGCGACGCCCAGGCCATATCGTGCGGTGGGCATCGGGGCCTTCGTGGTCCAGGAGCCACTGCCGGGAACGACGGCAAAGTCGGGGCGGGAGGGTGCGACCTTGTTCCCTGAAGTGGGTAGCCGTTCACAGCTGATCGCGCATAACGTTACTGGCAGGAATAGGGTGGCACGCCAGCCGAGCGGGATCGCCCCGACTCGGCGGGACAGCGCGGCTCGTTGTTTCATGGTCCTCTCCTTTTAATCGCCCGAAACGCTTCCGCCCATTTCCGTTGACCGGTCACAAGCAAGCGGCGACCCTGCCCATGCGTCCGGGCCAGAGTCGCCGTGATCTTGAATGCCTCAAGCCTTGACTGCCGGGCCATTTCCGGCCTCCGTGCCTGACACATCACGCGCGCCGCGCCGGAGTGTTTGCATCGGTCTCCTCCGGGCCGTACAGCGTGTGATGCACCAGGGGTGATGACCACGCGCAAACGTTGCGGGCCCGCATCAACCGTACCGGGTGCTCGAAGATGCCGGTCTTGAAGTAACGCGCGGTAGGACTGCCGGTTGCGCCAACGCGCTGCGTCTGATTCCTGACTCCCTCAGCACTATTTTGAGGCTCCAGTAGGCTTCGAATGGTCGTAAGGTGGGGCCAGAGAGGACGTCGAGGCGCGTTCTACGTCGAGGAGACGCATGACGAAGGGGCCCGCCACCCTGCGCGCGCCCCTCGGTCCGACGGTCCGTGGGACTCACAGTCTCCACGACCGCTTCAGCCTCGCCGGCCCTTCCGTCGGCTTCCGAGCGGCAAACACATCGGCGAAGCGCTTCGTAATGCCAGCCGCGAAACGGGGTTGCACACGCGCCCCGGACTCGCAGTCCGCGCTCCCCGACTCAGCGAGATCGCCACCTAGCCGGGACCGCGCTGGGCACTCGGCACGCAGCCCCCACTCACACGGCTGACGGCGTGAACAACCTCTTTGTCGGTGCCGACTAGTCGCCCAGCCGCGCCAGCCGCACCTGCAGCACGTCCGGCACCCGCGCCAGTTTCCCCAGCACCCCGTTGGCCAGCGGCTGATCCACCGTGATGGCGGCGAGCGCCTCATCGCCAGCCGCGCGCCGCGACTGGTGGTAGCTGCCGATGTTGATCCCGGCCTCCGCGAGCACCGTGCCGACGCGGCCGATCACGCCGGGCACGTCGCGGTTGCGCACGACCAGCATCCAGCCGTCAGGCGCCACATCCACGTGATAGTCGTCGATCGCGATGATGCGGCCGTGGCTGTTCCCCGCCAGGGCCCCGGCCACGCGCACCCGACCGCCCGCGGCGTCCACCGTCACGCCCACCGACGTCTCGAACCCGGGCTCGGGGGCGCCGGTCTTGCGCGCTAGCTGGATGCCCCGCTCCTCGGCGAGCAGCAGCGCGTTGACGAGACTCACGGGCCCGGCGTCCTGCGCCGAGAGCAGGCCCTCGAGCGCGGCCGAGAGCACCGGCCGCGGCGCACCCTCGTCGCGGCCGCCGTAGGCGACCTCGACGGCGCGGACCGGGCCGTCGGCGAGCGCCACGGCGAGCCGGCCGAGCCGCCGCGCGAGGTCGAGCAGCGGCCCCAGGCGACGCAGCACGTCGGCGGTGATGCCGGGGACGTTGACCGCCGTCGAGAAGTCGCCGTGCAGCAGCGCGTCGCGCACCGCCGTCCCGATCTCGACGCCGACGCGCTCCTGGGCTTCCGCCGTGGATGCGGCGAGGTGCGGCGTGAGGATCACGTGGTCGAGCTTGCGCAGCGGCGCGTCCGCGGGCAGCGGCTCCTGGGCGAACACATCGATGGCCGCCCCGGCGATGCGCTGCAGCGTAACCGCCTCGACCAGGGCTGCCTCGTCCACCAGCTCGCCGCGCGCCGTGTTGAGCAGCACCGCCTTGGGCTTCATCAGCGACAGCCGCTGCGCG
>QHVC01000081.1 GCA_003222205.1 Gemmatimonadota bacterium | reverse complement strand
TTCAGGTGGCGCAGGTAGTAGCTCAACGCGGCGCCGGCGACGACGAACGCGCCGCCCAGCACGAGCATGCCCGAGCCGCCGTCGGCGGAGTAGCGCCACCCCGCCCATCCGGCCATCAGCGCGCAGAAGGCGATCGCGGTGCCGATGAGGAGCTTGTGAAACGGGATCATCGGGACCTCAGCCGGCCGCCTTGTCGAGCACCATGAGGGTGAGCAGCGACGGCAGGTAGACGATGGAGGCGAGGAACAGCCGCCACGCCTGCCGCGGCGTCGCGCCGCGGAGCAGGGTCGCCCCCGCCGCGGCGTAGAGGAGGCCCAACGCCAGCGCTCCGAAGAAGTACCAGACGCCGGTGACGCCGAGCAGCGTGGGGAGCAGGCTCACCGGAAGGAGGGCGGCGGCGTAGAGCAGGGCCATCCGGCCCGTACGTGTGCCGTCCTCGTCGTCGACGCCGAGCATCACGAGCCCCGCACGGCGATAGTCGTCGCGGTAGATCCAGGCGAGCGCGAGAAAGTGCGGCAGCTGCCACAGGAACAGGATCCAGAACAGGGCGAGGACCGCCGGGCCGAGCTCGCCTCCGGCGGCGGTCCACCCGCCCACGATGGGCAGCGCCCCGGGCACCGCGCCAACGAGCGTGTTGAGCGACGTGCGGCGCTTCATCGGCGTGTAGAGGTAGACGTAGGAAACGAGCGTCAACGTCGCCAGGCCCGCGGTGGTGAGGTTGACGAAAAGGGCAAGCCAGACGACGCCGCCGATGGAGATGACGCCGGCGAACGCGCCCGCGACGCCCGCGGTGAGCCGGCCCGACGGCAGCGGCCGGCCGGCGGTGCGGTGCATCAGGGCGTCGACGTCGCGCTCGCGCAGCTGATTGAACGCGTTGGTGCCGGCGGCGACGAGCGCGGTGCCGACCAAAGTGTGCACCAGCAGGGCGAGCTGCACGCCGCCCCGGGCCCCGAGATAAAACCCCGCGGCGGCGGTGAGCAGGACCAGCTGGGTGATCCCCGGCTTGGTCAGCTCGAGGAAGGCTACCAGACGTGCTCGGTGATGACGGCCAGCACCAGAATCAGCGCCAGCGGCAGCGGCACGATCGCGATCAGTCGCAGGTTCCACTTTTCGAATTTCAGGTGCATGAAGAACATGGCGACCAGGAATGCCTTCCAGAGCGCCAGGAGCAGCAGCAGGATCAACTTCACGTTCCGCGAAAACGGCAGCTCGAACGCGAGCGCGATCTCGGCGACCGTCAGCACGAACAGGTAGAGCCAGATCAGCAGGTACGGCGGATGCGCGTGGCGCGTCTCGGCCATGAGTCGTCCTCAGATCAGGTAGACGATCGTGAAGAGGATGATCCACACCAGGTCGACGAAGTGCCAGTACAGGCCGATCACCTCGATGCCGCGATGGTCCTGCTGGCTGTACTTGCCGCGCAGCGCCCGGATGAACACGTAGGTCATCGAGATGACGCCGCAGGTCACGTGGAAACCGTGGAACCCGGTCATCGTGAAGAACGTGGACCCGTACAGCCCCGCCGTCGCCGCACCGTAGGGGACCGGATTCGCCGCGGCCAGCTCTGCCAGCTCGCTCCCCTCGCGGTAGCCGCTCGGCTGGAAGCCGTGGTGGATGAGGTGCGTGTACTCGTAGACCTGAATACCCACGAACGTGGCGCCGCAGAGGATCGTCACGAGCAGCCACACCTTCATCAGCTTCACGTTGCCGTCGGCGATGGACGCGTACGCCTTCACCATCGAGACGGACGAACAAATGAGGAGGAAGGTGTTGAACGCCGTGATCTGGATGCTCAGGACTTTGCCCGGCTGCGCCCACGGGTTGGGGGAGGCGCCGAAACGCAGGACGATGTAGGAGCCGATCAGCGCCGTGAAGAACATCACTTCCGACGCCAGGAACACCCACATCCCCAGCTTCAGGTTGTAGACGTCGACGCCCCGCTCGGCGGGCGCCGGGGGTCGCATCACATCGACGGTTGCGGTCGCGTGCGCCATGGAATCCCTTTCGGCGTCAGTGGCCCGCAACCGGCGCGGCGGCCGGCTCGCGGTCGGTGGGGAGCTTCTTGGCTTGCGGCAGGTAGTCCTCGGCGACCTGGGGCGCGCTGTACTCGTAGGGGCCCCGGTACACGGTCGGGGGCCGGTCCCAGTTGCCGTGCGGCGGCGGCGTGGGCAGCGTCCACTCCAGGCCGTTGTCCTCCCACGGGTTCAGCGGCGCTTTCTTCCCCCACCTGAGACTGAGGATGAAGTTCAACGCGAAAATCAGCTGCGAGGCGAACAGCGCGAACGCCGCGATCGTGATGAACGTGTTCATCGGCTGGTAGGGCTTGAGGAAATTGTACTGCGTCGGATCGTAGATCCGACGCATGTGCCCGCCCATGCCGAGGATGTGCATCGGGAAGAATGTCAGGTTGAAGAACAGCATCGTGAGCCAGAAGTGGATCTTCCCCCAGCGCTCGTTCATCATCTTGCCGAACATGTTCGGGTACCAGAAGGTGATCGCCCCGAACAGCGCGAACAGGCTGCCGCCGAACAGCACGTAGTGGATGTGCGCGACGATGAAGTACGTGTCGTGGATCGGCATGTCCACCGGCGTCGCCGCCATGAACACGCCCGACAGCCCGCCGATGACGAACATGGCGACGAACCCGATCGCGTTCAGCATCGGCACGTGGAAGCGCAGGTTGCCCCGCCACATCGTGCCCATCCAGTTGAACACTTTGATCGCCGACGGGACCGAGATGATCATGGTGGTCACCATGAACGTCGAGCCGAGCGTCGGGTTCATCCCGCTCATGAACATGTGGTGGCCCCACACGACCCACCCCAGGAACCCGATGCCGACGAGCGCGAACACCATCGAGTGGTAGCCGAAGATCGGCTTGCGGCTGCCGTTGGCGACGATGTCGGAGACCATGCCCATCGCGGGCAGGATGAGGATGTAGACCTCCGGGTGCCCGAAGAACCAGAACAGGTGCTGCCACAGCAGCACCTGCCCGCCGGCGGCCGGATCGAAGAAGTGGGTCCCCAGGATCTGCTCGAACAGCAGCATGATCGCCGCGCCGGACAGCACCGGCAGGGCGAGGAGCCCGAGGATCGCCGTGATGAACAGCGCCCACACCGACAACGGCAGGCGGAACCACGTCATCCCCGGCGTGCGGTTGTTGATGATGGTGGTGATGTAGTTGAGCGAGCCGAGGATCGAGGAGAGGCCGAGCAGCACGATGGAGATCGACCACAGCTCCTGGCCGAGCCCCGCCCCGGAGAGGTCGTGCCGGGCCGAGAGCGGCGCGTACATCGTCCAGCCTGCGCGGGCCGCGCCCTCGGGCACGAAGAGGCTCGCGAACATCACGAGGCCGCCCGTGAACGCGCTCCAGAACGACCACATGTTGATGCGCGGGAACGCCATGTCGTGCGCGCCGATCTTCAGCGGGATCAGATAGTTGGCGAACACGCCGACGAGCAGCGGCATGATGGCGAAGAACACCATGAACGTGCCGTGCATCGTCACCAGCTGGATGTAGTACTCGGGAAGGATCACCCCGCCTGGCGCCATCGTCTCGGGGAGAATCCCGCCGCCCGGCATCGGCCGCCCGGGGTAGCCCAGCTGCCAGCGGATCTGCATCGCCAGCAGCCCCCCCAGAAACAGGAAGAAGAGGCTGACGAAGAGGAACTGGATCCCGATGATCTTGTGATCGGTCGAGAAGATGTACTTGCGGATGAAACTCCGGTCGTCGTGGTGCGCGTGGACGGCCGGCGCGGCCGCGGCGATGCCGCTCATGACGTGGCCCCTCCTTGGATCTGCTGCTGCATCCAGGCGGTGAACTCCGCGGGCGTGTGGATGAACACCCGAGCCCGCATGCGATAGTGCCCCATCCCGCACAGCTCCGCGCAGCCGAGCTCGTACTCACCCGGCACCGTCGCCTGGAACCACGCGCGGATCGTCATCCCCGGCACCGCGTCCTGCTTGACGCGCAGCACCGGCACCCAGAACGAGTGCACCACGTCCTCCGAAGTGAGCACCACGACGATGTTGCGGCCCACCGGCACGTGCAGCTGGTTGCGGACGGTAAAGTCGTCCGCGGTGCCGAGCTGGCCGTCCGGGCCGGGGTAGGTCACCTGCCACTCGAACTGCTTCGCGTGGATGCCGATCGGATAGGCGTCGGCGGGGATCGAGTCGCGGCCCTTGATCTCCTTCCAGTAGTGGTTGCTCACCAGCCCCAGCGCGACGACGGTGACCGCCGGAATCGCGGTCCAGATCACCTCGGCCTTGGCGCTGCCGTGCGTGTAGTGTCCTTTGCGCCCCGGGCGACCGCGGTACTTGATCACGAACCAGATCAGCCCGGCCTCCACGATCACGAAGGCCAGCCCTGTGATGATCAGGATCGCGATGAACAGCCCATCGATTTGCGGCGCGAACGTCGAGCCTTGGAGCGGCAGCCACCAGGACATGAGGTGGTCTCCCTTACCGAGCGGTGAACGTGAAGTCCTGCGTCTTGGCGCCGCCCGCCGTCACGGTCACCGTGGCGACCTGCGTCCCGTACTTCTCGTGCCACGCCTCGATGGTGTAGGTCCCGGGCGGCAGGCCCTTGAGCGAGAAGCTGCCGTCGGTTCCGGTCACCGCGAAGAAGGAGTGCGGCAGGACGCCGAGGTAGGCGTGCATCCAGCCGTGGACGTTGCACTCGAGCGGCACCATCACTTCGGGCGCGGTGAACACCCGCTCGGTCGTCATCGAGGTCGGCTGGCTGACGTTGAAGGGCCGGTTCTGCTTGCCCATCGCCTTGATGTTGTGGAGGAGGCCGTCGCTGTTCTTGATGGCGAGCTTCTGGCCGACCCGGATCCCCAGCACGTGGGGATGGTAGCGGCAGCCGTTCTGGTCGAGGACGACGTCTTCCGCCGGCGCCGGCGCCGCGTAGTCGGCCGGGAGCCCGGCCTTCACATACACGAACACGTTGGCGAGCGTCCCGTTGGCGTTCACGACCACCGTCTCCTCGGTGGGCGGCGCGGTGTACTTCGCCTTGCACACCGACTCGTCACTCATGTCGATTTTCGCCATCAGCGGCTTGGCGCCGGTGAAGCGCACCTTCCCCGCGACCGTGCCGCCCGCCTGCGAGGACCGCCCTGCCGCAGCGAGCCCGACGACCCCGGCAACCGCTACCGCCATCATTCCCAACGCGCGCATCATTCCCCCCGTTCGAGTCTTTAGGCCCTCGTGCCCCGCTGCTGCGCCCGCCGCACGAGCACCAATCCGAGCCCGAGCGTCACGGCAATCGCGACCACCGGGGTGACGAACACCCGCGGCGGCGTCGGCTGATCGAGGGCGAGAAAATACCAGGTGCTGACGGCCATCCGGGTGCCGAATTCCCCGTTCGACCCGTCCTGGCCGAAGAAGGCGACCGGGATGGCCCGCCCGGTCCTGAACTGAAGGTCGTCAGCGGTGTCGGGCGTCGCAAGGGCGCGGGTCAGCACCAGCCGCCACTGCCCGTGGTCATACACCGCTTGCGCCGCCGGTGCCGACCCCGCGGGGAGCGAATCGAAACGCTCGATCCCACGGGCGAGCCCCGCGACCGCGCGCCCCGATGTACGAAGGGCGCTGGTCCAGCGCCACTGATACACCGGCTGCGTGGCCGCGCCCATCAGGAAGTAGGGGCGCTCCATCCCCTCGGGGACCTTCGTCGGGAACTGCACGATCAGCTGGTCGGGCCAGAGCGCGGCGGCGGGCGGCGTCGAGTCGTCGCCGGCGACGCTGGCGAGCACCCGCTGCGTGAACGGCCGCCACGCGCTGTCGGGGCTCTGCGAACGGTCGTCCCAGGTGATCCGCAGCGCAAGCGCGCGGCCGTCGTGCAGCGCCTGCACCCACACGCCGGCAATCGCGGGCGTGAACCAGCGGCTCTTGTGAATCACCTGCCCGACGAGCGGGAACCACGAGGGCTCCACGCGGTTCCACGCCGAGTCGTCGGGCGCGGCGGGCAGGGCTCCGCGCGCCGCCGGGGCATGGATCACGTCGCGCAGCTCCGGGGGCCGCGTCGGCGACAGGGAGCGCACGTACTGCGCCAGATGCCACAGCTCGTCGGCGGTCAGGAACTTCTGGTCGATCAAGTCGCTGAACGACGGCATCGGCGTGCCGTCGAGCCCGGTGCGCAGGCGCCGGTAGATCGCCGCGACGTCGCCCCCGCCGTTGAAGCGCCAGCTTTGCGCGAGGTCGGCGGCGAAGATCGGGAAACCGGCGTCGTCCTTGAGGGTCGGGGCCGAAGGTCCGTCGCCGCGGCCCTGATCGCCGTGGCACTTGCGGCAGCCGATCGAGTCGTAGAACTGCCGGCCGACGCGCGCGTCGCTGCCGGGCTCGCGCCCGAAAGCGAGCGCCACCGGGCGCTGCGTGGTGTCGGCGAAGAAAGCAGAAAACGTCTTGAGGTACGCCAGCACGTCGCGCCGCTCGGCGTCCGACAGGCGGCCTTTCCAGCCCGGCATCGCCGTGCCGAACAGCCCGTCGTCGATCGAGCGCATCAGGTCGGCGTCGGTCGGCAGTTGGCCGTTCGCGGTGGTGCGGATCTGGTACACGGCGCCGGTGAAGTCCCGGGGACGGGGAAGCATGTACGCGGCTGCGGGCCCGTCGCCCTTCCCGTCTTCGCCGTGGCAGCCGGCGCACCACTTGACGTAGACCGTCTTGCCGCGAGTGGTGTCTTGGCTGGACAGTCGGACTGTCTGACTGACTGACAGTAAGGCCACTACAACTGCGCCTAACAGTCCGACCGTCCGACTGTCCGACAGTCCGACGGCCCTCACCGCGTCCCTCCCGCGGTCCGTTCCCAGGTGCGCGGCTTCCACCCCGTCTGATCGTACAGAAACAGCACGACCTCCCAGATCTCGCGCTCGGTGAGGAAGTCCTCCCACTTGGGCATCGCGGAGTTCCACGGCGTGCCCTCGCGCGGCAGGCCCGGCCCGCCCTTGGCCACGCGCCAGAAGACGAAGCTCTCGGTGAGCTGCGCGATCGTGCCGTTGTCCTGGAAGTTGGCCGGCAACGGGTTGAACCCGGGGGCGAAGTGGCCCAGGCCGTCCAGACGGTCGCCGTGACAGGGGAGGCAGTTCTGATAGTAGATCCGCTTGCCGGCGGCGATGTAGACCGGCAGCGAGTCGGCGTGCTGGCGCAGCGGGTTGTCGAGGCCGGAGAGCGTCATTGACTTGCCGCGGAACGTGATCTCCGCGGGAGGCGCCGGATGGATGGAGCGGAGGTTGGGCGGCGCCTGCACCGCGCTGCGCACCTGGCCATAGGCGATCCAGCCGACGACGAGCGGCACGACGACGAGGCCGCCGAGACGCACCGGCTTCAAGCGCGGCTGGACCAGCGCCGCCTGGATCGGCTCGCGGAACCTGCGCCAGCGGGCTTCGTCGTCGCTCACGTAGATGAGCACGCCGGCGAGCACCGTCACCATGTACTGGAGCACGACGCTCGCCGGGACGAGCGCGCTGCCGGGGAGGAGCGGGATCCCCCACTCGATGACGACGAACGCGAGCGCCAGGATGCCCACCGCCTGCCAGAACGGATGCTTCATTTGTGGGCCGCCAGGAACCGCACCAGCGCCTCGAACTGAGCGGCGGTGAGCGTCGTCCCGAAGGTTTTCGGCATGATGCCGGCGAAGCGCTCGAAGCCGCGCGCGGTGGACGACGCGGGGTCGAGGATCTTGGTCCGGATCGATTCCGCCGAGCGCCGCGCCCCCACGTGCGAGAGGTCCGGCCCGACGTTGCCGCCCTCGGCGCCGATCTTGTGGCAGCCGACGCAGCCCGCGGCGCGGAACAGCGTCATGGGATCGGTACTCCCCCCCGCAACACCTCCAGCCCCCGTCCCCCCACCCCCCGGTGGGGATGGGGGGGCGGAGGCTGGAATGTCCGCCCCCGTGACGTCCTCCGTGCCGCCCTGGGATTCCAGGAACGCGATCACCGCCCAAATCTGCTCGGGCGGGAGCTGGCGCGTCATGACCGGCATGATCGGCTGGTAGCCGGCGACGACGTAGGCGGTGGGGTTGTCGAGCGACTCGAACAGATACTGCTTGCACGTCTTCCCCGGCTCGCGGCGCCCGCACCGCGCGCCGATCGGTCCCTGGCCTTTCTCGTCCGTCAGCAGGTTCGGAGCGCGGGTGCCGAGCCCGTGGCACGTGGTGCAGCCGCCGGCGCCGTTGTAGACCTTCTCGCCCGCCGCCACCAGCTGCTCGGTCGTGACGTTGGGCCCGAGCGTCAGCGTCTGCGGCACTTCGGACTGCACCTGCGGAATCTTGTTGGCGATGAGCGTGTACAGCGCCAGCGTCCCCAGGACGACCAGGACGATGCGGAGGTTAGTGCCCCACACGGGCGCCCTCCTTCTCCCTTTTCTCGCTACTGGGAACGAACGTCGACTTCTCGGCGAGCCCGCCGAGCCAGAAGACGAAGGCGACGAGCGTGAGGAAGATCAGCACGCACGCGCTGATCATCTTCGCGGCGTAGCCCAGCGCGGGCGTGGCGGCGTACTTGCTCGTGTCCTGGACGAGCTGCCAGACGTGCCAGTGCTGGCGGATGCCGCTCCTGGCGAAGCCCATGAGGCCCATCAGCCAGGTGAAGGTGACCGCCAGCACGAACAGCGCGTACTGCGAGCGCGCCGGCATCTTGCCCCAGCGGATCGCGCCCAGCGACTGCGCGCCGCGCCCCATGAGGATGTCGATCGTGGTGACGAACACGATGCAGGCGAGCACGGCGCCGACCTGGTAGACGCTGTACCCGATGCGGACGATCGCTTCGACGAAGTACCCCTTGATCCCGAAGTACAGCACCACCAGCGCCGCGACGCCGAACATCCCCGCCTGGATCCACGTCCCCGTCCGCGCCCACGGCACGACCGGCCGCGTGTTGGCGCGGCGGTACATGAGAAACGAGAGGAAGGTGGTGAGGATCATCAGGTTGACGGCGGAGTTCTTGGCGCTCATCACGCCCAGGGCGCCGAGCAGCGGGTGGTGCGAGCCGCCCATCGCGGCGAGCTCGCGCGCGTCGGCGATCATGGTGTGCGGGGTGCCCCAGACGATCGCTCCCAGCACCAGCACCATCAGCAGGTACTTGGTATAGGGGCGGAACCGCTCGGCGCCGGGGATGCGGCCCATCCCGATCCACAGGTAGTAGTTCCCCGCGAGGAACAGCACCGCGATCAGGAACGCCTGAATCACCCACAGCCAGCTCATGAAGCCGCCCATCATCGTGATCCCCATGGACTGGTCGTACTGGTAGATCTCGCGGCCCAGCCAGTAACCCGCGAACGGCAGCACGATCAGGGCGGAGATGGCGATGAAGTTGCCGACGTACCCCATCCAGTCGTAATGGGCGCGCTCTTCCTCGGTCTTGGCGGCGAGGAAGCGGTAGCTCGCGTACGCGCCGACGATGGCGCCGCCGAACACCACGTTGGCGATGAGGCGGTGGATGTTGATCGGCATCCAGGTCGCGTTGGCGATGGCGTGCCACAGCTTGATGGAGGCGGGGTCGGTGGTGGGCGTGATGTCGCGCGGCGGGGTCATCATGTAAGTGAGCCACGAGTTCGCGATGAGCATCACGATCGTGCCCCACACGTTGAGCAGGACGCCGAGTCCCAGGTGCACGACCTTGGAGCGGCCCTGGTGCCAGCGCTCCCAGCCGTAGTAATAGAGGTAGAGGGTGAACGACTCGAAGAAGAACAGCCCCACGTAGGCCCACATCGAGGGACCGAACACCGCCGTGAGGTACGCCCAGAAGCGCGGGTACAGGGTCGAGAGCAGGAACGTCAGCACCGCGCCCCAGATGGCCGTCGCGCTGTAGGCGACGAGCAACAGCCGCGTGAACTCCTTGGCGAGGCGGTCGTAGCGCTGGTCCTTGCCGACGACGCCGATCGCCTCGGCGACGACCGCGAACAGCGGCACTCCGAGTACGAACGCGGCGAACATCAGGTGCACCTCGGCGGCGACCCACACTGCCCCGCGCGCGCCGATGACCGGAAACTCGCCGTAGGCGCGCGTCGTGTCGGCGGCAGCCTGCAGGGCCAGTAAGACGTCAGACATCAGACATCAGTCACGAAGAAGGGGCGCTTCTTGGAGAAGTCGACAGGCAGCGCGCCGCGGACCTCGCTGAGCAGCGCCGGCGTGATCTCGCGTTTCCCGTGCCTGCGGGCGTACTCCTCCACCCGCTGCATCACCACCGCGCGCACGAACGAGGGGATGCGCGCCATGCGCGCTCGCGCGGCCGCGTCCCACTTGAGCCCCGGTGTGAACTCGGCGCCGTACGTCACAGCCTGCCGCGGTTCGAAGACCGCCGCGCCCGGGGACGGCTCGTAAACGCACGAGGGGTCCGCCGCCAGCACGTCCCCCTGCGTGGCATACGCCCGGGCGCGACAGCCTCCGCACAACTTCCGGTACTCGCACGCGCCGCACTTGCCACCCAGCGCGCCCTCGCGGAGCCGGCGCAGCAGCGGCGCTTCCCGCCAGATCTCGGCGAAGCTTTCGCGCCGGAGATCCCCGGCCGCTTCCGGCAGGTAGGGGCACGGCGTGAGCTGCCCATCCGGGGTGATGCGGCAGTACTGCACGCCGCACGGGCAGCGGGTCTCGTAGTTCAGGACCGGGGAGTCCGGATCCGTGTCGTGCACGAGGCGCATGAAGTGCGGCGCGCACTTGGCGCGCACCAACATCCGCCCCCGGTACTGCCGCTCCCAGCGGGCCAGGTCGCCGAGCACTGCCTCGTACTCGAGCGGAGCGAGGTCGGAGAGCCCGGCGCCGCGTCCCGTGGCGACGAGGAAGTAGCAGTTGAAAGCGACCGCGCCCTGCTCCGCCGCCCACGCCGCCAGCCCCGCGAGCTCCGTCCGATTCCCCTTGGTCGCGGTCGTCTGGATGATGAAGTCCATGCGGTGGGCAGTCAGGCGTCCCAGTGCCGCAGTCGTCGCGGCCAGGGAGCCTTTGCCGTGGCGGAAGTTGTCGTGGTAGGTGGGGCGCAGCGAATCAATACTCACCGCCACCCCGCGCACCCCGGCGGCCTTGAGCGCCGCGATACGCTGGTCGGTGAGCAGCGTGCCGTTCGTGCCGACGACTACCGTCGCCCCGCCGGCGGCGGCGTGGGCCGCCAGCTCCTCCAAGTCCGGCCGCAGCAGCGGCTCGCCCCCGGAGAGGATGAGCAGTGGGGTGGGATTGACCGCGAGGATCTCGTCCGCGATGCGCCGGCACTCGGCCGTGTCCAACTCGCCGGTCGCCGTCTCGCGCGGCCCCGCCGCGATGTAGCAGTGGGCGCACTCCAGGTTGCAGCGCCGCGTGAGGTTCCAGGCGACGACATGCGGGACGAACCTCACGGCAGCAGCTGCTCCACGGCCCTCTTGGCTTCCTCCGGCGTGGCGCCGCGGAAGTCCACCGGGCACTTCCCCACCTTCTCTTCGATGTCGCGGATCGGGCAGCGGGTGATGCCCTGGGCCTTCGCCTCCTCGATGAACGCGCGCATCTCGGGGGAGAGCGCGTCGCCGCCCTCGGCTTCCGCCCGGATCTGCTTGGCGCGCAGCTCCTGGAACATCACCATCATCGTCTCGACGTCGAACTCGTCGGCCTCGATCATCGCCTGCTTGTTCTCGTCCATGACGGGCGTCGTGACGCGCCAGATCGCGTGATTGCGCGCGAAGCGCTCGACGGTGTTGCGTGCGAGCGGCCGCGCGATCAGCGGCACCGCCTGTAGCCGCGCCCACGCCTCCTCGGTCCAGACGACCGGGTCGGTGGCGACGCGCGCCCGCGTCGAGACCGCGCCGGTCACCGGGCACGTCACCTCGACCTCCGCCGCCGGCTCGGGATCGGCGTCGGACCCGCGCACCTTCGTCGCCTTGAGCTGCTCCTGCGCCTTCACCTCGGCCAGGGCGATCTCCTCGGCGGTCCCGATCCCCATGATGAGCTGCATATGCGTGGGGAGCAGCTTCTGGATCGCCTCATCGAGCCACTTGTTCGTGACGGTAGGAAGTTGGCCGTTCGCGACCGGCAGGGCGTCCTTTAGGGTGTGCTCCAGCACGTATTCTTCGACCGCGCGCCGCGCGATCCCCTGGGCGAACGGCGGCACGCGCAGGATGCGCACTTCGGCGTCCGGCGCCCACGGCAGCCCCGCCTGGCCGTCCTCCTCGATCCAGGGGATGTCCTCGGGCCGGACCCCCACCGTGCCCACCAGCAGCACGTTGCAGGTTGCCAGACGGACGAGGTTCTCGGCCTGCGAGCCCAGGTCGGTCCCCTCGATGCGGTGCGCGCCGTGGCGCGCGAGGACGAGCAGCGTCGGTTCGATCTCCGCCGCCCACTGCAGCACCACCTGGAATGGTTTGCCGACGAGGATCTGGGTCTTCAGGGGGACGCCGGGATACTGCCCCGCCATGACCTCGGCGCGCTTCAGGTTCGCCTGGCAGAGCTTCAAGAGCCCCTTGTCGATGATGTTGTTGTGCAGCTCCTCCTGCTCCTCGAACTTGAAGACTTTGGAGGCCTGGACGGAGAGCACGTCCTTGATGTTGTGGAAGACGACGTGGTGGTACTCCACGTCGAAGGCGCTGCACACGTACAGCGAGGCCCCGAACTGCTGGGCCAGCTCTAACGCGGCGCGCATCGCCATGTAGCTGTAGGACGACCCGTCGACGCACACCAGGAAGCGCCCGCCCTGGAGCGGCCGGTCGTCGCGCACCAGCAGCACGTCGCGCTCGATGCCGCGCAGTACCCGGGAGACGACGCCGCCCAGTTGGGAGTACGGCTGGCGGCCCAGCCCGTGGGCGCCGATGGCGAGCAGATCGTACTGGCGCCCCGAGGAGCCGACGAGGCGGGCGGCCTGGTCCTCGTCTTCGGCGACGAGCCGGCCGTTGGCGCCGACCTTGACGTCGCCGCGGGTTTTGGCGCCGCCGTCGTAGCCGGCCGCGCGGTTGGGGTCGAAGCCGATGAGTCCCGGGAGGCGCCCCGCGCCGCGATTCACCTCGTTGACGATCTCCTCGTAATTGATCCCCTCGAGCAGCTGCCGGGTGATGCCGACGCCCGCCGCCGCGCACTTCTTCCCGAACTCATCGAGGAAGCTGTCGGCGATGAGCTGCAGGCCCTTCTCGATCAGCTTGTCGTGGATCTTGCGCTGCCGCTTGATCTCGTCGGGGGTCTGGAACTGCGCGGGCAGGCCGGTCTCCAGCTGGCGGAAGCGAACGTCGTGGAGGCGGGCGGCGTAGACGTGGTTGCCGGTGAGGCGGCCGCCGGAGCGGCGGGCCAGCTCGATGGCGCGCGCGACGGCCCAATCGGAATGCTGGGAGTTGTCGACGGGCACGAAGATTTCTCGATACACCGGGCTCTCCCTCGCGAGGCGGGGCGAGTATGTGACTCGGTTAACAGGCTGTCAAGTTACGCGGAAGTCGGCACCAGTTGCCTGCCGTCGGTGTCCCACACAGAGATCGCGTCGACGGGGCAGGCGTCGCACGCGCGCAGCAGGCGGTCGCGCTCGACGGCATCGGGGTCGACGAAGACGGCGACACCGTCGCCGTCCAACTTGAAACCCTCCGGCGCCTCCTTGATGCAGTCGCCGAAACCGACGCAGAGCGTACGGTCGATGCGGACGCGCAGCCCGGCGGCGATGCGCTCGTCGAACCCGCTCACATTCCCTCGAGGCCAAGCTCGGAGCGGGCCGCGTCCATCACTGCCGGCGTGATCTCACCGATGCCGCGTTCTTTGGCGTAGTCGGCGTAGATCTTCTTGACCATGCCGCGCACGAAGCCGGGGACGCGGGCGAGGCGGTCCTGGGCCTCCGCGGACCAGCTCAGTCCGACCGTCCGACCGTCCGACCGTCCGACGGGTTCGGTGAACGCGTCCTCGCGCCCCGTCGCCACCATACCGCGGATCGTCTCGAGCGGCTCGGCGGGAACCGTCGCCCCGCCGATCTTCACGCCGAGCGACGAGACGAGCTGGGTCTCCATGGGGTTGGTGAGCAGCGCCACGGCGCGCCCGCACTTGGGGCAGCGAAACGCGGCGGCGAGGGTGCCGTCGCCCGGAAGCTGGCGCTCCTCGAACGTCATCTGCCGGTCGCACTCGACACACAGGAATTTCATCCCAGCCGCCCCGCCAACACCGCCCAGGTGTCGGGTGTCGGGTGCCAGGGGATCCGGGCCAGCACCGGAACCCCGAACTCTACCGCGAGATCGGCGCCCGCCGTCCCGGCGAACGGCCCGTCCACCATGTTCTCGACGACGCCGAGGAGCGGCGAACGACGCTCGGTGGCGGCACGCAGCGCCCGCCGCACCGCGTCGCGGGACTCCGGCGTCGGGATCGTCACCGTGAGCACCGCGGGCGGGGCCGGGAGGAGGTCACACAGCTCGAGGAACCGCTGCATCCCGGGGGGCAGGTCGAGCAGCAGCACATCGAGCGGGCCCCACGCGACGTCGGCGAGCAACTCGCGGATCGCGCCGGCTTCGGCGGCCCCGCGCCACACGAAGCTCTCGGCCGGCGGGCCCTTGAACGCGAGCGGCTGGCCGTCGGCCAGCAGCTGCGCCATCGACACCAGGCGGACGCCGTCGCTGCCGGTCGCGGGGAGCACGGCGTCCTCCCCGACGACAAGCCGCGCGGTCCCGGCCTCGAGCAGGCCGGCGACAGTGGGGCCGTTCAAGTCCGCGTCGAGCACGCCCACCGCCCGTCCGGCGCGGGCGAGGGCCCGGGCGAGGTGGGCGGTGACGAAGCTCTTGCCGACCCCGCCCTTGCCGCTCATCACGACGACCACGCGGCCGACGGCGGCCAGCCGAGCCGCCAGCCGGCGGCGCTGGGTGGCGATCTGCTCGCCGAGGCCGGAGCGATCCGGCTCCGTCAGCTCGTGGTAGGTGCGGATATTGAGTGGCATTCCCCGGGTATTATGCCTAGCTTCTCAGCCCCTGGCTATGCTCGACGCGCTCAAGCAGAAACTGTACGACGAAGTCGAACGGCTCAATCACGAGCTGAACTTCGTCCTCCCCAAGGAAATCGAGAAGGCCCGCGCCCATGGGGATTTGCGGGAGAACTCCGAATTCAAGGCGGCGCTGGAGCGCCAGCAGTTCGTCACCTCCCGCCTCTCGCACCTGCGGCTGCGCCTCGGCAAGCTGTCGGACGTGTCGGAGAAGGACATCCCGCGCGACCGCGTGGGGTTCGGCTCGCGCGTCACCGTGCACGACCTCGACACCAAGAAGAAGGAAGTGTACGCGCTCACGCTGGGGGAGTTCGTGGACGGCGACGAGGGGGCCGACGAGATGGCGGTATCGATGGCGTCGCCGCTCGGCAAGGCGCTCGTCGGCGGCAAGGTGGGCGACGCGGTGACGATCGCCCTGCCGGTCGGCAAGCGCCGCCTCAAGATCGTGGATCTGGTCACCGTCCACGAACTGGCGGCCGGGAAGGGCTAGAGGTTCAAGCGGAACAGCATCGGCCCCGTCGGCGACGGCGAGCCTCGCCGCGGCTCGATGCTCATCGCGGCCCCCGTCACGCGGGCGACGCCCGCCGGGATTCCCAGCGCCATCCACATCGGCTCCGAGCGGTCCATCGGCATCAGGGCCGCCGTGACCATTCCCGCGTCCGTCGCGAACCACAGCTGATACGCCTCGTCGGGCCGGTTGGCAGCGAGGTTCTCGCAGGCTACGTACCACCGGCCCGCCACGGTGTCGGCGAAGAGAGTCACCGAACCGAGACGGCCCGCGGTGCGCACCGGGACCTGCACCACCCGCGTCCCCGGCCCGCGCAGCAGGCGCATCGTATCCTGGGCCGCCGCGAGCCGGGTCTCGAGCGCGCGCACCCGGCCGCCCAACCGCTGCAGCGAAACGCCCGCCCACCAGGCCCCGGCCACGACGAGCAGAACCACGGCCACGAGTGCGGTAGCGGCCGCCCACCGCGGGCGCCGCCCGGCGCCGCGGGCGCGCGCCAGCACCGCCGCGCGCAGCTCCGCGCGCGGCGCCACGGGACGCGGGGTCATGCCCAGCCAGTCGGTCATCGCCGCCAATCCTTGAGGTGCTTCAAGCCCTCCGCCAGCTTCGCATGAGCGATGCGCAGGCGCGTTTTCACCGTACCCAGCGGCTGATCGGTGCGCCGGGCGATCTCCGAGTGGGTGAGTCCCTCGAAGTACGCCAACACCACCACGCGCCGCTGCTCCTCGGGGAGCCCCGCGAGCGCGGCGTGCACTTCCTGATGCACTGGCCACCCCGGCACGCCGGCTTCGCCGGGGTCGGGCGGGGAGAGCGTGCCGCCGTCCTCGGCGAGGTGCGCTTCGCCCCAGCGTTCCGCTTTGCGCCACCACCGCCGCCGGCGCCGCAGCGCGTCGAGGGCGCGCGTGCGCGCGATCGACAGTACCCACGGGGTGAGCGCCCCGCGGCGGGCGTCGTGCCGGTCGATGTGCTCCCAGATCTGCACGAACACGTCGCTGAGCACCTCGTCGGCCTCGGCCGGGTCGTCGAGGATGCGCCGGGCCAGGCCGAGGACCCATGGGGCGAGTTGATCGTATAACTCCCCCAGCGCCGCTGCTTCGCGCGCACGCAAGCGCTCGAGCAGCGAGCGCTCGGCTTCTTGACTAAGACGATTTGAATAGGTCACTTAGATTGGTCTAGCAGCAGATGTCCTCGTAACGTCACTGTTGCCCTATCCGTTCCCCCGAGGCCCTTATGCCACTTCGGCCGACCCTTTCAATGCTGGTGTTGGTTGCACTGTCCGTCAGTCCGACAGTCCGACTGTCCGCCCAAAGCGATCCCGACCGCGCCGTCGCGGGCGGCGGCGGCGTCCCCAGCGGCTATCACGCCCGCACCGACCGCAACGCCGCGATGACCAACGTGAAAGTCGCGACGATGGGCACCGGCATGCACTTCACGCTGGGCCCCGCCGTGATCGTGTGGCGTGACGCCGACGCCGCCACAGGCGACTACCACGTCGTGGCGAGCTTCACGCAGACCAAGGCCCCGACGCACCCCGAAGCGTACGGGCTCTTCATCGGCGGGCACGATCTCGCCGGGCCGACGCAAGGGTACACGTACTTTCTCGTCCGCGGCGACGGCAAGTTCCTCATCAAGCGCCGCGTCGGCGATTCGACCGTGGTCGTGAACCCCGGTGGCTGGACCGCCAACGACGCGGTCGTCAAGGCCGACAGCGCCGGCAAGGCCACCAACGAGCTGTCGATTCTCGTGAGCGGCGGCAACGTCAAGTTCATGGTGAACGGCAAGGAGGTCTACACCGCGAAGGCCAGCGACGTCGACGCGGTCGGCGTGGTGGGCCTGCGCGTCAACCACAACCTCGACGTGCATGTGGGCCCATTGGGAGTTCACAAAATGTGAGGCGTCGGACGGTCGGACGGTCGGACAGTCGGACTGAAGGCGCCTAACGGTCCGACGGTCCGACAGTCCGGCTGTCCGACCAAAGCGCGAGTCCCACCACCATCACCGCACCCAACAGGATCACATTCCAGCTCTCCAGCACGTCATTCACCCGGTTCCCCACGAACACCGGCGCTGAGAGCGTCAGGCACGCGAAGCTTAGCCACCACCACACCCAGCGCGGGTCGCCCCGGAGAGGGAAACGGCCGCGCAGCTCGCGGAACACCAGGAAATAGGCGGCAATCAGCGTGACGTAATGGGCTTTCCACGCCAGCGGGTCCACGATGATCATCGCCCCGAGACCGACGGCCAGCTCCGCCATCGCGCTGGGATCGCGCAGATCGGGCGGGTGGCGGCGCCACGCCCACGCGAGCCCGCCCGCCGCGATCAGCGCCAGCCCCTCGAACAGGTGCACGACGCGCGCGGTGGGCCACGCGGCGAGGGCGTAGTGCACAGGGTCACGGGCACTCCCTGCGACGGTAAGCAAGCGCTTCAGCGCGGCGAGCAGGGACTGGTTGAAGGCGGTCGGCGTCGGGTCCAGCAGGCCGCGCGCCGAGATCGCGCGCCAGCGCTGCCAGTCGGTCAATGCGTGTCCCGGACCGAATACCGCGGCGGGAAGCGCTGCGTTTAAGACGACGAGGAACGCCACCGTCCACACCACGCCCGGCCACTGCCGCTTATAGACGAGGTACAGCACCAGCAGCACCGGCAGCGCTTTGACGCTCACCGCGAGCGCCAGCCACCAGCCGCCCCACGCCCATTTCCCGCGGCGGAACAAATCGAACGCCAGCAGTGCCAGGAACAACACCTGCACGTTGATCTGCGTGTGCTGCACGTGCTCCTGGAACAGCCGCAGCGTCATCGCGAACGGGACCAGCACGCCCATGGAGACGAGCGACAGCCGCCCGTCGCGCGGCCAGAAGGTGAGGGTGTCGCCGTCGGGCAGGTACAGCTTCGCGCACAGCTTGAGCGCTCCCCAGATCGCCGCCACGCCCAGCGCCTGCCACACGAGCACCGCGCCCAGCAGTGACGCCCGCGCCAGCAGTGCGAGCGCACCGGCCACGAAGAAGAAGAACGGCGGCCACGTATTGATGAGGGTGAGGCCGTAGCCGTAGGGATCCTTGTGCTGCAGCACGGCCTCGCCGGTCTGGACGTAGCCCAGGAACACGACGCCGTCCAAGCGGCCCATGCTGCGAAGGATCTCGAGCCCCGCCCACAGCAGCAGAACGAAGTAGATCGCGTAGGCCGCCCACCGAGGCAGCGGCGCGTCCTTCATGTGGCGGGTGACTCCACGTCGAAGCGCAGCTTCGCATGCGCGGCGCGGAGCGCGGTCTCGACCACAGATGGGCTGTCACCCCGGGCGAAGATGAAGCCCGGATAGCGCGCCCCCTCGGGGAGCGGCACCAGCTCCTGCCCGCGGTGGGCGGTGATCTCCACGCTCTCGATCAGCGACACCCGCTTCGCTGCGTCGATGCCCTGCACGTCGCGCAGCACTCCGGCTCCCGGCACCGGGATCATCATGACACCCGCGGCGTCCGTCTCGCGCTCGAGCGCCGGGAGCTCCATACCGAGCGCGTGTCGGATGACGATCTCCTCGAGCGACACATCCCCCTTTCCCCTTCCCCTTTCCCCGGCCGTAAACCGCAGCGCGGCGCTGCACCGTCCCCCGATCGGCCGCGCCGCCAGCTCGATCAGCCACGCGCCCTTGTCGTTCCAGCGCAGCTCGGCGTGGATGGGTCCGTGGACGAGGCCGAGCGCCCTCGTGGCCTCCTGGGCGCACGCCGCGATGGCCGCCTGCGCGGCGTCCGGCAGACGCGACGGCGTGACATAGATCGTTTCCTCGAAGAACGGGCCGTCCAAGGGGTCTGGCTTGTCGAACAGGGCGAGCACGTGCAGCCGGCCCGACACGAGCAGGCCCTCCAGAGCGACTTCCGGGCCAGGCACGAAGTCTTCAACCAGGAATTTTTCGGCCCACTCGCCGCAGCCGGCGAACTCGGGCGCGGTGAGGATACGGCTGAGGCGAGAATGGGCGGCGACAAACTCAGCAGAATCGTTGGCGCGGATCACCCCGCGGCTGGCGGACAGCCGCAGCGGCTTGAGGACGCACGGGTAGCGAGTCGTCGCGGCGAGGGTCCTCGGGTCGGCGGCGATCGCCTGCAGCGAGAATTGCGGCACCGCGACGCCGGCGGCCGACATCAGCATGCGCTGCTGGTGCTTGTCGCGCGCGGCGCGGGCCGCCGCGACGGGATTGCCTGAAAGGCCCAGCGCCACGGCGATCGCCGCCTGCGCGACGGCGGTGTCGTCGTCCACGGCGACCACCCCGGCGATCGGATGCTCAGTAGCGAAGCGGCGGGCCGCGTCGGCGGCACGCTCGGGATGCTGGAAGTCCAGCGTCAGCAGGCCGTCGGGCTGCGCCGCCTCGAAGGTGCTGGGCCGCTCGGACGCGACCGTCAGCTGGGCGCCGAGCCGGCGCGCGGCCTCGACGAAAGCGGTGGTGCGGTAGGTACTGGTCGGAAGAAGAAGAAGGACCCGGAGCGGGGGCAGATTACTTCTTCGAGGCGGCGAAGTAGGGGTTCTCACCCGCGGTGTGGTCGGTGATGTCCATGATGCCCTTCACCTCGGGCACGCGCTGGCCCAGCATCCCTTCGATCCCCTGCCGCAGCGTGACGTCGGCCATGCCGCACCCCTGGCAGCCGCCCGCCATGCGCAGCATGACGACGGCGTCCTGGACGTCGATCAGCTCGACGCGGCCGCCGTGGCGCGCCACCATCGGGTTCACTTCCTCGTCGAACAACCGCGACACGCGTTCGTAGAGGGTGTCGTCGTCGACGTCCCCGGCCGCCACCTCGGCCTTGGCAGCGATGGCCGGAACGGGCCCCGCCAGCGCCTCCCGGATTGCCGCGCCGATCTGCTTGCCGAGCACCTGCCACGGCAACGTCGACGCCTTGACCACGGTGACGAGATTGCCCGACACGATGATTTCCTGGACCTCGGCGCCCGGGATCGCGAACAACGCTTCGGCGAGCGGGCTGCCGTGCGCCTCGTGCGGGGCGGTGAAGCGCCGCAGGCCGCCGTTGTACACGGGCACGCCGACGACGAACTTGCAGCGCTCGACGTTCAGCGGCTCGGCGGTAATGGTGATGCTCTGAGGGTCCACAAGACTAAACTAACCCCGGGCGAAAGCCCGGGGTATGGCGGCAACCTAATCCCGTGCCCGGGGTTTAGCCGATTCCCCGGGCTTGCGCCCGGGGTTGGCCACCTTCCGCCCAACCTTGGTGGCTTCCCGCCCCGGCTTGGCCGCCTCCGCGCGCAACGTTTTCGCCGCCGCGACCATGTGCTCGAGGCTGGGGAGCACTTCTTCCCACGCCCTCGTCTTGAGGCCGCAGTCGGGGTTCACCCAGATCTGGCGGGGCTCGAGCACCTCGCGCATCGTGCGCAGCAAGGTGACGATCTCGTCGGTGCTCGGCACGCGCGGCGAGTGGATGTCGTAGACGCCGGGCCCGATTTCGTTGGGGTACGTGTATTCACGGAACGCCCCCAGCAGCTCCGAGCCCGAGCGCGCGTTCTCGATCGAGATCACATCGGCGTCCATGCGCTCGATGGTGCGCAGCACCTCGGCGAACTCGCTGTAGCACATGTGGGTGTGGATCTGGGTCGCGTCGCTCACCCCCGCCGTCGCCAGCCGGAACGCGTTCGCCGCCCAATCGAGGTACCCCGCCCACTCCGCCCGGCGCAGCGGCAGCCCTTCGCGCAGCGCCGGCTCGTCGATCTGGATCACGCGGATGCCCGCGGCCTCGAGGTCCCGCACCTCGTCGCGGATCGCCAGCGCGAGCTGCCGCGCCGTCTCGGCCCGCGGCTGGTCGTCGCGCACAAACGACCACTGCAGGATCGTGACCGGGCCCGTCAGCATCCCCTTCACCGGCTTCGCCGAGCGGGACTGGGCGTAGCGGCTCCAGCGCACCGTCATCGGCTTGGGGCGCGCCACGTCGCCGTAGATGATCGGCGGTTTCACGTAACGGCTGCCGTACGACTGCACCCAGCCGTGCGCGGTGAACGCGAAGCCGCGCAGCTGCTCGCCGAAGTACTCCACCATGTCGTTGCGCTCGAACTCCCCGTGCACGGGGACGTCGAGCCCGAGCTGGTCCTGGAGCTGGATCGTCTTGTCGATCTGCTCCTCGAGGAACCGCTCGTACTCCTCGCGGCTCAGCGCGCCGTCGTTGAGCCGCTTGCGCGCCGTCCGGACCTCGGCGGTCTGCGGGAACGAGCCGATGGTCGTCGTGGGGTAGAGCGGCAGGCGCACCTGCTGGGCGCGCCGCACCGCGTGCGGGGACGTACGCCGGAGATCCTGTTCCGTGACGCTCGCGGCCCGCTGCTTCACGGCGGGATCGTGGATGCGCGAGCTGGTGCGGCGGCTATTCGCCGCGAAGCCGGCGAGGTCGAGCTCCGCCGCCACGGTCGCCGTGCCCTCGTCGAGCGCGCGGCGCAAGGCGACGACTTCTTCCAGCTTCTGTTTGGCGTACGCCAGCCAGCCCCGAATCTCCGGATCGAGCTTTTTCTCGAGCGCGAGGTCGATGGGGACGTGGAGCAGGGAGCAGGACGGCGCGAGCCACAGCTGCTCCGGCCCAACGCGATCGCGCGCGCGCTCGAGCGTCGGCAGCAGACGCTGCAGGTCGGCGCGCCACACGTTACGGCCGTCGATGGCGCCGAGCGACAGCACGCGGTTCGCGGCGGGGGACCAGCGCTCGAGCAGGCCCCCGAGCTGGCCGGGCGCGCGGACCAGGTCCACGTGCAGGCCGTGCGTTGGCAAGGCGAGGGCGGTCTCGAGGTTGTCGTCGAGCCCTGCGAAGTAGGTCGCCAGCAGCAGGCGCGCGCCGCCGGCGCGGTCGGCGAGCCAGCCATACGCGCGCCGGTACGCCTCCAGCTCGGCGCGCGTGCGGTCCAGGGCGAGCATCGGCTCATCGAGCTGAATCCAGCGCGCGCCCTGGGCGGCCAGGCGCTCCAGCACTTGCGCGTACACGGGCAGCAGGGCGTCGAGCAGCGACAGGCGGTCGAACCCGGGCGCGCGGGACTTCCCTAATAGAAGGAAGGTGACGGGGCCGATGAGCACGGGTTTCGCGGCGACGCCCAGCGCCTGCGCCTCACGCAGCTCGTCCACCGGCTTCGTGGAGGAGAGCCGAAACGTCTGGCCCGGCTCGAGCTCGGGCACGATGTAGTGGTAGTTGGTGTCGAACCACTTCGTCATTTCCATCGCGACCACGTCGCGGCCCTTGCCCTGGCTGCCGCGGGCCATCGCGAAGTAGGTGTCCAGGTCCACCTGGTCGCTCTTCGCCGGTTGGCCGTAGCGGGCCGGGACGGCGCCGACCAGCGCGCACGCGTCGAGCACGCGATCGTAGAAGGAGAAGTCGTTGCAGGGGACGAGGTCGAGTCCCGCGTCCTGTTGCAGGCGCCAATGGCGGGCGCGCAGCTCCGCCCCGGTTTTGAGGAGATCGGCCTGAGATGCTTTGCCGCTCCAGTAGCTTTCGGTGGCGCGTTTCAGCTCGCGCAGAGCGCCGATGGCGGGGAAGCCGAGGTTATGGGCGATGGTCATGGGTCCTCAGAATGTATCCCACGCTGGAAGCGTGGGCTCATGGAGCCCGGTTCGCTTTAGCGTTGCGCCGGCCGAGCCCATCCTTCAGGATGGGGATTGGGGGTTCCAAGGGTTTGTCGCGCGGTCGCAACATCCGGCCGGAACGCAAGTTGCGCCGGTGTGACGTAGCCCCTTGTCCACGCTCACAGCAACGCCCATGATGACCGTGGTGCCGCCCGTAAGTCCCGCCGTCTCAACGCTTCGACGGCCCGTCGCCGTGTTCCTGGTGGCGGGCATTTTGGTCTTTGGCCTCCCCCTGCTCGTTTCGTGCCGCCTCGACCAACTGCTGACTGCGGGCCCTGCCCCTGTGGTCAACCTCAGGCCGGATACCATCGGCGTCGCCGAGGCGAAGCCCTTGCCCGTGACCGTGACGGCCGGGGGACAGGTGCAGGGGAGCGTGCCGCTCACGTTCGAGTCGAGCAACCCGAGCATCGCCACCATAGACCAGAACGGCGTGGTCCA
>QHVC01000137.1 GCA_003222205.1 Gemmatimonadota bacterium | reverse complement strand
ACCGCCCCGGAGCCGCTCAGCCCGATGACGTGGCCGCGCACTCCGAATCGGTATTCGGCGGGGTCGAACGTGTAGGTGATCGCTGCCTGGGCGCCACCCCGTCGCGCTGTGAACGTGAGGGTCTGACCCGTCTGGCCGACCTGCACGGCGCGCTCGCTCGCCGTGAACGCCAGGTCGGCGAGCGAGGCCGTGTCGGATCCGACCACGAGCCGGTGCACAAGCAGGGCTTGCCCGGGAGGCACCAGCTGGACGTGGCGGCCGGAATCGCCCGGGGCGAAGGAGTGGTACTGCAGCAACTCGGCCCAGACCAGCCGGGCGCCGCGCGTGCTGAAGCCGAGCCGGTAGAGCGGGGACGTCACCCACACGGTCTCCGCGGGGGTTTCTCGGGCGGTCGGGCGGACAGGCGGACGACCTTGCCTCGAGCCGAGCGAGGGGACGGACGGCGTGGGCCGAGTCGCTGTGCTCTCGGTCACCGTGGGTCCGGTCAGCGTGGTGTCCGCCTGACCGCCCGACCGCCTGACCGCCGGTTTCGGCGGGAACAGCACGACCGGCAGGGCGATCACCAGCAGCGTTAAGACGATGAACAAGATGACGCGTCGTTCCACGATCGATTCCTTAGCGCCTCTGCGTCTCGGCGCCTTGGCATCTAGGTGTTAGGGCACCGGGTCGTACCCGCCCGGGTGAAACGGATGGCAGCGCAGGATCCTACGGATCCCCAGCCAGCTGCCTTTCAGCGCGCCGAAACGCTCTACGGCCTCATAGGTATAGCGCGAGCACGTCGGTGTGAAGCGACACTGCGTGAACACCAGATGTGACAGCGTGCGCTGGTATCCACGGATGAGCAGCAGCACCAGTAGGCGAGGCCAGCGCGCGACGTTCACGCGATGCGCGCGGTCGCCTCCGTCAATTCGGCGCGCAGGACTGCAAAGGAGGCGGCGTAGGCCGTCCGCTTCGCCCGCACCACGAGGTCGACGGGAGGCAGGGTGAGGAGCGGGCCGCGGCGCAGCACCTCGCGCAACCGGCGGCGCAAACGGTTGCGGGCCACGGCAGTCTGCTGGAATCGTGGAACGACGATTCCCAACCGCGGGTGGCCCGCTTGGTTTGCACGCCAGGCCAGGTCGAGGCTCGGGGTCCGCAGCTTCCGGCCTTCTTCCCAGCAGGCGGTGAGCTCCGTGCCGCGGCCGAGGCGCGCGCGGCGCGGCAGCCGCTCGCTCGTGCCTAGCTCCGGTGGTGCTTGGACGGCAGCCGTACGGTGAGGCGCTTGCGCCCCTTCTTGCGGCGGCGCGACAGCACGGCGCGCCCCCAGCGATCGTTCATGCGCGCGCGGAACCCCTGCTTGTTGATGCGCCGCCGATTGCGCGGGCGATACGTCGGACCCATGGCGTCCTCTCGAAGGGCGGGAAAACTACTCGGCCGCGCGCACGGCGGTCAAGGTTGACTTTTCCACAGGGGGCCCGTACTTTCGGGCCGCCCTTGCTTCACGTCCCACCTTTTTCTTCGTCGTCATGGAGCATTCAGCGAAAGAAGCCTGGAAGCGCCTCCTCGAAGAGGCACGGCGCGAACTTCCCGACGCGACAGTGCGGACCTGGCTCGAGCCGGCTGTGCCGATCGCGCTCGACGAGGATCGCCTCGTCCTCGGCGCGCCCGACCAGTTCGCTGCCGAGTGGAACGAGAGCAAGCACGCGGCGGTGCTCGCGCGCGCGGCCGAGCGCGTGTTCGGCCGACCGACGCAGGTGATCTTCCGCGTGCAGGAAGAACGGCAGCAGCGCCCGCAGATGGACTTCTTCGTCGCCCCCCACGGCGGCACCGCCGTCGCGACCGCGCGCACCACCGCGACGACGCCGCTCAATGAGCGCTACAGCTTCGACACGTTCGTCGTCGGCAAGTCGAACGAGCTCGCCGCGGCCGCGGCCCACGCCGTCGTCGAGGCGCCGGGCAAAACGTACAACCCGCTCTTCATCTACGGCGCGACCGGCCTGGGCAAGACGCACCTGATGCAGGCGATCGCGCACGCCGTGCTGGAGCGTCGACCCGAGACGCGCATCCTCTACGTCGGCGCCGAGCAGTTCATCAACGAGGTCATCGAAAGCATTCAGGCGCGGACGATGCCGGAATTCCGCCGGCGCTACCGCAGCGACGTGGATCTCCTCCTGGTCGACGACGTGCATTTCCTCGAGGGCAAGGAAATGACCCAGGACGAGTTCTTCCATACCTTCAACGCGCTGTTCGAAGCGCGCAAACAGATGGTGCTCACCTCCGACCGGCCGCCCAAGGAGATCCCCGGCCTCGAGGACCGGCTCATCTCCCGCTTCGAGTGGGGGATGGTCGCCGACATCGGGCAGCCCGACCTGGAGCACCGCATCGCGATCCTGCGCAAGAAGGCCCAGCAGGACCACCTCGAGCTCACCATCCCCGACGACGCGCTCCGCTTCATCGCCGAGCACATCCGCTCCAGCGTGCGCGAGCTCGAGGGCTGCATCATCAAGCTGCTGCTGTTCGCCTCGCTCAAGAACCGCGAGATCACGATCGAGCTCGCCCGCGAAGCGCTGGCCGACAAGATCCGCCAGGGGGAGGACGCCGGGAGCTACGGCGGGCGCCCGATGCCGAGCATCGACCGCGTCCAGGAGGTCGTCGCCCGGCGCTGGGGCGTCACCCCCGAAGGGCTGCGCTCCAAGGCGCGTACCAAGACGCTCACCGTGCCCCGGCAGGTGGCGATGTACCTGGCGCGCGACATGCTCAGCATGCAGCTCGTCGAGATCGGCCAGGCGTTCGGCGGGCGGGATCACTCCACCGTGATCCACAGCGTGGACAAGGTCGAACGGCAGATGATGCGGGACCGCACCTTCAAGGAGCGGGTGGAGATGGCGCGGCAGGAGTTGTCCGCACTCTGAGCAACATTCGGGGCGGAGCGTGTGGGGACGTGTGGGGCGTGGGGATAAGAGCCGCCGGCGGGTCCGGCTGCCAACATCACCCACAGGCTGCCCACACCACGCGGGACGGTGAACGCCGTGGTGATACGGGAGTTGTCGCGGTTCCCACAGCGCCGCCGTTCCCTACTACTACTACTATGTATTTCTACTAGTATAGAAGTAGAACTACTTCCGGCGCACGCGCGCTTGGAAAGGGCGGCATGAAGTTCACGATCACACGGGAACAGCTGCAGGAAGGGCTGACGGCCGTCGCGGCGGCGGTGCCGGCGAAGACCACGCTCCCCGTCCTCGCCAACGTCCTGGTTGAAGCCACGAAGCAGGGGCTTCGCCTCTCAGGGACCGACCTCGACATCGCCGTGAGCACGACGGTCGCCGCCGACGTGGATGCCGAGGGGGCGGTGACTCTCCCGGCGAAGAAGCTCAGCGACATCGTCCGCGAGCTCCCCCCCGCCCCGATCCGCATGTCCGCCGCCGGGGAGCAGCGCGTGGCGATCGAGTGCGGGCGCTCCCGCTTCAAGCTCCTCGGCCTGCCGCGGGAGGAGTTCCCGTCCTTCCCGGCGGTCAAGTTCGACAAGGCCTGGACGGCGTCCGCCGGGGTCGTCCACAAACTGGTTACGCACGTGGCGTTCGCCGCCTCCACCGAGGAAAGCCGGCCGATTCTCAACGGAGTCCTGTGGGAGCTGCGCCCCGACCGCATGCGCATGGTGGCGACCAACGGCCACCGGCTGGCCAAGATGGACGTGCCCGCGAGCGGGGGCTCCACCGCCGACTTGATCGTGCCGCCCAAGGCGCTCGAGCAGATCCGCCGGCTCTACGCGCCCGAGGCCGAGCTCGAGGTCGCCAAGAGCGACAATCACATCGGGTTTCGGGCCGGCAGCACCCTGGTGTTCTCGCGGCTCATCGAGGGACCCTATCCCAACTACGAGCAGGTGATCCCGCGCGAGAACGACAAGCTCGCGACGATCGACAAGGCCGCGATGACGGCAGCCCTGCGCCGCATGAGCATCGTGGCGAGCGACCAGACCCACCGCATCCGTCTCGCCTTCACCGGCGGCACGGTGCGCTTCTCGGTGCAGACCCCCGACCTGGGGGAGGCGCAAGACGAGCTGCCCGTCACCTACGAGGGCGAGCCGCTCGAAATCGGCTTCAACGCGATGTACCTGCTCGAGATCCTGAAATACATGCCGACTGACGAAGTACGCTTGAGCTTCAAGGCGCCCGAGCGCGCGGCGACGGTGGAGCCGGTCGGGTGGAACGACCCGGCGAGCTATATGGCGCTGGTGATGCCGCTCAGATTGGTCGACTAGTCGAGTCGCGTTTCGTCGAGTCTTTCTTCGTCGAATCCCGCAGCGAGTCCCTCCGCATCCGCGTCGTGTCGCGGGTGGTGTCCCGCAAGGTGTCCAGGATCGTGTCCTTGAGCAGGCTATCGATCACCGGTGGCACCTCCGGCACGGTGATCGGCGGGATCGTCAACGTGTCCTCCTCCACCGGCGGGATGGTGACGTCCCGCCCGTAGAAGCGGGCCAGGATGAGCTGCTGGCGCGCCTCCATCCGCGATGGCTGGAACACCGGATTCGAGGTGCGCGGGAACGGCAGCGTCGCCGCGAGCGCGGCCGCCTGGTCCGCGGTGAGCCGCGCGGCCGGGACGCCGAAGTAGCTCTGGCTTGCCGCCTCGACGCCCCAGATTCCCGGCCCCCACTCCGCGGTGTTCAGGTACAGCTCCAGAATCCGGTCCTTGGGCAGCGCCAGCTCGAGGCGCAGGGCGGTCATCGCCTCTTTGAATTTGCGCAACGCACTTCGGGACGGGGAGAGGTACAGGTTCTTCGCGAGCTGCTGCGTGATGGTGCTCGCGCCGCGCACGCGATCGCGGTGGAGCCACAACGCGCGCGCCGTCGCCCACACGCCGGCGCCCGGGTCGACGCCGGCGGCGTCGCGGATCTCGTCGACGTCGACGCCGGAGTGGGTGTGAAACCGTGAGTCCTCCCCGATGACGACCATGCGCTGCAGGACCGGCGCGACCTCCTGCAAGGAGACGTAACGGGTCGATCGGCTGGCCGTCTGGCAATCGGACCGCAACCGCATCATCGCGGTGCAGCGGGGCGTGTGGGCGCGCCACCACACCGGCGGCGGCCACACGGCGAGCAGCCACACCACGCCGAGCGCGACGATCCCTAGCGCCGCCCGCCGGGCGTTCCTACGTTTCCCGTCCGCCATGGACATCGCGGTTCTGCAAGAGCGCCTCCAGCGCGCCGTCGGAGACGAATTTACCGTCGGGCCGCTGCTCGGGGAGGGCGGGTTCGCCGCCGTGTTCCGCTGCCGCGAGGCGTCCCTGGGCCGCGACGTGGCGATCAAAGTCCTGGACCTCGATCGCTCGCCCGACCCCTCGCTCGCGGAGCGGTTCGTGCGCGAAGCGCAGCTCATCGCGCAGCTCGAGCACCCCAGCATCGTCCCGATCTACAAGGTCGGTCGGCGCACGGACGTTCTCTACATCGTCATGCGCTGCGTCGACGGGCCGTCGCTGCGCCAGGTGCTGGAACAGAACCGGCACCTGTCGGTGAGCGACGCGGCGCGCATCGCGCGCCAGGTCGCCGACGCCCTCGCCTACGCCCACGGCGAAGGCGTCGTGCACCGCGACATCAAGCCCGACAACATCCTCATCGATCACAAGACCGGCGTCGTGTTGGTCACCGATTTCGGCATCGCCAAAGCGGCGCAGGCGGCCAAGGCGGGGCGCGGCCCGCTGACCACCGAAGGCATGGTGATCGGGACGCCGCAGTACATGAGCCCCGAGCAAGCGGCGGGCGATCCGGTGGACGGCCGCTCCGACATCTACTCGCTGGGCGTCGTCCTGTACCAGATGCTCGTCGGCGAGCCGCCGTTCGACGGCGAGTCTTCCGCCTCGGTTCTCGCCAAACAGCTCACCGTCCCGCCGCCCGCCTTGCGTCGCGTCCGCGGCGACGTGCCGCCGGAGCTCGCCGACATCGTCGGGCGGACGCTGGAAAAGGATCCCGCCAGACGCTTCCAAAGCGCCGCGGATCTGAGCCACGCCCTCGTCGGCGCCCTGCCCACGGCGGCGCGCGGCCGGGTGAAAACGCCCCGGCACTTCCTGACGGTCGCGCTGAAGGCGCTGCTCGGCGTGAGCGCGGCCGGGTGCCTGCTCGCCGTGGCGTTCGCGGCGGGCGTGGTCGTGATGGGGTGGGCGGTGTCGGGCCGCGCCCCGCGCCTCGTCGCCGCGGCGCCCCTTCCCGAGCCCATCTCCGAGGCGCTGCGGCGTCGCGGCGCGCTCGCCCGCGGGGACACCGCCCTGCTCGCCTTCCAGCCCGATCAGCCCGGCGATTCTGCCCTGCTCGTGATCGGCCGCCGGGAGGTGGTGGTCGTGGGGGCGGGGGCGGGCGCGACACGCCGTTACGGGCGGGCGGCGGTGCTCGGCTACGACAACAACCTCCGCTGGAGCGGGGGCCCGCGCTTCGTCGTGATGCTGAGGGTTCAGGGGCGCGCCGCGGTGCGCCGCGACACCGTCTACCGTGCGCTGCCCGTCCGGGCGTTCTGGGAGCTCGCCAAGCGCAT
>QHVC01000134.1 GCA_003222205.1 Gemmatimonadota bacterium | reverse complement strand
ACCCCAGGTACCCCACGGGCTTCCGCGCCAGCGTGAACTGGCGTTCGCGCATTAGGAACGGCACTCGCAGGACGCCCAGCAAGGCAAGCCCGAGGATGATGACCAGCACGCCGCCCGCGCGGCCAAGCCACACGCGTGAGTCGCGGAACAGGCTCCCGAGCGCCGAGGCCGTGGCGCCGAGGGCGACGAAGACCGCCGCGAACCCGGCCACGAACCACAGCGCGTGCAGCAGGGCTAGACCGCGTCGCTCGGCCACCTGCTCGGCGGTCAGCCCTGTCAGGTAACCGACGTAGCTGGGGATCAGCGGCAACACACAGGGGGAGAGAAAGCTCAGCACGCCGGCCGCGAACGCGACCGTGAGGGAGATGCCGGTCGCTGACGTCATCCACAGAACGCCACTGCTGCCACGACGGTCGTCCAGCGGCCGTCCTCGCCGCACTCGGCGGTGGACGTGACGTTCAGCGTGCGGACGATCTCCCCGGACAGCAGCCACTGCTCGCGCCGCTCGTCCCAGGCCTTCTCCGGGTCGAACGGGACGCCCAGCACCGTGCCCAGCATCGAGGCGGCGAGGTCTTCGGCGTACTCGCCGGCGACCAGCTCATTCTGGCCGTAGCTGTGATGCTCGGAGATGTAGCCGTGGTGGGTGGGATCGGCGGGCATGGCGAGACCGATCGAGGCAGCGACGAGCCGGCTCGGCTCGTTGGTCGATGACTCGGCCACCACGGTGAACAGCACCTGGCCGGGCCGCAGCATGCTCATTCCTTCCTCGCGATCCACCAGCTCGCACTGCGGCGGGAAGATCGAACTCACCCGCACCAGGTTGAACGTCGCCAGGTGGGCGTCCCGCAAGGCCATCTCGAAGCTCGTGAGCTTCTCTTTATGCCGGCCGACGCCCTTGGTGAGGAAGGCTTTGGTCGGCACGAACATTTTTGCGTCGATCAACCCGTCACCTCGTCCGCGTTAGAGGGTTTCCGTCAACCTTCATACCACACCCCGGGGCCGACCGCTACCGGCGGTTCCGTGTCGCCCGTGCGGTCGGCGGTGGCCTGCATGACCCGCTCCACGACCTCGGCGGGCGTGAGCGCCACCTCCTCCACGGCGAGGCGCGTCTGGCCCCGCTCCTTCCCGCGCACGACGAGCATGTACTTCGCCGTGTAGACCCGCACCCGGCCCTCGGGGTTACGGCGCGTCACCACCGCCGTGCCCCACTCCCGACCTTCTCGCTTGATGGGACGGAAGAGGTAGATGGTCTCGATCTCGGCGGGCGGCACTTCGGCCGCGACCGCCGCCGCGAGCTTGGCCCACCCGGGCCCGCTGCCCTGCCCGGGCGTCAGCGCGCCAGGGTGGCGGGGGTCCGGGCCTGCTCCCATCGCTCCACGTAGAACCGCAACACGTGCATGAAGTCCTGCGCGTTGGTAACCACCCCGTACGCCTGGTGCGTGCCACGGTCCCGCAGCTTGTTGACGACGAATTCGGTCTGGTCCACGCACACGGTGGTGAGCGGCCGCACGCCGTCGGGCGTCGCCGCGTCCACGAAAGCCGGCAGCATGTTGCCCACGGCAATCGCGTGCAGCGCTGTCGCCACGAACACGGCGAACGTCGCCTCGGCGGTGACCGCCCGCATCGCGTCCTGGGCGGCGAGCGTGTCGGTGAGCACTTCGGGGAGCGGGCCATCGTCGCGGATCGAGCCCGCGAGTACGTAGCGGATGCCGCGCCGCACCAGCGCGTGCATGATACCGCCCTTCACAAGCCCGCCGCGCACCGCGGCGTCGATCGAGCCGGCCCGGCGCACCGCGTTGATCGCCCGCATGTGCAGCGCGTGACCGCCTTCGACGCCCTCGCCCGAGCTCGACATCCCCAGGGTCGTGCCGAAGATCGCCGCCTCCAGATCGTGGACCGCGACGGCGTTCCCGCCCAGCAGGGCCCCCACGTAGCCGTGCTCGATGAACCACACCATGTCTTCACGCGCTCGCGCGTGCACCAGCGCGGGACCCACGACCCACACGATCCGTCCGCCGCGCTCCTTCTCTTCCCCGAGCAGCTCGGCGAGCACCGCGTAGTCGACTGGCCGCTCGCGCGACACCTCGGTCTGCATGAACCGGAACTCGTTCGCGCTGTGCCGCCCGCCGAGGAAGCCCTCGGTGTGGACGAAAACGCCTTCGCTCCCATCCTCGGCGGTCGCCACGGCGATCTTGTCGCCCTTGCGCACTTTGCGCGGCTCCGCCGTCACGAGGTCGCCGGTGGGGTACTGCACGATCGCGCAGTCCATGCGCGGCAAGCGCGGCCGCCGCCACGCGCCGCTCACCTTCACGTAGGTCGGCAGGTTGCTGGTGGAGAAAAAGCCGTCGGGGAGGACGCCGTCGGCGGGGGCTGGGTCGAAGCGCGCTTCGGGCGCCTGCGATAACGGAGGCGCGTCGAAATTGGGCGGCCGGTATTGGAACCGTGGTCGGCTCACGCTCGCAGACTCCCCTGCCTTCGCAGAGCGACAAAGCTATGCGGCCCGCCCCCGCGGGGGCAGTGGCCCGGCCTCACAACAGTGAAACGGGATCGCGGTCCACCACCACCTCCGCGACACCTCGCCCCAGGGTCTGCCACGCGTGCATCACCCGGCCCAGCGTCTTGGGATCAGCCGCTTTCGCCAGGACGTGCCAGCGCCATCGGTTCTGCAGCCGCGGGATGGGGCACGGGGCCGGCCCCAACACCGCGAGCGCCCCCGCCAGCTTCTCGGCGCTGGCCCGGCGCAGCCACGCCGCTACCCGCTCGGCCGCGCGCTGCGCCGCGGATTCCTGCGGTGCCGCGGCCAGGAACCGCGCCAGCCCGACGTGCGGTGGATAGGCCGGGTGCGGCGGGGCCCGCAGCGGCAGCTCGGCGGCGGCGAACTCCCCGACCGAGTGGTGAGACGCGGCGCGGATCGCGTGGTGCCCAGGTGCCCGGGTCTGCACCACCACGCGGCCCCCCAGCGGCCCCCGCCCCGCGCGGCCGGCCACCTGCGCCAGGAGCTGGAACGTCCGCTCGGCGGCGCGGAAGTCCGGCAGATGCAGGGCGGTGTCCGCGTCTACGACACCGACGACGGTGACGTTGGGAAAGTCCAGCCCTTTGGCGATCATCTGGGTGCCGAGCAGGATGTCTACCTCGCGGCGCCCGACGCGCTCGAGGATGCGGTGATGCGCCCATTTGCTGCTCGTCGTATCGAGGTCCATGCGCGCGAGCCGCGCGGCGGGGAACCGGAGCTCGAGGAAGTGCTCGAGCTGCTGGGTGCCGATGCCGCGCATCCGCTCGGTTTCGTGCCCGCACGCGCGGCACGTGGTCGGGACCGGCTCCTCGTAGCCGCAGTAATGGCAGCGCAGCGCCGGCGGCGTGCGGTGGACCGTGAGCGCGATCGCGCAGCGTGGGCACTCGCGCACGTCGCCGCAGCTCGGGCACTGGAGGAAGGTGGCGAAGCCGCGCCGGTTGAGCAGCAGGATCACCTGCTCGCGGCGCTCCAGCGCGCCGCGCACCGCGCCGTCCAGCCCCTCGGTCCACGGCACCGCCCCGGCCTCGGGCACTCGCGGCGCCTCGCGCAGGTCCACGACGTCGACCGGCGGCAACGGACGGTCCCCGATGCGCTCGGGCAGACCGAAGACGCGGAGCCGCCCCGTCTCTCCCCAGTGCAGGGCTTCGAGCGACGGCGTGGCGCTGCCCAGCAGCAGTCGCGCGCCCTCGAGGCGCGCGCGCACCGCGGCCGCGTCCCGCGCGTGATACCGCGGGGCCGTCCCCTGCTTGTAGCTCGCCTCATGCTCTTCGTCGACGACGATGGCGCCGAGGCGTGGGACCGGCGCGAAGATCGCCGAGCGGGCGCCGACCGCGACCCGCCGCGCGCCGCTGCGCAGCGCGCGCCACGCGTCGGCGCGTTCTCCGTCGGAGAGTCCGGAGTGCAGCACCGCCACCTGGTCGCCGAACACGCCGCGCACTCGCGCGACCGTCTGCGGGGTCAAGGCGATTTCGGGCACGAGCAGGATCGCGCCCCGTCCGTCGTCCACGACGCGGCGCAGGACCTCGAGATACACGAGGGTCTTTCCCGAGCCGGTGACGCCGTGGATCAGGGCAGGCGTGTCGGCCGGGAGGGCGGCGACTTGGGCGACGATGCGCCGCTGGTCGTCGGTGGGCGTGACCGGCGGCGGAGACGACAGGTCGGCGAACGGATCCCGCTGCCGGGCGACGCGCTCGTAGCGCGCCAGCCCCTGGCGGACGAGCCCGTCAACCGCGGCGACGGGCAGCTGCAGACGCTCGCGCAGATGCCGCAGCGGCGCCGATCCCCCGAGTGCCTCCAGCGCCTCGTACACCGCGCGCCGCTTTGGCGCGCGGCGGAACGCCCGTTCCCGCTCCAGCAGCGACGGCAGCGCGCCGGCGAGCGTCACGACGCGCTCGACCCGCTCGGCGGGGCCGGCGGGCCGACGCACACCCCACAGCGCTCCGGGGAGCAGCGCGCGCATCGCCAGCCCCAGGGGCGTGCCGTAGTAGCGGCTGATCCAGCGGCCCAATTCCAGCAGCGCCGGCGACAGGGCGGGCTCGGCGTCGGGGGCGTCGGCCACCGGTTTCAGGGCGCGGTCCGGGGTTCCGTCGTCCACGCCCAGCACCACGCCGATGACGCGGCGGCGCTGCACGGGCACGACGACGCGCGCGCCCACGACGGCGCGGGGTGCGAGGGCGTCGGGAACGAAGTAGCGGTAGGGGCGGGAGACCGGGACGGGGAGGAGGACCTCGGCGATTCGTCCCCGATCCCGGCCGGCGTCGCTCATCGCCGGCGCACGCCCAGGCCCGGGCCGGTAGGTAGGCGGATGCGGCCGCCCTCGATCGTCGCGCCGACGAACGGGTCGTCCACGGTCAGGGCGGCGCCGTCCAGGTCGGCGGCGTCCACGAGCGGCGTGAAGTGAGCGGCGGGCGTGATGCCGAGCGACGACTCGATCATGCACCCGACCATGACGAGCATGCCGAGCGCCCGTGCGGTCGCGATCATGCGCAACGCTTCGCGCAGTGAGCCGCACTTGGCGAGCTTGATGTTGATGCCGTCGGCGGCCTCCGCCAGGCGCGGGATGTCCCGGGCCACGAGGCAGCTCTCGTCCACCACCACCGGCAGGTGGCCGGCCGCGGCGCGCACGCGGGCCAGCCCCTCGAGGTCGGCGGGGGGCAGCGGCTGCTCCAGCAGCTCTACGCCGAATTCCTTGAGCAACGGCAGCATCTGGAGGGCCTTGGCCGCCGTCCAGCCGGCGTTGGCGTCCACGCGGATCGGCTTGTCGGTCGCGTCGCGGATCGTCCGCAGCAGCTCTTCATCGCGATCGGTCCCGAGCTTGATTTTGAGGATCGGATACGCCGCGGCCTCGTGGACCTTCTCCCGCATCTTGTCGGGCGTGTCGATGCCGATCGTGAACGACGAGACGGGAGTCTTCTGCGGATCGAGCCCCCACAGCCGCCACAACGGCTGGCCGAGGCGCTTGCCGACGAGGTCGTGGAGGGCGACGGAGAGCGCCGCGCGCGCGGCGCCGTTCTTGGGCACGACCTGCGCGAATCGCGTTTCGGCTGACTCGAGGTCGAACGGATCCTCGGGGAGGTAGGGCTCCAGCTTCTTCAGCGTCGCGACGACGGTGTCGTAGTTCTCGCCGTAGTAATTGGAGGGATCGGCTTCGCCCCAGCCCTCGACGCCGTCGTCATCCACCAGTCGTACCCAGCAGCGCCGGTAGCCCGTGCTGCTCCCACGCGCGATCGCGAACGGGTGCCGGGTGGTCAGGGTGCAAGCTTCGAGGAACAGCTTCAGCGGCATTGCCACGAGGGGAGGATCACCCTTCTAGTATACCCTCACGCAAGCGCGCGCACGAGCGCGGCGGCTCCCGCGGCGAGCCGATCGAGCCGGTAGCCGCCCTCGAGGACCGCGACGACCGGCGCCGCCGCCGCGCGTCGGCGCAGCTCCGTCGCGCACTGTGCCAGATCCTCTGGCTCGAGGGTGAACCCGCCGAGCGGATCGCCCGCCAGCGAATCGAACCCTGCCGACACGAGCACCAGTTCGGGGCGCCAGCCGTCCAGCGCCGCGGTCACGGCGGCGAGCAGATCGCGGACGTACACCGCGCGCGGCAGCCCGGGGGGCCGCGGCACGTTGAAGACGTTGCCGACCCCGCGCTCCGCCGCCGCGCCCGTGCCGGGATACCACGGATATTGGTGCATCGAGACGAAGCGCACCGACGGATCCCGTTCGAAGATCGCCTGCGTCCCGTTGCCGTGATGCACGTCCCAATCCACGATGATCACCTGGCGCTTGCCGAGCTGCTGGGCGTGGCGGGCCGCCAAGGCCACGTTATTGAGGAAGCAGAAGCCCATGGCGCGGTCGGCGAGCGCGTGATGGCCGGGGGGCCGCGTCGCCCCGAACGCCGTCGCGCCCTCCCGAGCGATGCCGCGCTCCACGGCCGTGAGGGCGACGCCCGCCGAGGCGAGCGCCGCTTCCCAGCTGCGGGGCCCCAAGACGGTGTCGGGATCGAGCGGGCCACCTCCCCGCGCCCCCAGCGCCTTGAGGGCGTCGAGGTAGCGGGGCGGGTGCACACGCTCCAGC
>QHVC01000129.1 GCA_003222205.1 Gemmatimonadota bacterium | reverse complement strand
ATTACAGCGGGATGAGTTCTGGGCGGTCCTCTCCCCCTCCGCAACGTTTCGCCCACGTGCTGCACTGAACTGGTTGTCACCCGAACCAAGTCCCCCCGCATCTTGACCCTCGGCCAGGGGCAACGTGCGTTGTCGAGCTGCGTCAGAGCTGCCAGCGGTCGCCAGCTGTCGGATGGCGGTGCGGGTGTGGCGGAACTGGCAGACGCAGGGCACTCGCAACGCCCGGGGTCTAGGCCCGTGTGGGTTCGAGTCCCACCACCCGCACCCTGGCTCTTGACTCGGCGCTCCCGCAGAGTGCATACTCGGGTTGCGTTGCGAGTGCTCTGCGTGGCTCCGCCACGCTCCCAGGGGTCGCAAGATTCAGCTTGCGGCCCCTGTGTGTTTGCGGATGCGCGTCTGGTAGCAAGATCTGTGACCCGCGTCCCTGCGGCCCCACCCCCCGCGCGTTATCTTGGTTCCCATGTCCGACAGCAGCAGCAGCACCGCGCCCCCCGGCGGCGGGCCTCCCGTCCCGCCGGGCCGCCCCGGCCGGGGTGCCGGCGGCGGCGGCGGCGTTCACATCGCCGAAGAGCTCGAGGTCTACTTCAACGAGCACGCCCACGGCCGCCCCGTGGGGTTCGTGGCGAGCCCGAAGTGGAAGCCCCCCACCGACGTCTACGAGACCGCCGACGACCTGATCTTCCACATGGATATCGCGGGGATGCAGCCGGACGACTTCTCCGTCGAGCTGGCCGAGGGCCTCCTCACCATCGCCGGCGAGCGCGCCCCCCGCCAGGAGGGCAAGCGCCATTACCACTCCATGGAAGTGCAGGTCGGCCCCTTCGAGCGCCGCTTCCGCGTGCCGGTGCCGGTGGAGCCGACGAGCCTGCGCGCCACGTACGAGGACGGCTTCCTCGAGGTGCGCCTGCGCAAGCTGCCGCGCCTCCCGGGCCCGCAGTCGGTCAAGGTGACCTGACGTGGATCGGCTCCCCGTCCTGCCGCTCGGCCAACTCGTCGTCTATCCGCACGTCGTCCTCCCGCTCGCCATCACCGATCCCATCGCCGTCGAGCTGCTCGACGAAGTGGTGCAGGGCAACAAGCGGCTGCTGCTCGCGGTCGTGAAGGCGCGCGGCGGCGTGGAGCCGCCCGAAGGCCCGATGATGCAGTCGCCCGCCGAGGCCCTCTACGACGTCGGCACCCTCGGCACCATCGTGCGCATGCTGAAGCTCGGCGACGGCACCATGCGCGTCATGCTGCAGGGGATCGAGCGGGCGCAGCTCGTGGAGATCGTCGAGGCCGAGCGCTGGCTGACCGCCAGCTACCAGACCTTCACCGAGAAGCCGGGCGACGAGGCCAAGATCGAAGCGCTGAAGCGCTCGGTGCACGCGCAGTTCGCGCGCGTGATCGACATCGCGCCGTACCTGGGGACGGAGCTGCACGAAGTCCTCGAGGGCGTCAACGATGCCGGCAAGCTCGCCGACTTCGTCGCGGCGAACCTCGACATCGCCCTGCCCGCCAAGGCGGAGCTGCTCGCCACCTCGGACATCTCGCGGCGCCTCGAGCGCCTCAACGAGTTCCTCGCCGAGGAGCTGCAGGTGCTCGAGGTGGGGCACCAGATCCAGGAAAAGGTCAAGGCGCGGCTCGACGAGCACCAGCGCGAGTACGTGCTGCGCGAGCAGCTGCAGGTGATCAAGCAGGAGCTCGGTGAAGAGGCGACCGACGACGAGCTCGCCGAGCTCGGCCAGCGGCTCGAGGCGGCGGGCCTCTCGGCCGAAGCGAAGAAAGTCGCCGACCGCGAGCTCAAGCGCCTGCGGCAGATGTCGCCGCAGTCCGCCGAGTACCACGTCGCGCGCACGTACCTCGACGTGATCGCGGGGCTGCCGTGGGGGAAGGTGTCGCAGGACCGGCTCGACCTGAAAGCGGCGCGCGAGATTCTCGACCGCGACCATTACGACCTCAAGACGGTCAAGGAGCGGATCCTCGAGTACCTCGCCGTGCGCACGCTGAACCCGACGGCGCGCGGCAGCATCCTCTGCTTCGTCGGGCCGCCGGGAGTGGGGAAGACCTCCCTCGGCCAGAGCATCGCCGAGGCGCTGGGGCGCAAGTTCACCCGCGTGTCGCTCGGCGGCGTGCGCGACGAGGCCGAGGTCCGCGGCCACCGCCGCACCTACGTCGGCGCGATCCCCGGGCGCATCCTCCACGCGCTGCAACGCTGCGAGACGCGCAACCCCGTCTTGATGCTCGACGAGGTGGACAAGATGGGCGCCGACGTGCGCGGCGACCCCACCGCGGCCCTGCTCGAGGTCCTCGATCCCGCGCAGAATCATACGTTCGTGGATCACTACCTCGAGGTGCCGTTCGATCTCTCGGGCGTGATGTTCATCGCGACGGCGAACAGTCTCGCGCCGATCCCCGACCCCTTGCTCGACCGGATGGAAGTTCTCACCTTACCCGGGTACACGCCCGGCGAAAAACTCGCCATCGCGAAGAAGTACCTGCTGCCGCGCCAGCTGATCGAGACCGGGCTCGCGACCGCGAAGGCGAGCGTCACCGACCCCGCGCTCGAGCGGCTCATCGCCGAGTACACGCGCGAGGCGGGCGTCCGCCAGCTGGAGCGCGAAATCCAGGGCGTGCTCCGCAAAGCGGCGCTCGAAGTGGTGGAGGGGAAGGTGAAGAAGATCGCCGTGACCCCCGAGACCCTGGAGCGCTACGCCGGCCAGCCGCATGTGCAGAGCGAAGTGGCGGGCCGGGCGCCGGAAGTAGGCGTCGCCACCGGCCTGGCGTGGACGCCGGTGGGCGGCGACATCATGTTCGTCGAGGCGATCCAGATGCCGGGCAAGGGCCAGATTACCCTGACCGGCCAGCTCGGCGACGTGATGAAGGAATCGGCGCAGGCGGCGTGGAGCCTGCTGCGGGCCCGCGCGGCCGGGCTCGGCATTCCGCTGGAGACGTTCACGGAGACGGACGTGCACTTGCACGTCCCGGCGGGCGCGGTGCCGAAGGACGGTCCCTCGGCGGGGATCACGATGGCGACGGCGCTGGCGTCGCTGCTGTGCCGCCGCCCGGCGCGCAACGACCTGGCGATGACGGGCGAGCTGACCCTGCGCGGCCGCGTGCTGCCGATCGGCGGCTTGAAGGAGAAGCTCACCGCCGCGGCGCGCGCGGGCGTGAAGCGGGTGCTCGTCCCCGCGCGCAACAAGAGCGACCTGGTGGAGGTGCCGGACGAAGTGAAGCAGCTGCTCGAGATCACGCCGGTCGAAACGATCGACGAAGTGCTGGCCCTCGCGCTGCTCGACCCGACGCCGCGCATCAGCGGCGCGCGCGCGCGTGTCTCGGGTGAGAGCCGGCACCCCGAGGCGCATCCGTGAGCGACTTCGCCACGCTCGAAGCCGCCTTCCGCGAGCTGGAGAAGCGCGACGGCCGCTATCACGAGCGCGCCTATCTCTTCGTGCTCGCGGCGCTGGAATACGCGCAGGGCCGGCTCCCCGCCCGCCGCCATCTCTCCGGCGGCGAGCTCGCCTGGGCGTGCCGCGATTTCGCGCTCGAGCAGTTCGGCCTGCTCGCGCCGACCGTGCTCGCCCACTGGGGTGTCGCCGCGACGCAGGACTTCGGCCGCATCGTCTTCATGCTCATCGACGTCGGCCTCCTCGCCCGGCAGGACAGCGACCGGATCGAGGACTTCGATCAGGTGTACGATTTCGCGGAAGCGTTCGGGTCGGGGTACCGCTGGCCCGGCGTGGGGCGCTCCTGAGCCGGAGCGCCCGGGGCGGGGGCAGGAAGGGAGGTGCCGCATGGACGCCCAGGAGTGGCCCGCCTGTTTGAAGTGCCGGGCGGGGCAGTTGATCCCGTTGTCCGACTACGGCCGCGACGGCGCGCCGATCACCTACAAAGCGTGGGTGTGCTCCAACCCGGAGTGCGGTTTCAACCTCCGGATCGACAACGGCGAGATCTCGTTCGGTCGCGTCATCGGCCAGAGCTCGAAGTAACCGTGGGCGCCGTGCGGGCGCCCGCCGTGAGTGGGCGGTTCTACCCCGGGACCAAGGGCGAGCTGGAGCGCGCCGTCCGCGAGCTGCTGCGCACCGTCGAGCCCGGCGCCCACCCCGCCGCCGCCCGCGCCGCCATCGCCCCGCACGCCGGCTACCTCTACTCCGGTCTCACCGCCGCGCACGTGTTCGCGCGCCTGCGCGTCCCCCGTCTCGTCGTGATCCTCGCGCCCAACCACACCGGGGTCAGTCGCGCGCCCGGTGGCGCGTCGCTGTGGGAAGCAGGCGCGTTCGCCTCCCCGCTCGGCGAGGTCCCCATCGACACCACCTTCGCCGCGGCGCTGCTCGCCGCCTGCCCGCTCGTCGCGGTCGATCACGAAGCGCACCGCGCCGAGCACGCTGTCGAGGTCCTCATCCCCTTCCTGCAAACCGTGCGCCCCGACGTGGCGATCGTGCCGCTGGTCCTCGCGTGGGACGCCTGGCCGCCGAGCAGCGAGCTGGGCGAGGCGCTCGCCGCGCTGGTCCAAGGCGCGCCCGAGCCGGTGCTGCTGCTCGCGTCCAGCGACCTGAACCACTATGAGGCCGCCGCGGTCGGCGAGCTCAAGGACGCGCAGGCGCTCGCCGCCGTGCAGGCGCTGGACGGCGCCGAGCTGCTGGCGCGCTGCCGCCGCGAGCGCATCTCCATGTGCGGCCGCGCGCCGACGGCCACCGTGCTCGCCGCCGCTCGCGCGCTCGGCGCCACGCGCGCCGAAGTGGTGGACTACCGGCATTCGGGGTGGGTCACCGGCGACGAGAGTGCCGTGGTGGGATACGGCGGCGTGGTGATTCCGTGAACCCGCTCCCCGTGCTTTCCGCGACCGAGGCCGCGGGCTGGGACACGGCGGCGCGCACGCAGTACCGCGTACCGAGCCGCGTGCTCATGGAAGCGGCGGGCCGCGCCTGCGCCGGCGTGCTCGTCAAGGAATTCCCAGAGGTGGTGACGCGCGGCGCGCTCGTCGTCGCGGGGGCAGGGAACAACGGCGGCGACGGCTGGGTCCTGGCCCGCGCCCTGCACACTGCCGGCGTCCCCGTGTGGGTCAGCGCCCTCGATCCCAAGACCGACGACGCCATCGACAACCGCGCCCTGGCGCGGGTCGACGGCGTGCGCGAGCTGGGGCGTGACGAGCCGTGGCCGGCGGCCGCGATGGTGGTAGACGCGCTGCTCGGCACCGGGGCCGCCGGCCCCGCGCGCGGCGACGTCCTCGCGATGGCGCAGCGCCTCGTCGCGTACGCCGCCCCGGTGCTCGCCGTCGACGGCCCCACCGGGCTCGATCTCTCGAGCGGCGAAGCCCACGGCCCGGTGCGCGCCCAGGTGACGATCACCTTCGGCGGCCCACGCCGCGGCCACCTCATCGCCCGCGAGTGGTGCGGCAAGCTCGTCGTCGTGGACATCGGGCTGCCGCCGCCCGACCCGTCGTGGCCGATACTCGTGACCGACGCCTGGGCGGGCGCGCGGTTGCCGCGACTGCATGCCACGATGCACAAAGGCGATCGCGGTCGCGTCACCGTGGTCGGCGGCGCGCCCGGCATGACCGGCGCCGCGCTGCACGCCGCCCGGGCCGCGCTCGCGGCGGGCGCCGGGCTCGTGAAGCTCGTCGGCAGCAAGGAGGCGGTCGTCGCCGCGCGCGCCGCGCTCCCCGATCTCCTCACCGTCGAGTCGTCGCTCGGCGGCGAGCCGGAGCCCGCCGCGGTCGAGGCCGTGGAGTGGGCCGACGCGCTCGTCGTGGGCCCGGGGCTGGGCCGCGAGCCGCCGCGCGGGGAATTCCTCGCCGCGGTGCTGCAGCGCAAGGCCGTCCCCACCGTCCTCGACGCCGACGCACTGATGCTGTTCAAGGGGCCTGCCGAGCGACCAATCGTGTGCACGCCGCACCTGGGCGAGTTCCGCGCGCTCGCCGGCGATGCGCTCGCCGACGCCGCCGCCAACGACCGCTGGGGCGCCGCGACCAAGGCCGCGCAGAAACTGAAAGCGACGATCCTGCTCAAGGGCGTGCCCACCGTGATCGCCGACGTGCGCGGGCCCTTGCATACGATCGCCAGCGGCAACCCCGGCCTGGCGACCGGCGGCAGCGGCGACCTGCTCTCGGGGCTGATCGGCGCATTTCTCGCGCGCGGCACCGCGCCCGTCGAAGCGGCGGCCCTCGGCGCCCATGCGCTGGGCCGCGCCGCCGAGCACGGGGCGCGGCAGTGGACCGCGCGGAGCCTCCGCCCCGCGGACGTGCTCGCCGCGCTGCCGGACATCTGGCGCGCCTGGAGCGACGCCAAGCCGCAGGGCCCGCCTGTGCTGACGGTGCTGGAGCCGCCGGAAACAGCATGACAGTCGGACGGTCGGACTGTCTGACTGTTGGACTATGCCTGTTGGCCGTCTTCGCTTACCAGTCAGACCGTCAGACTGTCCGACAGTCCGACCAGACTGTCCGACAGTCCGGCAGAT
>QHVC01000064.1 GCA_003222205.1 Gemmatimonadota bacterium | reverse complement strand
TTGCGCCCGCCGGGCCCGTTGATGCTCGCCCCCGAGACGACCGACATGAGCTGCACGCCCGTGCCGTTGTTGAACTCCCAGTAGTTCATCCACCGGCCCCCGTCCGTCACCGTGGTAAAGGCCGTCCCGGTGGCGGTGCTCCAGTCGCTCTGGAAGATCACGCCGCCAGGGGGCGTCGCGATCACGGTGATGGTGGCGGTGCCGCTCCGGCCCTCGCTCGTAGCGGTGATCACGGCCGTCCCGACCACCAGGCCGGTGACGAGCCCGCTGCCGCTCACCGTCGCCACGCTGAGCGCACTGCTCGCCCAGGTGACGGTCCGCCCCGTCAGCACGTTGCCCGCCGCGTCCTTGAGGGTGGCCGTGAGCTGCTCGACCGCCCCCACGACGACGTTGGCGCTCGCCGGGCTGACCGTGACCGAGGCCACCGGGGCCGTGCTCGCCGTCGTCGTCCCGCTCGCCAGGTTGGAGAGCGCGCCGAACACCGCGTTCACGTTCAGCGTGCCCCGGAACGCTACGAGCTGGAACTGGTAGGTCACCCCGGACAGCAGGCCGAGCACCGTGCAGCTCCGCCGCGCCCCAATCGCGCTGCCGGCCATGGGCACGCTGCAGGTGCCCTTCGTGTCATCGGCCGCGGATCCAAACGCGATCGTGCCTGCGGCCCAGCGCACGTCATAGCTCGCCGGCTGGCCCGCGCCATTGGTCACCTCGGTGAACGACAGCGTCACCGAGCTGTCCGTCACACCCGCCACGGCCAGGTCCGTCACCGCGCCGGGGTTCGTGATGACGGGCGCCGACACAGCGAGAGTCGCAGTATCGCTGACCCCGCCGCTGGTCGCGCTGATCGTGACCGTGCCGGCTGCGACTGCGGTGGCGAGCCCGCTCGCATTCACCGTCGCCACCGTGATGTTGCTCGACACCCACGTGACGGTGCGCCCGGTAAGGACCGTGCCGCTCGAATCCTTGAGGGTTGCGGCGAACTGCTGTGTAGCCCCGGCAACGAGACTCGCGTTCGCCGGCGTGACGGTTACCGACGCCACCGGCGCCGGCGTGGCGGCGGTCGTCCCGCCGACCACGTTCGACAGCCCGCCGAACACCGCGTTCATGTTAAGCGTGCCCCGGTACGCCACCAACTGGAACTGATAGGCCGTGCCGACCAGGAGGCCGAGCACCGTACAGGTCCGCTTGGTCCCGATCGCCGTGCCGGCCATGGGCACCTTGCAACTGCCCTGGGCGACGTCGGTCGCCGCGCTCCAGGACAGCGGCGCCGCGGCGAACCGCACGTCGTAAGTCGCCGGCAGCCCGGTCCCGTCGTTCACCTCCGTGAAGGAAAGCGTGACAGACGTGTCCGTCACTCCTGCCACCGCGAGGTCGGTCACCGTACCTGGCTTGGTCACCGTCGTGACGGCGACCGATGCGGCGCCCTGCACCTCTTCACTCGTGGCCGTGATCGAGGCTAAGCCGGCCCCCACCGCCGTCACGAGCCCGCTGGGGCTTACCGTCGCCACGGCGCTATTGCTCGACGCCCACGTGACAGTGCGTCCGGTGACGACGCTGTCGCTCGTATCTTTGAGGGTCGCCGCAAGCTGCTGCGTGGCCCCCACGTGGAGACTCGCGTTCGCCGGACTGACCGTCACCGACGCCACCGGAACCTGTCTCACGGTGATGGCCGCCGTGCCACTCTGGCCCTCGCTTGTCGCGGTGATCGTCGCGGAACCGGCAGCCACGGCCGTAACCACGCCGCTGGCGCGCACGGTCGCCACCGCAGGCGCATCGCTCGCCCATGTGACGGAGCGGCCGGTGAGCGTATCGCCACGGGCGTCCTTGAGCGTGGCCGTGAGCTGCGGCGTAGCTCCCACGGTGAGGCTGTCGCTAGCGGGAGCGACCGTGACCGAGGCGACCGGCGCCGGGCCCGCGGCGGCGGTGGTCCCGCTCGCCACATCGGAGAGTGCGCCGAACACCGCGTTGACGTTCAGCGTGCCCCGAAACGCCACCGTCTGAAACCGGTAGCTCGTCACCGGGGCGAGGCCGACCACTGTGCAGCTCCGCTTCCCACCGATGGCTGTGCCGGACAGGGGAACCCCGCAGCTACCCCGGGAAACATCGGTCGCCGAGCCCCAGGAGAGCGCGCCAGCCGCCCAACGGATGTCATAGCTCGCTGGCCCGCCAGCGCCGTCGTTCACCTCTGTGAACGTCAGGGTCACCGAGCTGTCCGTTACATCCGAGACCGCGAGATCAGTGACCGTTCCGGGGTTCACGGGGGCGGGCGCCGTCACGGTGAGGGTCCCGGTGTCCGTGACTCCGCCGCTCGTCGCGCTGATCGTGCTCGATCCGGCTGCAATGGCCGTCGCGAGCCCACTCCCGTTCACCGTTGCCACCGCCAGGTTGCTCGACGTCCACGCGATCGGGAGCCCGGTCAGGACACTCCCGGACAAGTCCTTGAGCGTCGCGGTGAACTGGGACGTCCCGCCCACGGTCACGCTCGCAGAAGGAGGGCTGACCGTGACGGAAGCGACGGCGACGGAGGGCCGCCCGTTCGCGAGCGTGAGGTCATCGATCCACATGTACTGATCGACTGGGGAACCGTCCCCGATATAGGGGGCGATCAAGAACTGGTGGAATTGAATGTTGGGGCGCGCGCCGGTCCGATACAGGATGTCGTGCCGGTCGAGCACGAGCGTGCCGTTGAACCAGTACTGCATTACGCCGTCGCCGACACCGATGCCGCCGACGACCGAGTTGAGCTGGAAGTAGACCTCCACGTGGTTCCAGTCGCCCTTGTAGCCCGGGCCGGGAGTGGGTTGGAACCACGCCTGCGACGCCGACACCTCCTTGTCGTTATACCAAGGCGGCGAGTTGAAACACGTCGTCACCACGTTCGCTTCCACGACGCCGTTGCAGCCGGCGGTGGAGCGGCTCTCGGTGACGCTCACCAGATTGACGGGGGGCAGCCCGAGGCTCGTGTTGATCGCCTTGTTGTCCTGGAGGGCGAGGCGCGGGATGCCGCCGTTCTGGTAGTTGTCCTCGATATAGGCAGTCAGCCAGTTGCTGGACGGCCCATCCCAGTCGCCGTCCTGATCGCTCATGATCAGGAATTCGTGGGGGTGGTAGGGGTGGCCCGAACCGACCCAGTTGCTGCTGTACTTCACCCAGTAGCTGACGTACAGGGTGGGCGTCGCCGCAAACAGATGCCGCGCAGAGCCGCCCCACGTCGGGGTCGTCGCCCCGGCCAGGAAGTGCGCCTCCAGGGCGGCGGTGCTGCCGGGAATGTGCTGGGTGGTCGTCGTGACCATGCTGGTGTTGTCGTACCAGCCGCGCGCCGCGAACGCGCTGTCGTCGAACGTCTCTTGAAAGAGCGTCATCCCGATCGGAGGGGGTGCGAGATCCGCTTGTGGGGGTGAGAGGGCTCGATCGCCCGGCGCGCATGCGACGGCCAGAGCGACCAGGAATGCCACGGCCATTTCATGGAGCATGGCCAGGCGCTTCGAGAGCTTGTGTTTGAACGTCATCGCTCGATCCTTCTTCGAAAAAGGGCAAACCTGCGTCTCCCCGCTGAGGTCAGCGGCTGAGGGCACTACGACTTCGATGTCTGGCGCTGTACTACGGCGTAGACGGTCTCCCGGTCGCTACGGTGAGATCATCGATCCACATGTACTGATCGACAGGTGAACCGTCCCCGATATAGGGAGCGATCATGAACTGGTGGAACTGGATGGTGGGGCGCGCCCCGGTCCGAAACAGGATGTCGTGCCGGTCGAGCACCAGCGTGCCGTTGAACCAGTACTGCATCACGCCGTCGGCGATGCCGATGCCGCCGACGACCGAGTTCAGCTGGAAGTAGACCTCCACATGGTTCCAGTCGGCCTTGTAGCCCGGCCCCGGCGTCGGTTGGAACCACACCTGGGGCGCCGATACCTCCTTGTCGTTGTACCAGGGCGGCATGTTGAAACACGTCGTTACCACGTTCGCTTCCACGACGCCGTTGCAGCCGTCGACGGAGCGGCTCTCCGTGACGCCCACGAGGTTGACCGGGGGCGTCCCGAAGCTGGTATTGATCGCCTTGTTGTCCTGGAGGGCGAGGCGTGGGATGCCGCCGTTCTGGTAGTTGTGCTCGATATAGGCGACGAGCCAGCCGTTCGACGGCCCATCCCAGTCGCCGTCCTGATCGCTCATGATCAGGAATTCGTGGGGGTGGTAGGGGTGGCCCGAACCGACCCAGTTGCTGCTGTACTTCACCCAGTAGCTGACGTACAGGGTGGGCGTCGCGGCAAACAGGTGCCGCGCTGCGCCCCCGGCGACAGGAGTGGTCGACCCCAGGGTGAAGTGCATTTCGGCCGCCTGCGTGCTGCCGGGAATATGCTGCGCGGTCGTCGTGACCACGCCGGTGTTGTCGTACCAGCCCCGCGCCGCGAATGCTTTGTCCTCGAACGTCTCCTGGAAGAGAACGACTCCCCCTCCACCTGACGACACCGTGACGGCGGCGCTGCCGTTCTTGCCTTCGCTCGTGGCGGTGATTGTCGCGGTCCCGACGACGAGGCCCGTGACGAGCCCACTGCCGTTCACCGTCGCTACGCCGAGCGCACTGCTCGCCCACGTGACGGTGCGACCCGTGAGCACGTTGCCGGCCGCGTCCATGAGGGTGGCTGTGAACTGCTGCACCGTCCCCACCACCACGTTGGCGCTGGTCGGACTGACCGTCACCGTCGCCACGGGGGCGGTACTCGCCGTGGTTGTCCCGCTCGCCAGGTTGGAGAGTCCGCCGAACACCGCATTCACATTCAGCGTCCCTCGGAACGCCACGACCTGGAACTGGTAAGCGGTCCTCGCGGCCAGACCCAACACCGTGCAGGTGCGCCGCGCCCCGATGGCGCTGCCGCTCACCGGCGTGGCACAGCTGCCGCGCGCCACGTCCGTGGCCGACGCCCAGGTCAGCGCGCCCGCGGCCCAGCGGATGTCATAGCTCGCCGGCCGGCCGGTTCCATCGTTCACCTCGGTGAAGGCGAGCGTCACTGAGCTGTCCGTCACGCTGGTAACCGCGAGATCGGCCACCATACCCGGGTTGGTCACGGTCCCGGTCACGGTGATCGCCGCCGGGCCGCTCTGCCCTTCGCTCGTCGCCGTGATCGTCGCCGACCCCGCCACCACGCCCGTCACCAGACCACTCCCGTTCACGGTCGCGACGGCCATGTTGCTGCTCGCCCAAGTCACGACCCGTCCCGCGAGTGGAGTGCCGCTCGCATCCTTGGGCGTCGCCGTGAGCTGCACCGTCTGTCCCACCGGCACGCTCGCCGACGCCGGGCTTACCGTCACCGAAGCCACCGGTACCGTAGTGATGGTCACGGCGGCGGTATCCGCCAGCGTTCCGCCGCTTTGGGTCGCGATCACGCGGTAGGTGCCCGCGCTCGCTCCCGCCGAGTACAATCCGGAGGCGGTAACGCCGCCGCCGGTGGCGGACCACGCGACCCCCACGGCCACGCTGTCACCGTTCCTTCTCTTCCCGTAGGCCGCAAACTGCAGCGTGCCTCCGACGACCACGGACACCGAGGGCGGCGTCAGAATGACCTGCGTGAGGGAACCGCGGGCTCTCACCTGCGAGCTCCCCGAAAGCGCAGCGCCGCTCACGGTGGCGCTGACCTGAAAGACGCCGGGTGTCGTGTCAGCGGTGTAGAGGCCGCCGCTCGTGATCGTGCCCCCCGAGGCGCTCCAGCGCACCGTGACGGCAACGCTGTCGCCCACACGCGTGCGACCATACGCCGCAAATGGGCGTGTCTGGAAGGGGTCGAGGGTGACCGTATCGGGAGAAGTAATGACCTGCACCACCGCGGTATCCGGCGGGGGGGGACCGGTGACTCGCCTGTCCTGGAGGCCGCACGCGGACAAGGCCGCGGCGGCCGCCAGGACCAGCAATGCTTTCATGCGCGCCAAGCGCACCGAAAGCTTGAACGTAAACGGCATCGTCCGCTCCTCGCCTACGGACCGGGCCAGCGGTCGGTACGGATCTGCACGCCGGCGAAGTACCAGGCGAGCCCGGTGTCGGCCGCGCCCGCTTGCCCGTTGTTGCCCATCCCGAAGTGCGTCAGCATCGTCGGATCCACGCAGAAGCTGTACCCGGCGGCGTAAAACGACGCCAGCGTCCAGTTGTCGCGCCCGCCAAAGCTCAGGCTCCCCGACGCCCCGTAGTCCTCCTGGCGGAACTCGGCGTCCCCGAAGATCTGCGTCCCACTCGCGTCGTACACCCGCGGATGCACCTGGATGTGCGTGGCATCCACAAAGTGCACGTAGTACTCGAAGCGATACCACACCCCGTGGTTCAACGTCGCGTTCGTCGGCCCCCAGTGCCCGATCGGGTAGGTGAAGCCGCAGCCGTACATGCTGATCACAAACTGCCACGCGGTGCTGCTACTCGTCTTGCGCATGAAGGTGAGGTTCGAGTAGCCCCAGGTGTCCACCGTGACGATGTGATCGCCGTTGGGCGAGATGTCGTCGTTGCGCATGTAGAAGCGCACGTAGAAGTCCGTCGAGGGCGGCAGCACGTTGTCCTGCTGCACGTTGGCCGCGTAGGTCGGCCCGCGCTGCAGCACCTTCAGCGCGTTGCGCCCGCCGGGCCCGTTGATGCTCGCCCCCGAGACGACCGACATGAGCTGCACGCCCGTGCCGTTGTTGAACTCCCAGTAGTTCATCCA
>QHVC01000217.1 GCA_003222205.1 Gemmatimonadota bacterium | reverse complement strand
CTCGTTCACGACCGACTGATTCCACACCGTGAACGCCGTCGCGGCGCACATCGCGCCGGCGAGCGCGGCGAGGCGCCGCGGCCACGTCGCGGGCACGATGTCGCGCAGGAACCGCTCGCCGATCAGGAACCAGCACCCGGCGGCCACGGCGCTCGTCACCGCGGCGAACAGGTTGATGCGCACCGCGTAGCTCGCCGACCAGGGGATCATCCCGAACGTGTGCGCGAGCAGCGTGAACAGCGGGTTCCCGGGCGGGTGCGGGATGCCGAGCACTTTCGCGGCGGCGATGTACTCGGAGGTGTCCCAGAACTGGGTCGTGGGCGCGAGCGTCGCGACGTACAGCAGCAGCGTGCCCAGGGCGACGAACGCCGCCATCAGGTACGGCGGCCGCTCCGGCGCCGCCACGTCGACAGGGAGCGCCGGCTTCGGCGCGGAGCGCTTCGGGGACGCCACTGCGAGATCGGTCATGGTCGCTCGTCTAGTGTCGGAACTGCCGCATGCCCGTGAACACCATCGCCAGCCCGCGCTCGTCCGCCGCGGCGATCACCTCGGCGTCGCGCACCGAGCCGCCCGGCTGGATGATCGCCGTGACGCCCGCCTGCGCCGCTTCGTCCACCCCGTCGCGGAACGGAAAGAACGCGTCGCTCGCCAGGACCGCACCCGCGGGATCGAAGCCCTGCTGGCGCGCCTTGTGGACGGCGAGGAACGACGCGTCCACCCGCGACATCTGCCCCGCGCCGATCCCGATCGCCGCCTCGCCCTTGGCCAGGAGGATCGCGTTCGACTTGACCGCCGCCACGGCCGCCCAGGCGAACCGCAGATCGCGCCATTCTACCCCGGACGGCTCCCGTTTGGTCACGACCTTCCACGCCGTCTCTGCGGCCTCGCCGCCGGGGTGAAAGCGGTCCTGCACGAGGAAGCCGCCGCGGATGCGCTTGAAGTCCCAGGCGGGCTCCGCCGCGGGGCGGGGGAGCTCGACCACCCGCAGATTCCTCTTCTCGCGATAGACCGCGAGCGCGTCGTCGTGATAGCGTGGTGCGACGACCACCTCGACGAACAGCTCGCGCATCGCCTCGGCGGCCGCCCGGTCCGCCACCGTGTTGAACGCCACTACCGACCCGAACGCCGACGTGCGGTCGGTGTCGAGGGCGCGCGTGTAGGCCTCGGCGGGGGTGGCGCCCACGGCGATGCCGCACGGCGTCGTGTGCTTGATGATGACGCAAGCGGGGCGGTCCGCCCAGGGCGCGAGCGCCGAGACCGCGGCGTCCACGTCGAGGAGGTTGTTGAACGACAGTTCCTTGCCGTGGTGCTGCACCAGCTCGCGGATGCCGCGCGCCTCGTCGGTCGCGTACAGGGCGGCGCGCTGGTGCGGGTTCTCGCCGTAACGCAGCGCCTGGCGCCGCTCGAGGATCAGCGTCAATGCGGCGGGCAGCTCCTCGCCGGTGCGGGTCAGGTAGTTGACGATCGTTGCGTCGTACGCCGCGGTGTGCGCGAACACTTTGGCGGCGAGATCTCTACGCAACCCCGGGCTTGCGCCCGGGGTTAGTGAACCCGCCCGCAAAGCGGCAATGATTTTTGGATAGTCGTCCGGGTCGACCACCACCACCACCCTCTCGTGGTTTTTCGCCGCCGAGCGCAGCATCGAGGGGCCGCCGATGTCGATGTGCTCGATCGCCTGCTCGAAGGTCGTCTCCGGCTTGGCCACCGTCTCGCGAAACGGATAGAGGTTGACGGCGACGAGGTCGATGGGCGTGATGCCGTGCTCCTTGAGGGCGCGCTCGTCGCCCGCGTGGCCGCGGCGCGCCAGCAGCCCGCCGTGCACCTTGGGATGCAGCGTCTTCACGCGGCCGTCCATCATTTCGGGGAAG
>QHVC01000063.1 GCA_003222205.1 Gemmatimonadota bacterium | reverse complement strand
GCCGACCAGCTATTACGGCAACCTGCCCAAGTTCCTCGTGTCGTACCTCAAATCCATGTACGGCGACGCCGCGACGGCCGCGAACGACTTCGGCTACGACTGGCACCCGAAGATCCTGGGCGACCACTCCCACATTGCCTGCTTCGCGGCGATGGCCGAGGGCAAGATTAAGGGCACGGTGGTCGTGGGGCAGAATCCCGCGACGTCGCTCAACGGCACCGCGACCCGCCGGGCGCTGCGTCAGCTCGACTGGCTGGTCGTGAAAGACAACTGGCTCACCGAGACGGCCACCCACTGGTACCTCGCGCCGGAGGTGAAGAACGGCGAAGTAAAGATCGAGGACATCAAGACGGAGATCTTCTTCTTCCCCTCCACCCAGATCGCCGAGTACGACGGCAGCTTCACCAACACGCAGCGCATGTTGCAGTGGCACAGCTTCGCCGCCAAGGCGCCGGGCGACTGCCGCACCGACAGCTGGTTCTACCACAACCTGGCGAAGCGACTGAAAAGGGCGTACGCCGGGTCCACGCTGCCGCGCGACCAGGGGTGGAAGAACGTCACCTGGGATTTCGATCCGGATCCCGGCGAAGCGCCGCTGTACCCGGGCGAGATCAGCGCGCGCAAGGTGCTGCGCGAGATCAACGGCTACATGACCGGGAATCCCGCGCAACACTTGAAGGGGTTCGGCGAGCTCAAGGACGACGGCTCGACGACGTGCGCGTCGTGGATCTATTGCGGCTGCTATCCGGCCTGGGACCAGAACCTCACGGCGCGGCGCGAGCCCGACCCGCCCGGCGTGCCGGGGGCGCACCTCAAATGGGGCTGGGCGTGGCCGGCCAACCGCCGCGTCATGTACAACCGCGCCTCCGCCGACCTGAAGGGCAATCCGTGGAGCGAGCGCAAACGGTGGGTGTGGTGGGATGCCACGTTCGTCAATCCACCGGACCCCAAGACCGGGATCGCCCCGCCGCACGGCAAATGGGTCGGCTACGACGTGCCCGACTTCGGGGCGACGAAGGCCCCGAGCGCGACGCCGAAGCCGGACGGCATCGGCCTCGACGCCCTGTCCGGCACCGATGCGTTCATCATGCGCGGCGACGGCAGGGGATGGCTGTTCGTGCCGGCGGGCCTGCTCGACGGACCGCTGCCGACGCACTACGAGCCGCACGAGTCGCCGGTGCACAACGTGCTGTACAAGCAGCAGACCAGCCCGGTGCACAAGGTGTGGTCACCGGGGAAGGCGTGGAATCCGCTCGCCACCGTCGGCGACCCGAAGTTTCCGTACGTCATCACTACCTACCGCCTCACCGAGCACTACCTGGCGGGCGCGATGAGTCGCTGGCTCCCCTGGCTCGCCGAGCTGCAGCCGGAGCTGTTCATCGAGATCGGCAAGGCGCTCGCCGAGGAAAAGGGCATCCGTAACCTCGACTGGGTGCACATCAGCACGCCGCGCAGCCGCATCCGCGCCAAGGCGCTGGTGACCGACCGCATCGGCGTGATGACCGTGGCCGGGAAGCGGATCCATCACGTCGGCATGCCCTGGCACTGGGGCTGGGCGGGGCTCGCGGTCGGGGAGGTCGTCAACGACCTCACGGCGTGGGTCGGGGACCCCAACGTGTCGATCCACGAGGGGAAGGCGTTCGTGTGCAACGTGGAAAGGGCGTGACCATGCCCGAACCCATGGGATTCTTCACCGACACCACGATCTGCATCGGCTGCAAGGCGTGCGAGGTCGCGTGCAAGAACTGGAACCAGCTCCCCGCCGAGAACGGCGGGGTGACAGAGATGAGCGGGGACAGCTACGACAACACGCGGCGGCTCGACGGCACCCACTGGCGCCACGTGAAGTTCATCGAGCAGTTCAAGGGGCCCTACGACGGCCGCTGGCTGATGATGAGCGACGTTTGCAAGCACTGCGTCCAGGCGGGGTGTCTCGAGGTGTGCCCGACCGGCGCCATCATCCGCACCGAGTTTGACACGGTCGTCATCCAGTCGGACGTCTGCAACGGCTGCCGGGCCTGCATCGCCGCCTGCCCGTTCGGCGTCATCGACATGAACCCCGTGGCGGGCACGGCGCAGAAATGCACGCTCTGCTATGACCGCATGGGGGTGGGGCTCGAGCCGGCGTGCGCCAAGGCGTGCCCGACCGACTCGATCCAGTTCGGCACCGTCGTCGAGCTGCGCGGACGGGCCCAGAAGCGCGTCCAGCAGCTCAAGACGCAGGGCGTCGACGCCTGGCTCTATGGTGACGACCCCAACGGGCCGCTGGGCGGCCTGAACTCTTTCTATCTCCTGGTCGACAAGCCCGAGGTCTACGGCCTGCCCGCGCACCCGCAGCTCCCGAGCCGCAACCTGAAGCGCAGCGGCACGTTCTCGACCGCCAGCGCCGCGGTCCTCGGCCTGCTCGCGCTCGTGGGCCTGCGCAAGCGGCGGATGGACACGATCGAAGGCGGCTCCCCACCCGCCGCCCCCGGCCAGAACTAACCAGGGAGTCACGGCTCATGTCCGATACGTTCTTCACGGCCGCGCCCCATTGGAGATGGCTCATCATTCTCTATTTCTTCGTGGGCGGCCTGGCGGGCGGCGCTTACTTCCTGGGCGCGGTGCTGGAGTGGTTCGGCCGCCCCGATGACCGGCCGGTGATTCGCACTGCGTATCGCGTCGGCCTCTGGGGCGCGGTCGTGAGCGGCCTGCTGCTCACGCTGGATCTCGGCCGGCCGCTGCGTTTCTGGCACATGTTGTTCCAATCGGCGAACCTGCCGCACGTCATGTTCAAGGCGTGGTCGCCGATCTCCTTCGGCGCGTGGGCGCTGCTGCTGTTCGGGGGGTGCGCCATCCTCTCGGCGCGGCTGCTGCGCGAGGGCACGGCCCTCGCCAAGCTCGTCGCGGCCGTCGGCGGGCTGCTCGGCTTCTTCGTCGCGGGGTACACAGGCGTGCTGCTCTCGGTCACGAACCGGCCCATCTGGGCGGACAGCCCCTGGCTCGGGGCGCTGTTCCTGGCCTCCGGCGCCTCGACGGCCGCGGCGTGGCTCGGCCTGCTCGGGCCCAAACGCGGCGCCGCCGAGAGCTCGCTGCGGTGGCTGTCGACGTTCGACGCGCGCGTGCTCGTGGTCGAGCTGCTGCTGCTGATCGTGTTCGTGGCCTCCCTGGGCACGCTCGCCCGCGTGTGGGTGAGCGTGTGGGGCGCGTTGCTGCTCGTCGGTGTCGTCGGATTTGGCATCGTGTGGCCCCTGGTCCGGCACGCCAGGCCGGCGACCGGCAGCGCCGGGCTGAACCCCGCCGTGGCGGTTCTCATCGGCGGGTTCCTGCTGCGGGTCGTGATGCTGCTGGCGTCGGAGGGCATCGAGCTGCGCCGCGGCGTCGCTGGGCTCGTCCGATGATGGTGCGCGCGTGGGTGGCGCTGGTGTGGGTGGTGGCAATCGCGGCGTGCGCGAGTCCGGAGGCGAGGCGCAGCCGGGGCGGGGGGCCCGGAGCTGATCCAGGCAACCACGCGGCCGTGGTCGAAGTGCACGGCGGGGCGAAGATCTACTACCGGACGCCCTGTAGAACCATAAAGGTGAAATGCTCTGGCGTCGCGACGTCCGGCACCTAGCGAACGCAGAGCTCCAGAAACGGCTGGCCCTGGTCCGGCGTCAGAGCGCCGAGTCCGAGGCGTGGCTCGACCTCGTCGAGCTGGCCCTGAGCGAAAGCCGGGACGGGGCCGGGTGGCAGGACGCGGCGCCGACGCCTCCGCCGGAACGGCCGGTCAAGACGCCGTTGCTGTTTCGCGCTCACCTCACCGTGGACCGTCGCACCGCCCGTCGCTACGTGCAGCGGTTGCTCACGCGCGCCGCCGCGCGCGCCGACGGCGCCTCGCTGCCGCGGGGGCTTAACGTCGCCGGGCTCCTCGAAGCCGCGATCTGTCAGGACGATGCCCGCATCGATGCCCTCGCCGCCGGCGGCGGCGGTGGCGGTGACCCGCACGCGCTGCGGGTCGTGGCGCAGATGGCCGCGCTGCCGTTGCTCCAAGCCTGCGCGCGGGCGACGGGCTGGGAAGCGCCGCCGTCCTGGTGGGAAGGGTACTGCCCGGTGTGCGGGGCGTGGCCCGCGCTGGCGGAGTTCCGGGGGCTGGAGCGCAAGCGCTGGTTGCGGTGCGGCCGCTGCGGCGCGGGGTGGGAGCTGGAATGGTTGCGGTGCCCGTTCTGTGACGAGAAGTCGCACGAGCAACTGGGATATCTCGCGCCGGAAGAGGGAGAAGCGACGCGGAAAGTGGAGGTGTGCGACAGCTGCAAGGGGTATCTCAAGGCCCACGCCACCGTAAGCGCTCTGCCGCCGTGGGCGGTGCTCCTCGAGGATCTCACGACGGTGCCGCTGGATGTCGCCGCCATGGACCGCGGCTACCGCCGGCCCGAGCGGCCTGGCTACGCGCTCGAGGCCCGGGTCACCGAGCATCGGCGCAGCCTGTGGAGCGCGGCGTTCGGACTGAAGGTGCGTGAGGCGTGAGCACTGACGCGCCGCTGTCGAGGCCTCGCGAAGTGTGCGGCGAGCTGCTGGCGGCGCTCGACGCGTCGGAAGGCCGGCGCAAGCGTCGCAAGCGCGATACGACGCCGGATGCCATCGGACTCGAGGTGAAGCGCGAGCTGCTCGAGCGCGCCATCGCCGCGGACCCCGAGCCGGCGGCGTTCGAAGCGTGGCTGCTGGAACAGTGCCGCGCGGCTGGTGGGGCTGAGGGCGGCGTGCGGGCCATGGCGCTGTCGATCTTCGAAGAATGGCGTCTGGCGCACGATGCCACGTCGTTTCGGGAATGGCTGGCCCGAGGCGCACCGTCCGACGACCGGGCGGAGGCCTCGCCGAGTCGCGACGACTGAGCGGAGGAGCGTATGCTGAGGCGGGTAGCGGGGGTCATGATGTTGAGCGGCGTCTTGCTGCCGTTCGTGGCCTGTGGCGGTGGCGGACGCGCGACGACCTGGGTCGCCGACACCGCGGAAGCGGTGCGGCTGCTCCGGACGCCGGCGAACCCGTACGGCATCATTTACCACGCGGCAGTGGATTTGACCAAACGACCGGACACGACGAAAACCGCGCCGCCCCCCCCGCGCCCTGCGGGGAAGGCGCGAGGATAGCGTGGCGTCCGTCACCGAGCACGAAGTCCTCGATGCGCTGCGCGGCGTCCGCGACCCGGATCTGGGGCGCGACATCGTGTCGTTGGGATTCGTCAAGGACGTGCAGGTGGCCGGGGGGACGGTAGGCTTCACCATCGAGCTCACGACCCCGGCGTGCCCGGTGCGCGAGCTGATGCAGCGGCAGGCGCGGCAGGCCGTGGCCGCACTGCCGGGGGTGGGGGTGGTCGAAGTGGCCATGACGTCGCGCGTCCGCGCCACGGGGGGCGAGCGCAAGCAGGCGCTCACTCCCACGATCAAGAACATCGTCCCGGTGGCGAGCGGCAAGGGTGGGGTGGGGAAGTCCACGGTGACCGCGAACCTCGCGCTCGCCCTGGCCGGCACCGGGGCGCGGGTGGGGATCATGGACGCGGACGTCTACGGCCCCACCATCCCGACGCTCTTCGGCCTGCGCACGCTTCCCAAGCCGACCCCCGAAGGCAAGATCGTCCCGGCGATGCAGTACGGCGTCAAGGTCATCTCAATGGGGTTCTTCATCCGCGAGGACGACGCCATCATTTGGCGCGGACCCATGCTCCACAAGACGGTACAGCACTTCCTCGGCAACGTGGAGTGGGGCGAGCTCGATTACCTGATCGTCGATCTGCCGCCCGGCACGGGCGACGTGCAGCTCACGCTGTGCCAGTCGATCCCGCTCACCGGCGCGGCGGTGGTCTCGACCCCCCAGGACGTGGCGCTCAAAGTGGCGCAGAAGGCGATCGCCATGTTCAACACGCTCAACACGCCGGTCCTGGGGATCATCGAGAACATGGCGTCGTACCGCTGCCCGCACTGCGGCGCGCGGGACGAGGTGTTCGGGGCGGGCGGCGCGCGTCAGGCGGCCGAGCGCCTCGACCTTCCGTTCCTCGGCGCGATCCCGCTCGCGACCGCGATCCGGACCAGCTCCGATGCCGGCCGGCCGATCGTGCTCGATGCGGCGTCCGAGTTCGCCCCGGCCTACCTAGCCGTGGCCGAGCAGCTCGCGGCCCAAGTCAGCATCCGCACCATGCAGCGCGAGCTCACGCCGCTGGTGCAAATCCAGTTCTAGTCCCTGCGACAACGGTGGGGAGGGGAGGGGGGGACCCGATCGTGATTGGCGTCGAGCTGCGCAACCTCAGCAGACGATTCGGGGACTTCCACGCGGTGGACGGAGTCGACCTGTCCATCCGCGCGGGAGAGCTCCTGGTGCTGCTCGGCCCGTCGGGGTGCGGCAAGACGACGCTGCTGCGGATGATCGCGGGGCTGGAGCGCCCCAGTTCGGGCGAGATCTTCATCGGCGGCGAGCGCGTCGACGCCGACGTGCCCCCCAGAGCGCGCGGGATCGCGATGGTGTTCCAGAGCTACGCTCTCTACCCGCACCGCACCGTCGCGCAGAACATCGCCTTCCCCCTCGAGGCGAGCCGGATGCCGCGGTCGCAGATCGCGGAGAAGGTGCGGTGGGCGGCCGAGCTGTTCGGTATCACGCGGTACCTCGACCGCTATCCGCGCCAGCTCTCCGGCGGGGAGCGGCAACGCGTCGCCCTGTGCCGGGCGCTGGTCCGGGACCCGAAGGTGTTCCTCCTCGACGAGCCCCTCGCGAACCTCGATGCCAAGCTCCGCAACACCGCGCGGGACGAGCTGAAGCGGTTTCAGCGCCAGATCCAGCGCACCACGGTGTACGTGACGCACGACCAGGTGGAGGCGATGGGGCTGGGCGACCGGATCGCGGTCATGGACCACGGCCGGGTGCGCCAGATCGGGACGCCTCAGGAAGTCTACGAGGACCCGGTCGACACATTCGTCGCGACGTTCGTCGGGCAGCCGCCCATGAACCTCTTGGACGTGCGCGACCCGGGGCTGCCGTCCGGCACGCTGCTCGGCTTTCGCCCCGAGCATTTTCTCCCCCGCGATCACTTCACGTCCGACGAGCCGATCCAAATCTTCTGTTTTGCGGTCCGCCGGGTCGAGTACCTGGGCTCCGATCGCTACGTCTACGGCTCGGTCGCCGAGGAGGCCGTCGGTGAGGCGACGGTCATCGCGAAGCTCCCGGCCACCGTCGCCACGGCGATTCCGGAAGGTGAGGCGCTCGAGTTCGCCGTGCCGCGGAAGGCGCTGCGCTATTTCGACGCCGCCACCGGCGCGAGGCGCCGGCCGTGATCGCCCGGCGCACGCTCGCCGACCGCGAGGACGTGTTGGGCGTCGCCATGCTGGCGCCGGCGCTCGCCTACGTCATCCTGCTCGTCGGCGTGCCGTTCGTGCTCGCGATCCTGCTCAGCTTCTCGAACGCCACCGCTGGGAGCCTGAGCTTCGGCTGGGCCGGCTGGCGGAATTACGCCACGATCCTCGCCGATCCCATTTTCCTGCGGTCGCTCCGCAATACCGCGATCGTGACGATCGGCTCGCAGGCCCTCGTCGTGGCGCTCGCGACGGCCGCCGCGCAAGTGTTCCGCGCCGCGTTCCACGGCAAGCGCCTCGCCCGGCTGGTGCTGCTGTTGCCCTGGGCGGTGCCCGTCTCGCTCGCCGCGATCGCCTGGACGTGGATCTTCGACTCGACGTTCAGCGTGCTCAACTGGACGCTCAAGGCCGCCCACCTGTTGCACGGCTGGCTGTACTGGCTGGGCGACCCGGGGCTCGCGCTCGTCGCGATCATCATCGTGCAGGCCTGGCGCGTCTTTCCCTTCGCCACCGTCATCGTGCTCGCGGGTCTCTCGTCGATTCCGCAGGACGTGGTTGAGGCGGC
>QHVC01000062.1 GCA_003222205.1 Gemmatimonadota bacterium | reverse complement strand
TTCTACTGGATGCTGCTCACCGCGTTCAAACAGAACCGCGACCTCTACGTCGGCGCGTTCGACACGCGGCACGTGCCGTGGATCTTCAACGACCCGCCCACCCTCGAGCACGTGCGGCTGCTGTTCGGGCAGACGGAGTTCCCCCGCTGGGTCTTGAATACGCTGGTGGTGGTCGTGGCCGTCGTCGTCATCACGGTGATCGTGGC
>QHVC01000216.1 GCA_003222205.1 Gemmatimonadota bacterium | reverse complement strand
CCACAGCTGCGGATAGAACGACAGGGCGTGGTCGCCCTGGCGGGGCACGACCCACCCCGCTTCGACCATCGGGATGACGCGCCCAAAATCCTTCGCCACGCCGAGCCGGTACTCGAAGCCGGCGATGCCCGCCTGCTCTTCCCAGGTCCCGACGATCTGCCCCTGAACGGTCACCACCTCCTGCGGGCTCCAGCCGAACGCCAGGAACGGCTCGACCTCCCAGCGGTCCTGTCGCCCGAGCGGCGGCGTGGCCTCGAGGCCGAGAGTGGTGATGGCGAGCGCCTGCGGGGAGTGCCAGAGGTCGAGCTTCCCCGCGAGGCTCACCCCGTCGAAGCTGTTGGGCGCTCCGTCGAACGCCGTCCGCGCCTCAGCCTCGATCTGGAAGCGGGCGCCAAAGCGGCGCTCGAAGACGTAGTTCTGCTCGCGGCCGTGGTTGACGAGCACGACTTCGTTTTCAGGGAACGCCTTCTCGACCAGGAAGCCGCGCGGAAAGTTCAGCTCTCCCGGCGGCCACGCTGCGTTGCCGCACAACGAGCGCACGTAGCGCACCACCCAGCGGATCTGCTCCGCAGTCGCCGCCTCGCCGAACGCCGGCATGTCGAGCGAGAGGCCATAGGCGGCGCCGCCCTGCGTGACGACGCCGAGCCAGCGCACCGCGGGCTCCGGCGTGCTGGCCGCGCAGCTCGCCAAATCCGCGGGTGGAACCGTGGTGCGCACGCTTGCTGCCGGCGTGCCGCGGGCGTCCTGGCCGTGGCACGCCGCGCACCAGGCGTGATAGAGCTCGGCGCCGGAATCGGGGGACTGGAGGGCGACGGCAGCAAGGATCGCGAACGGGCTCATGTGGTCGCTACAGCCCGGCCCGCTCTCGCAGCGTCCCCGCCCACTTGTTCGCCTCGCGCCGGATCTCTTCCACCTTCGCTGTCTTGAGCTTCCCGTCACGCACGACGATCCGGCCGTCCACGATCACGTGACGCACGTCGCTCGCTCGAGCCGCGTAGACGATGCGCGAGATCAGGTCCGCCTCCTCCGGCACCACGTGCGGGCCTGAGAGATCCAACACGACGAGATCCGCTTTCTTGCCCGGCTCGATCGAGCCGATCTCGGCCTCGAGGCCGAGTGCTTTCGCGCCGCCGAGCGTGGCGAGCTCGAGCACCTGGGCGGCGGGGAGCGCGTCGGAGCCGAGGCGTGGCTTCTGAATCAGCGCCGCGAGGCGCATCTCCTCGAACGCATCCAGCCGGTTGTTGCACGGCGCGCCGTCGGCGCCGAGGGCCACCCGGCAACCGGCGGCGAGCATCTCCGGCACGGGCGCGATGCCGCTGCCGAGCTTCAGGTTCGAGCTGGGACAGTGCACCACGTTGGTCTGCTGGCGCGCGAGACGGTGGATCCCTTCCTCGTCCACCCACACGCAGTGCGCCAGCGCGGCGCGCGGGCCCGAGATTCCGACCGAATCGAGGTAGGAAATCTCGTCTTGTCCCGTCTGCTCCTTGACCATTTGCAGCTCGAGCGGCGTCTCGGCGGCGTGAGTATGGATCGTCGCGCCCGCCCGCGCCGCGAGGTCACTCACCGCGCGCAGCAGCGGGCCGGTGCAGCTCGGCACGAACCGTGGAGCGAAGCACCAGCGCAGGCGACCTTGCGCCGCGCCGTGCCACTTGGCGCACAGGTCGGCTGCCTCCTGGAGCGCCCGCTCGGTGGTCTCCTTCAAGCCGGGCGGCGCGGACGGGGCGTCCATCAAGCACTTGCCCGCCGTCGCGCGGAGACCGATCGCCTCGAGGGCGGCGAACGCCGCGGCGGTGTGTCGCACCGTCTCCATGTCGAGGATCGCCGTCGTGCCGCCGAGCAGTAGCTCGGCCGCGCCGAGCATGGCCGACCAGTACACGGATTCCTCGGTGTGCGCGGCTTCGAGCGGCCAGATGCGCCGCGCGAGCCAGTCTTCGAGGGGGAGATCGTCGGCAAACCCGCGAAACAGCGTCTGGCAAAGATGGATGTGGGCCTGAATGAGTCCGGGGATAATGACGAGGTCGGAGCAATCGATGGTTGTTTCGCCCTTGACCGCCTGACCGCCTGACCGCCCGACCGCCTGTATTCGCCCGTCCTCCACGACCACGTCCCCCTCCACCACTCGCCGTTTCGCGTCCATCGTGACCACCCGCGCGCCGGCGAGGCGCAGCGTCACGTCGTCACCTTGGGCTTCGCTCGCGTCGTGTCCTCCGGCAGGTCGAAATAGGCGCGCAGCTCGTCCATCAGTTCGTCCTCGGCGTACACGCCGGTGAGCAGGCGCTCGGGACTCCCGGGCTCGATCAGCACGTAGCCGAACGGATAGTCGAGCCCCGACACCAGGATGGGGCGTCGCTTGTGGTTGGGCAGGGCGACGTACACCGTCTCCGAGTTGGTCGGCAACAGCTTGATGTCGAACGCGGTGAGCGCGTCGAGCACCCCCTCGGTGGCGGCCGACAGCTCGTCGTAGGCGGCGGCCGCGTCCTCCGGGTTCAGCGTGTCGGCTTCCGCCAGCCAGAACACCACGACGGACGGTCCCGAAATGACACGCGGCGTCTTGAGCACGCTGTCGGCGGAATCCTTGGGGTCGCGGAGCCCCAAGTCGGCCCGCTCGCCAGTGGCCGCCGGCTGCGCGGCGGGCCGCCCACGGCAGCCAAGGACCAGCGCGAGCACGAGTAACGCACGCAGCTTCATCAGGATCAATATATTCAGCCTATGGACTCTCGTCCCCCCGCGGTGCGCCGACATCACTGGATCGTTCGCCTCACGCATTGGGCTACCGCCGTCCTGCTCGCCGGCATGATCTCGAGCGGCCTGCAGATCTACGAAGCCTACGCTCGCTTCGGCGACAAG
>QHVC01000080.1 GCA_003222205.1 Gemmatimonadota bacterium | reverse complement strand
CCGCAGTCCTCCGTCGTGAACGCCGACAATCAAGTCCACGGCATCGACAGCCTGTACGTGGCCGACGCCAGCACGTTCCCGAGCGCCTCCGGCGTCAACCCGATGCTCACGATCATGGGGATCGCGCATCGGGCGGCGCTGGGGATCGCAAACCGGCTCTGACCAATGCGGAATGCGGAGTGTGGAATGCGGAATTGAAAGGATGGCGTCGATCCACGACCCCGCGCTACGACGCCCACCCTGACATTCCGCATTCCGCACTCCACATTCCGCACTCTCTTCGGAGGCGCACCGCATGCTCGCTCTGCTAACCGTCACCACCCTGGCACTCCAAGCTCAAGTCGCGGATACCTCGCCCTTCCGTGCGCTGCCCCTGCCGACGCCCAGCCGCGTGCGCAGCGCGTCGGGCGCCCCCGGCCCCGACTACTGGCAGCAGGAGGCGAGCTACACCATCCAGGCGACGCTCGATACCGCCACGCAGACGCTCCGCGGCAGCGAGCGCATTCATTATGTCAACCATTCGCCCGACTCGCTCGCTTTCGTGTGGATCCAGGTGGAGCAGAACATCTTCGCGGCGAACAGCATCACCTACACGTTGAATCAGCCGCCGCTCGTCTTCGCGGGCGGGGTGTCGTTCGACTTCACCGGCAAGGGCTTCATCGGCGGCGGCGTGATGGAGAAGTTCGAAGTCACGGGCACGCCGCTGGTGCGCCGGGGCTACGGGACGATGATGCGGGTGGAACTGCCGGCGCCGCTCGCGCCCGGCGCCGCCATCGACTTCGACGTCGCCTGGCATTTTCCGATCCCGCCCTACGGCGGCGGCCGCATGGGCCGCATCGGGACGCGTCTCTACGAGCTCGGCCAGTGGTACCCGCGCCTCGTCGTCTACGACGACGTGAACGGCTGGAATCCCCTGCCCTACATCGGGGCGGGCGAGTTCTACCTCGAGTACGGCGACTACGACGTGACGCTCACCGTGCCCGCGGGCTTCGTCGTGGGCGGCACGGGAACGGTGCAGAATCCCGAGGCCGTCTACACACCCGAGCAGCGCGCGCGCCTCACGCAGGCGCTGACCTCCGACACGGGCATCGCGATCGTCACGCGGGCGGAGGCGACCGCGCACCGCGCACTGCGCATTCCCGGAACCAAAACCTGGCACTTCGCCGCGAAAAACGTGCGCGACTTCGCCTGGTGCGCCTCCCCGGACTACCGCTGGGACGCGAGCGGCTACCACGGCATTCAGATCAACACGCTGTCACGCCCCGAGGCCCGCCCGTGGGATGAAGCGCACCGCATGGCGCACTTCACCATCCGGCATTTCTCGGAAGCCTGGTACCCCTATCCCTGGCCCCAGGCGACGACGTGCGAAGGCCTGGTCGAGGGCATGGAGTACCCGATGATCACGTTCGTCCCGGCGCTGCCCAAGCGCGAGGACCAGTTCTGGGACCTGATGCACGAGTTCGGGCACGAGTGGTTCCCGATGCTCGTGGGCTCGGACGAGCGCCGCTATCCATGGATGGACGAGGGCTTCAACTCGTTCATCGATTACGGCGCGGCGGAGAGCTATTTCCAGGGCACGGCCTACGGCGACACGGTGCGGCGCGAGCTGCTCAGCGCCGCGCAGGGGTCGGCCGTGCCGGGCAAAGAACAGCCGATGATCGACAAGCCGGTCGAGCAGCGCGACCTGGCGTGGGCCGCGTACCAGAAACCGCCCCTGATGTTGACCCTGCTGCGGGACGCCGTGCTCGACAGCGCCACCTTCAACCGCGCGTTCCGCGAATACATCCGGCGCTGGGCGTTCAAGCATCCGCAGCCCGCGGACTTTTTCCGGACGATGGCGAACGTGAGCGGCAAGGACCTCGACTGGTTCTGGCGCGAGTGGGTCTTCACCACCGCCCGGCTCGACCAGGCCGTGGACTCGGTGAAGGCTGTGGGGACGGATTCGACGTTCGTGTTCCTCTCGAATCGCGCGCAAATGGTGATGCCCGTGACGCTCGAGCTCGCCTACGCAGACGGCACCCGGGAGACGCGCGCCCTGCCGATCGAGATGTGGAACCTGGGCAGCCGCTTCACGGCCCGCTTCGCGACGCGCAAGCCGGTCGTCGCCGTGACCGTGGATCCGGCGCGGAGCTATCCCGACGTGGACCGCTCCAATAACCATTGGGGGAGGTGAGCGATGACCCACGTGGCCGGGATCGATTACGCCGTGATGGGGCTGTACTCCGCGTTCGTGCTCGGCATCGGAGTGCTGCTGCGGCGCTCGGTCCGGACCAGCGAGGATTTCTTCCTCTCCGGCCGTGCGATTCCCGCCTGGGTGACGGGGCTGGCGTTTCTGTCCGCGAACCTGGGCGCGCAGGAAGTCATCGGCATGGGCGCCTCGGGCGCGAAGTACGGCATCGCCACGAGCCATTTCTACTGGATCGGCGCCATTCCCGCGATGGTGTTCATCGGGCTCTTCATGATGCCGTTCTACTATGGATCGCGGGCCCGCTCCGTCCCCGAATACCTGAAGCTGCGCTTCGACGAGAAAACCCGAGCCTTAAACGCCGTGTCGTTCGCCACGATGACCGTGTTCTCCTCCGGCATCTCCCTGTACGCCATGGGGAAACTCCTCCACCTGCTCCTCGGCTGGAGCTTCGACGCGAGCATTCTCGTGGCCGCCGGGGTGGTGTTGGCCTACATCTTTCTCGGCGGGCTGACCAGCGCCATCTACAATGAAGTACTGCAGTTCTTCCTGATCGTTTTCGGCTTCGCTCCCCTTGTGTTCCTCGGCCTGCGCGCGGTGGGCGGATGGCCCGGGCTGAGCGCGCGGCTCGCGACCGTCGCCGCCGCCAACGGATACGCCCCGGGCGCCTACACCCGCAGTTGGGCGTTCATGGGGCACGCCGCCCACAACCCGGTCGGCGTCGAGTGGTTCGGGCTGGTGATGGGACTCGGCTTCGTGCTCTCGTTCGGCTACTGGTGCACCGATTTCCTGGTCGTGCAGCGCGCCATGGCGGCGAATTCGATGACCGCGGCGCGGCGCACCCCGCTGATCGCGGCGCTTCCCAAGATGCTGTTCCCGTTTCTCGTGATCTTCCCGGGAATGATCGCGCTGGTGGTGACGCCGCCGGCGACCTCTCGGGCGCCGAGCGCCCAGGTCGCGCCGGCGCCCGGCGCCGCCGTCACGGTCACCGCCACCGCCACCGCCGCCGCCGCCGCGCCTGCCGGGGTCGTACCGCCGAAGCTCGACCCGCGGACCGGCGCTCCACTGCGCGACGCGCGCGGCCGCGTGGTGCTGGATTACGACCTCGCGACACCGATGCTGCTGTTGAACTTCTTCCCGGCGGGGCTCCTGGGGCTCGGTCTCACCGCTCTGCTCGCGTCCTTCATGTCCGGCATGGCGGGGAACGTCACCGCATTCAACACGGTCTGGACCTACGACCTGTACCAGAGCTACGTGCGCCCCGGCGCGCCGGACGCGCACTACCTCGCGATGGGCCGCATCGCCACGGTCGCGGGCATCGCGATCTCAATCGCCGCGGCGTACGTCGCCGCCTCATTCAACAACATCATGGACTTCCTGCAGCTCGTGTTCGCGTTCGTGAACGCGCCATTGTTCGCCACCTTCGCGCTCGGCATGTTCTGGAAGCGCGCGACGGGCCACGGCGCGTTCGCGGGGCTCGTCGCCGGGACGCTCGCCGCCGCCGTGCACCACGGGCTCTCCCTGCCCGCGGGCGCGAGCGTCGGCGTGAAGGGTGGCTACCTCGGCGTTCTTGCCACTTTCCCCAGCGAGCTGGCCCAGACGTTTTGGACGGCCATCGTCGCCTGGGTCACCTGCTTTCTCGTGACCATCCTGGTGTCCCTCGCGACCCGGCCGAGGCCGGAGGCGGAGCTCGGTGGACTGGTCTACGGGCTGACTGAGAAGCCCAGGGACGCGGTCGCGCATTGGTACGAGCGCCCCGTCGCGTTAGCGGCGGTAGTGCTCGGGCTCACGGTTCTCTTAAACGTGGTGTTCTTCTGAGGGGAGGCCCGCCATGAAGCTCGACGTCCGCATGCCGATCGGGCTGTTCTTCGTGCTGGTGGGCGCGCTCCTGACCGTTTACGGCGCGGTGACGCTGCACGAGCCCGGTGCCTCCCCCACCGGGGTGCCGATCGACCTGGTGTGGGGCGCCGTGCTGCTCGCGTTCGGGATCGTGATGGTGACGCTGGCGCGCCGGGCGCGACGGCTGGGCGTATAGCCGTATGGGCCGTATGGCCGGGTAATCAGGTCGCCCTAATCATCCGGCCATACGGCCGTACGGTCACGTCTTGTCCGGCCGGTTCTCGTCGTCGATCAACTCGTCGTTGGTGATGGTCCCGGCCCCGGGGCCGAAGCCGGTCTTGCCGGTACGATCCGGGATGGTGATCAGCACTTCGCCGACGTTGTTGTCGTAATTGCTCTCGAGCAACTGATGGCAGAAGCCGTGCGGATCGACGTGCGGGCACGCCTCGCCCGCGGCGGCCGTGAACGGCGGGTTGACCGTGATCCGGATGAGGTACTGTCCCGGCGGAATAGAGGCCTGCCCATCCCCACCGTCCAGTACGAAGTACTGCCCACCCAAGAACTTGAAGTACGTGTCGGCGTAGCCGACGCTGATCCCCTGGTTGCCGGGGATCCCGACCCTGCCACAACTATGGTAGACCCACGACCCGACGCCCCCATCGCTCTGCCATGGCGTCACGTCGATCATGCAGAAGCCTCGCTTGGCGGAGCGCCAGAGGTGACCATCGCTCGCCGAGATGAGCTGGTAGGTGGCGTAATGGCGGAAGTGGTAATGGTTGTGGCAGGTCGCGAATTCGAACAGCCCGTCGCCGGCGGCGACGTGTACGTTGGGATCGCCGATGAAGACGTCGGCATCGCCGATGTTCGGAGTGCTTACCGTGAACCGCAGCACGCGATGGTCGCCGGCGGTGACGCCGCCTTCGATCACGCTGCAGGTAGTAGCCAGAAAGGTTTGGTCGTAGACGACCCAGCTGTCGGCGAGGCGCTTGGCGTCCACGATCAAGTCCGGCGTGCCATCGAGATCCTGGACGTGAGCGAACTGCGGAGGTGGGAGCGGGCCCGCTGGCCGGTCGGAGCGGCACGCGGCCAGGGCGAACGCCCCCGCCAGTGCCGTGATGATGACTGCGCGCATGTAACCCTCGCTGTTGAGTCCTCCCTGAGGCTGGCGCGAACCGGGGACGCCGTCAAGGCAGGGGTGGAGGCTTGCCGCCGCCGCCCGAGCCCGAGCCCAGGAGTTGACGCACACCGAGCATTCCGGCGATGAACATGGCGCCTCCCGTGCCAAGCGCGATCCCCGTCTTCCACGCCGAGGCGCGCTTTGCTTCGAGCGTGGCCACGTTGGGACGCAGGATCGTGATCAGGCCTCCATAGCCCGCGTAGCTGTCTCCGTCAGCCGCCGACACGTGCCGCGCGGCGATCACCAGGGAGTCGCCGTCCCCGTACGCCAGAAGTCCGGCAACCTCAATCACCCCGTGGACGGTGACCTGCCCCGCCGGAAAGTCGGTGGGCGCCACGAGCCGCGCGACCACGTCGGTCGAGCGCTTGGGTGCCGGTGCGGAGGGATCGAGTCTGACGTAGGAGAAGCAGCCGCCACACCCCACCAGGAGCACTCCGATCAAAGCCCGCATGCAGTTCACTCCGCGAGTCATCATTGCCCCGCGACGCGTACCGGGGTCTCACTCCCCGATTTCGTGGCGTCCCCGAGCTGGCCGTTGCTGTTGTACCCCCAACAGTACGCGACTTGCCCCGTCGTCAGGGCACAGGTGTGCTGATTGCCGGCGCTGACCATGGCGAACGTGAGGGTTCCAAAGATGGGGATGGGCCGGTGGCTGCAGGGATACGGGGCGCCGGTTGGCGTGAAGCAGTTCTCGGCCGCATCGCCGCCGAGTTGGCCCCCGGCATTCGATCCCCAGCAGTACACCGTGTTGCCCGTGGCGACCGCGCAGGTGTGCGACGCTCCCGTCGACAGCGCCAGGTACGCGCGCGCTCCCACGACACGGACCGGCACCGAGGAAGAGCTGCGCACGGTATCCCCCATCTGACCGCTGGAGTTGTCACCCCAACAGTACGCGTCGCCGCCCGACGTCAGCGCACAGGTATGGGAATATCCGACCGCAACGACGATGAACTTGCGGCCACCCTTCACCGCTACGGGCGTGGCCGACTCGATGATCGTACTGTCGCCCAGTTGACCGATGTCGTTCCGGCCCCAACAGTACGCCGTGCTGTCCGCGGCGAGACCGCAGGCGTGCTGGACGCCGGCGCTCACCGCGACGAGTTTGAGGGCCCCGCTGACCGCCGCCGGAACGTTGCGGTCGGCCTTGGAACCGTCCCCCAGCTGGCCGTTGCCGTTCCACCCCCAACACGCGCCGGCGCTGTCCACGCTCACGGCGCACGTGAACGCCCCTCCGGCAGCGACCGATCGCAGCGACCACCCCCCGGTGACGGGGACGGGTGTGGGGCTGGCGCTATTGGAGCCGTTGCCGAGTTGCCCGGTTAGGTTGAAGCCCCAACAGAAGACCGCGTTCCCCGTTGTGACGCCACAGGTATGGCCCGCGCCGGCGCTGAGGTCCACGAAGGGCACGGCGCTGGAGACCCGTACCGGGAACGGTCGGTCCGTGCGCGAGCCGTCCCCGAGCTCACCGTCGCGATTCCATCCCCAGCAGTAGGCTGCGCCGCTGGTGGTCACGCCACAGGTGTGGAGGAATCCCGCATGGATCGACGCGAACGGCGCGTCGATCGGGACCGGCGCGAGGGTCTCAGTGCCCCCGCACGCTGCCACCCCGATGACGGCCAGAGGCACCAAACCCTGCAGACGGCTGCTATTGGCCACGGAATCCTCCGGCGGGAATGTAGCGGTGGCGGCGGCCCGCGCCCAGTCCGGGCGCGGTTTTCCTGACCCTTGACGCAGTCCAACTCTGGCGGCATGCTCAGACCGCCATCAGGCACGACTGGGTTCGCCGCCGTCCCCGGTCGCGCGGATCATACCTGTCCGACTTCATGGGACTGGTCTGCGAGAATGCTGCGCCGCCACAAGTCATCCCTCGTCGCACTTGTGTTTCCCCCACACAAGGAGGTGGAGATGCGCCCTTCCCTTCGTCGTTTGAGGACCGCCCTGAACTGGAGTGCCGGCCTGCTGCTGTGTTGTGCGTCCGTGATGGCCGCGCAAGGGACGGGCACCGTCCGCGGAACTGTTACGGATGCCGTGAGCAAGCGACCCGTCGACGGCGTCAGTGTGTTCGTCGCCGGCACTGACCTCGGCACGCTCACCAACTCGCTGGGGCAGTTTCAGCTGAACCTGCCCGCGGGCCAGGTGGAGCTGCGGGTGCGCCGTGTCGGTTACGGCACGACGAGTCGCAAGGTGACGGTGACTGCCGGAGAGGTCGCGCAGGCGGATTTCGAAGTCAGCCAGGTGGCGATCGGGCTCGACGCCGTCGTCGTGACGGGGGCGGGCGCGTCGACCGAGCGACGCAAGGTCCCCAATACGGTCGCGACGATCAACACCGATAACCTGCGCAACGCCCCCGTCGTGAACGTTTCCGAGCAGCTCGCGGCCCGAGAGCCGGGCGTGTCGCTTCTGCCGTCGGGCGGGCTGGCCGGCGAAGGGGCGCGGATCCGCATTCGCGGCGCCGCCAGCCTGTCACAGCCGAACGAGCCGATCGTGTACGTCGATGGCGTCCGGGTGGACCGCAGCGGCGGGTGGGGCGACTACGTGGGCACGGGTGGCGGTGGCAACCCCTCTCGCATCGATGACATCAACCCGGAGGCGGTGGAGCGGATCGAGGTCTTGAAGGGCGCCGCGGCCGCCACGCTGTACGGCACCGAGGCCTCGGCCGGGGTGATTCAGATTTTCACTCGCACCGGCTCGCGCGGCGCGCCGCGGTTCGACTTCACCACCGAGCAGGGTGTTTCCAACTTCCCCAACGGTCGCTACGAGCCCAATTACGGATTCGCGCGGGATGCCAGCGACCCGCTGCGCAGCTCTACGCGCTTGAACAGCTTCTATGGCCTGTCGCTGCAGCCGTACCAGGTGTTTTCCCGCCCGTTCGTCACCTCGTTGTTCGAGACCGGGTATACCAGCAATTACTCCGGCTCGGTGAGCGGGGGCACGGCCGCCGTGACGTATTACGTGAATGGCCGCTTCCAGCACGAGAACGGCCCGTGGGGCGCCGAGCAGCTTGGCCCGGCCCGCGACTTCGATCAGAGAGCGCAGGGATCGGCGTCGCTGCAGCTGTTCCCCGCCGATAACGTGAAGATCCGCGTCAACACCGAGTACGTGGACGCGCACCACGAGACACCGTCGAACAACAACAACATTTTCGGGACGATCTCCGTCGCGCTCTTCGGTCACCCCGAGCGGGCCGAGTGCTTCGCCGGCTCGCTGCCCACCGGCACCGGGGCCTGCACCATCGACGGGAACCCCAACAGTGCCATCGGCCCGGGGAATCCCTACGGCTCAGCCGCATTCGCGACGGAGCGGGAGAACATGCAGGAGCGGCTGCGGCAGGACGCCAAGCATTTCACCGGCAGCATTAACGTCGCCTACCAGCCCTGGCAGGCCTTGTCGCTGGAGGGCACTCTCGGCGTGGACGTGGTCAATCAGGTGAGTTCGGACTTCGCCCCGTTCGGGTACAACGTCGACAACATCATCGGGTTCGACCCCGAGGGGTACAAGTACCTGGACGATCGCACGCGCCGGGAGATCACGGCCGAATTCAAAGCGACCTGGAATCGCCGTCTTGGCGACGACTTCGCCTCGACGTTCGTCGGCGGGGGCCAGGGCTTCATCGCGAAACTCGAAGACGCCGCCGGGTCGGGCGAGTTGTTCCCCGGCCCCGGGCTCGAGGTGATCGGTGCGGGGTCGCTGCAGACGTCCTATGAGCGCTTCCTCGAAACCGTCAACGTCGGCGTCTTCGGTCAGGAACAGCTCGGGTACCGGGACTACGCATTCCTGACGCTGGGCGGGCGCTACGACAAGAACAGCGCGTTCGGGCGGACGTCCCAAGGCGTGTTCTATCCCAAGGCCGGCATCTCCTTCGTTCCCACCTCGATGCCCAACTGGGGAAGCTCGGGAATCACCTCCCGGTTTTCCACCTTGCGCCTCCGGGTGGCCGTGGGCCAGTCCGGTCTGCAGCCGGGCGCATTCGACAAGCTCACGACGTACTCCCCACTGGCCTCGGTTCTCGGGCCCGGGCTGGCCCCGAATAACCTGGGGAACCCGGATCTGAAACCGGAGATCACGACGGAGTGGGAGGCGGGGACCGAGGTCGGCGTGCTGCATGATCGGGCGGCGCTCGATTTCACCTACTGGAAGCGCGTGACCCGCGATGCGTTGTATCCGCGGCAGTTCGCCCCTTCCGGCGGGTTCCGAAACGTGCAACTGTCCAACGTCGGGCGCATCGATTCCCACGGGCTGGAGATCAACGTCACCGGCTTGCCGGTGAACCGGCCCAGTTTCTCCGTCAAGCTCTACGCCAACGCCGCCTATCTGCACGAGATCGTGACGAGCCTCGGCGGCGCTCCGCCCCTCAAGGTCGGCGGGAGCTACCCGCGGTATCGCAACTTCGTGAAGGAAGGCTACGCCCCCAATTCGCTGTTCGGCGCCAAGCTGGTGCAACCGTGCAGCCAGCGCCCCGCGGGGGCGACCTATGCCTGCCTGCAGCCCGGGCAAAACCCCTACGACCTCAACGGCGACGGCAACTTCGATACCGACGCCGACATGCTGGCGTGGCTCGCAGTCCCGAGGACGCTCAGCTCCATGCTCCCCATCCGCGTGGACGAGGACGGCGACGGGGACTTCCTCGATCATTATCTCGGGAAGTCAACGCCGGATTGGGCGGGCTCGTTCGGGATGAGCGCGACGCTGTTCCGGAATTTCGAGCTGTCCAACGTGTTCGAGTACAAGACCGGCAACTACACCATCACGAACCTCACCTTCGCGTTCCGCAACTCGAACGCCGTGATCGGGCGCAACTCCCGGCGCGCGGCGACGGTCGAGGCGACGATCACCAACCCGGCGAGCACCGCGCAACAGCGCGTGGATGCGGCCAAGGAATGGCTCAAGCTGCGCGCCCTCACGCCGTACGACGGGCTGAACCAGAACGAGAACGGCAAGTTCCTGCGGTGGCGCGAGCTGTCGCTCACCTATCACGTCCCGGGAGCCGTCGCGAGCCGCCGGCTCGGGCTGCGCCATATCTCGTTCACCGTGTCCGTGCGCAATCTGGCGCTGTGGACCCCCTACACCGGCATCGACCCCGAGCTCAACGAGTACGGGCGCGGGGGCGCCGGGTCGGACCTGGGTGGGATCGACAACAACTTCGGGGAAGGCATCGATGCGTTCGGGCTGGCCCTGCCGCGCCGGATCACGTTCTCGACGCGCTTCGGCTTCTGACCCGGACCCCAACGAGGAGAGCCATGCCATGAACACCGGAAGCGCCGCATCGCTCGCCCGCGGGTTCCTGGGAGCCACGGGCCGCCGGCTCGCCGTGCTGCTGCTGGTAGGGATGCCCGCATGCAGCGGCTTGCTCGACGTGAAGAACCCCAACAACGTCAACGAGAGCGACCTCAACAACCCCGCGTCCGCCGCCTCGCAGGCGAACGGGGCGCTCTCCTCCCTGGCCCGGGCGTGGGGCATCGTGCAGACGCCCTACGCGGTCGCCACCGACGAGCTGACGTGGATCGGCTCGCGGGACGCCTGGCAAACCCTGGACCAGGGCACCATTTCCGAGCCGACCAATGAATTTGTGGACGCGGCGTTTCCGTTCGTCGGCGAAGCCCGCTGGTACGCGGACGCCACGATCAAACGCCTGGCCGGGTTCGCCGCGAGGGGCGTGCTGCCGGATACCACCGATTTGACGCGCGTGTATCTGTACGGCGCGCTGGCCTACATCATGGTGGGGGACATGTTCAACAACTTCCCCATCGGATCCGACAAGACCAATATCGCTCCGCCCCTCGGCCCGGCCAACATGGGCCAGGTGTTCGACACCGCGATCGCTTACGCCACGCGAGGGATTGCCCTGGCGCAAGCGACGGGGGATCAGGACAACGAGCTGGCCCTGACGGCAGCGCGGGCCGTCGCCAAGTACCAGAAGGCGCTCTGGGCGCTCTTCCCGCACCCGGCGATCGCGGGGCCGCCGCCCGCGGCGCCGCTGATCAATGACGCCGGCCCCACCGGCGCCACCGCCGACGCCAATGCCGCCCTGGCGCTCGCGGCCACCCTGGGCGTCCCGGACTGGAAGTACCGCTTCGCCTACAGCGTCAATACGGTCACGACGGACATCGGCTTCGAAGTGAACCAGCGCCTCGAGATGCGCATCGGAGCGGTGTACGTCTACCCCGACTGTACCGTGTCGGGCTGCACCACGGGCGGCAAGACGGTGGTGGTGGACAGCATCAGATTGAAAGACCCCATCACCAACGCCCCGGACCCCGACTTCACGGCGGTGCTCGCCGAGTTTCTGGGCAACACCAACCACGGACCCCTGACCATGCTGTCGGCGCGCGAGATGCACTTGATCGTGGCCGAAGCGGCGCTGGCCGCGGGCAACAACCCCGGGTTCACGACCGCCATCAACAACCTGCGGGCGCTGAATTCGCTGACGCCCTACAGCGGCACCCCGGTACCGTTGGCGATGCTGCAGTACGAGCGCCAGGCGAACCTGTTCTTGCAGGGGCGGCGGCTGCTTGACCTCCACCGCTTCGGGGTGCGGGCGGATTTGTGGGCGGCTGGGTCCGAGGCCGCTCTGAGGCCGGGCGTGTTGTTCCCGATCACGATCACGGAGCTGCTGGCCAACCCGTACTGCGTGGCGAATCCGACGAGCTGCGAGTAAGGGCAGTCGCTGTTCAGCCCGGGCGGTCGCGGCACCAGCGCGACCGCCCGGGGTGTTTTAGTGCAGCCCCCCGCCCGCGAACTGCTTGACCAGGTCGCCGATCACCTGTTTCGCGTCGCCGAACAGCATCCAGGTGTTGTCCTTCACGTAGAGCTCGTTGTCGATGCCGGCGAACCCGGGGTTCTTGCTGCGCTTGATGGCCAACACGGTCTTCGCCTTGTCGGCGTCGATGATCGGCATGCCGTAGATCGGGGAGCCCGTGGCGTAGCGGGCCGCCGGGTTCACGACATCGTTCGCGCCGATCACCAGCGCGACGTCGCATTGCGACATCTCCGGATTGATCTCATCCATCTCGACCAGCGCGGTGTAGGGAATGTTGGCTTCGGCGAGCAGCACGTTCATATGCCCCGGCATGCGGCCGGCGACGGGATGGATGGCGAACTGGACCGTGACGCCGCGCTTGGTGAGCTGATCGTAAAGCTCACGGACTTTGTGTTGGGCCTGGGCCACCGCCATGCCGTAGCCCGGGATGATGACGACCAGCCGCGCTTGCTCGAGCAGCTGCGCCGCCCCCTCGATCGACTCCTGCTTCCACTCCTTCTGCTCGCCGATCACCTTGACCTTCTGCACGGTGCCGAACGCGCCGAACAGCACGTTCGCGAACGAGCGGTTCATGGCGCGACACATGATGATCGAGAGAATCAGACCGCTCGAGCCGTCGAGGGCCCCGGCCGTCACCAGCAGCTTGTTGTCCAACACGAAGCCCATCGCCACCGCCGAGAGCCCCGCGTACGCGTTGAGAATCGAGATCACGGTCGGCATGTCGGCGCCGCCGATGGGAATGATCAGCAGCACGCCGAACAGCGTCGCCAGCCCCATGATCACCGGGAACACCGTGCGGGCCGCCGGCGCCGTGGGGTGCAGCACCAACAGCACCCCCAGGACCAGAGCGGCCCCCAGCACGCCGAGGTTGACGAAGTTCTGTCCCGGGTAGGTCACGGGCCGCTGCGGGATCCAGCGCACCTCCTGCAGCTTGCCGGCGGCCATGAGGCTGCCGGTGAAGGTCAGGAAGCCGAGGATCACCTCGACCACGAGCGCGCTGGTGCGGAACGTCGTGAACTGCGCCCCCCCCGGGCCCTCGCGCAGCCACAGGGAGAACTCCGCCGCACCCACGAGCCCCGCCGCCAGGCCGCCGAACGCGTGCGACAGCGCCGTCCGTTGCGGCACCGCCGTGAGCGGCACGCGCGATAGCGGCACGCCCACCACGAACCCGGCGGCGATGGCGGCGAGGATCCAGCCGTGGTGCACGATCTGCGGCTGCACCCAGGTGGCAAGCACCGCGACGGCCATCCCCAGCACGCCCGCGTACACGCCGCGGCGGGCGGTTTTCGGGTCGTTCATCCAGTAGAGTGCGAAGATGAACAACGCCGTCGCGGCGATGGCCGCGACCTGCGCGATCGCTTGCGTCATTGCTTCTTGAACATCCGGAGCATGCGATAGGTGATCAGGAACCCGCTCACGATGTTCGTCATCGACGCGAACAGCGCGACCGCGCCGAGGATGCGGATCGACGTCGGGTGGTCGGCGCCCGCAACCGCGAGCGAACCGACGACCGCGATCGCCGAGATGGCGTTGGTCAGCGACATCAGGGGCGTGTACAGCAGCCGTGACACCCGGCGGATGACGCCCAGCCCGATGAACGTCGCGAGCACGAACACGAACACCATCGACCAGTAGTCGGTCATGACCGCAGCACCTTTCCGTCGTGGGTGACGCACGTCGCCCGGGTGATTTCGTCCGTTAAATCGACCTGCAGCACGCCGTCCTTGGCGATGTGGCCGAGGAAGCTCGCCACGTTGCGGGCGTACATCTGGCTCGCGTGTTGCGGCAGCGTGGCAGGGAGGTTCACCGGCCCGAGGATCGCCACGCCGTCGTGCATCACCTGGGTCCCGGCCTGGGTAAGCTCGCAGTTCCCGCCCGACTCGGCTGCGAGATCGACGATCACCGAGCCCGGGCGCATTCCTTCCACGGCGGCCCGCGTCACGAGGATCGGCGCGCGCTTGCCCGGGATCGCGGCCGTCGAGATCACGACGTCCGCGTCCTTCACGCTGCGGGCGAGGAACTCGAGCTCGCGCTGATGCTGGTCCGCCGACAGTTCCTTGGCGTAGCCGCCCCCGCCCTCCCCCTCCAGCCGCTCCTCCATCGCGAGGAATTTGGCGCCCAGGCTCTCGACCTGCTCCTTCACCGCCGCCCGGACGTCGAACGCCGACACCACGGCGCCCAGCCGGCGCGCGGTCGCGATCGCCTGCAGCCCGGCGACGCCCGCCCCCAGCACCAGGACCCGCGCCGGCGGCAGCGTCCCGGCCGCCGTGACGAGCATCGGAAAGAACTTGGGCGTCGTCCCCGCAGCCAACAGCACGGCCTTGTACCCGGCGACGGTCGCCTGCGAGGAGAGGACGTCCATCGGCTGGGCGCGCGTGATGCGGGGGAGCAACTCGAGGCTGAACGCCGTGACGCGCCGCTGGGCCAGGAGCCGCAGCAGATCCGTCTCCGTCGCCGCTTGCAGGACCCCGATCAGGCCGACCCCTTCCCGCAGCTTCCCGACTTCGGCCGGGACGGGTTTCTGGACTTTGCAGACGATCGCCCCGCTCCACGCATCGCCGAGGCTCGCGCCCGCCGTCGTGTAGCCGGTGTCGGGGAATCCCGCTTCGCTCCCCGCACCGACTTCCACGACCACCTCGTGTCCGGCCTTGACGAGCCGGGCGACCATGTCGGGCGTCAGCGCGACGCGCCGCTCCCCGGGGGCGGTTTCCTTCGGGATGCCGATTTTCATCGGGCCGAAACTAACGCTTCCACGGCATCCGCGTAGCGCTGCTGCATGCGCTCGAGTCCGAAGCGCTCGACGGCCCGGCGCCGCGCGGCCGCACCCAGCGCCTCACGCCGCGCCGGATCCACCAGCAGCTCGCCGAGCGGCACGGCGAATCCCCGCGGGGGATCGCGCGGCACGACCACGCCGGCGTCGCCCAGCACCTCCGGCGTGCCGCCGCCTTCCACCGCGAGCACCGGCCGCCCGCACGCCAGTGCTTCGGCGATCGAGAGCGGGAACCCCTCGTCGGGACGGGCGTGCACGACCACGGTCGCCGCGTTATACGCGCCGATCAGCTCGCCGGGGGCGAGATAACCGGGGAGCCGCAGGTCGAGCCCGAGCCGCTCCGCGCGCGCCGCGAGGGCGTCGCGCTCGGCGCCCGCCCCGCAAATCACCACCGGCGGCGCGCCGGGATTGAGCAGCGCCACCGCGTCCAGCAGCCAGTCGAGCCGCTTCTCAGGATGCAGGGCCGCGACCGCGACCAGCAGCGGCCCCTCCACGACGCCGATCCGCCGCCGGAACGCCACGCCGGCGCCGGGATCGGGTCGGAACAGCGAAACGTCGACGCCGTTGTGAATCACCGTGTGCGGACGGCGCCCCAGGTACGGCTGTCGCTCCAGGAACGACCGCTCCAGCCCTTCAGTGAGGAACACCGTGAGCGCCACGCGGCGAAACAGCCATCGGGTGAGGGGATCGCCCGGCATGGAAGGGGTGCTGATGCAGTAGACAATGCGCAGCGGGGAGAACACGGCAGCCAACGCCGCGAGCCGCACGTCCCGGGCCTTGTCCACCAGCGCGACGGCGGCGTGAAGCCCACGCAGCGCGCGCCGCAGCCGCCACGCCTCGGCCAGCCCCGTGTCGCCGATCGCCAACCGCGTCACCGGAATGCCGCGGGCGCGGAACCCGTCCTCGAGCGCGGGGTGAGCCACGAACGCATGAACGGCGTGACCGCGACCGGCCAGCCCCCGCGCGACACCGGTGAACACCGTCGCCGACCCGCGCCAGCTGCGCGCGGTCGTCACCAGGGCGACAGCACCAATACCCAAGCGGCGCCGGGCTCAGCTGGGGGACAGCCGGTCGCGCTCGCGCCGTTGCGCCAGCATGCGCTCGGCGAAGTCCAGCCGCTCCGCCAGGTCACCGACCTCGTGCCGCAAGGCCTCGAGCTGCTCGGCGAGGTGGCGGACCTCTCCGGACGCCCCGCCTCCCATGGCGGATGGCTCGCTGACGCCCCAGTTCCGCAGCGGCCGGTCGTCGGCATCGCGGAACTCTCCCGCCAGAAGGATCACCAGATCGTACATCCACCACAGTCCCATCCCCCCGAGCGTGATCGCCATCAGGATGCCCGTCTGCCATCGGCCCACGTAGAAGCGGTGCAGCCCCAGCGGGCCGCCCAGGATCTGGAGAATCAGCGCGACGGCGCGAGAGCGCTCCGAGACCTCCGGGCCGGCCGGGGGCGGCGCGTCGTCATAGTCGTATGGGGTGAGCGAGGAGCCGGTCATGGGCCTCCCAATCTACGCCCCCAGCCGCCCTCTGGCGCTGCGGCGACGCAACCCCATCTTGGGGGCCGGGAGGGGCGGTGCCGTCCGCTTCGTTTCCTTAATCTTTCAAGGAGAGCGCCATGAACTGGGGTGAATTCATCACGTTCCGCAAAATGATCACGCCGATCTTCATTCAGGTGATCTTCTGGGTCGGGGTCGCGGTGTGCGTGGTTATGGGCCTCGGCTCGCTGCTCGGCGGCCGTGGGCTGTACGGACTCGGGCTTATCATCCTGGGGCCGCTCGCCGTGCGCGTCGAGTGTGAGCTCCTCATTCTGCTCTTCCGGATCCACGACGCGGTGCAGGACATCCGCGCCGCCAAGCGCGGCTAGTCAGCGCGCGCCGATCACCGCTTCCGCCTCGATCTCCACCAGCATCGCCGGGTCGACGAGACCCGAGACCTGGACCATGGTCGAGGCGGGGCGGATCGCTCCAAAGAACTCGCCGTGCGCCCGCCCGATCCGCTCCCAGTCCTGGATGTTCAAAACGTAGACCCGCGTGCGCACGACGTCCTGCAGCGTCGCGCCGGCGCGCACCAACGCGCGCTCGATGTTGCGGAGCGCCTGCACGGTCTGCGCGTAGGGATCGCCCGCGCCCACAATCTGTCCAGATGCGTCGGTCGCCGTCGTGCCCGCCACGTGCACGACGTCCCCCACGCGCACGGCGCGCGAATAGCCCACCACGGGCTCCCACGGCGCGCCGCTGGCGATGTTGATCCGCTTCATGCGCCGCTTCTGAGCAGGTGACGCAACGCGGGCTCGAGCGCCGCGAAGGTGAACCCGAAGCCGGCCTGGAGCGCGCGCGCCGGCAACACCCGCTGGCCCGTGAGCAGCACCTCATCCGCCGCCTCGCCATAGAGCACGCGCAGCGCCACCGGCGGCACCGGCAGCACGGCCGGCCGATGGAGCACGCGGCCCAGCACGCGGGCGAACTCCGCGTTGCGCACGGGCTCAGGGCTGGTGACGTTGACGGGCCCTCCGAGACCGTCGCGCTCCACGGCGAACGCGACCAGCCGCAGCAGGTCGTCCACCGCGATCCAGCTCCACCACTGGCGGCCCCGGCCGATCGGGCCTCCCAGCCCCCACCGGAAGAACGGCAGCAGCCGCTCGAGCGAGCCCCCCGAGGAGGTGAGGACGAGGCCGATGCGCGCCCGGACGACCCGCACGCCGGCCTCGCGCGCCGGCTCCGACGCCGCCTCCCAGTCCCGGCACAGCTCCGCCAGGAACCCCGTCCCGTGCGGGGTGTCTTCCGTGACGGGCTCGTCACCGCGATCGCCGTAGTACCCGATCGCCGACGCGGCGACGAGCGTTGCCGGGCGCCGCGCCAGCCCGGCGATGGTCTCGGCGAGGAAGCGGGTGGTATCGACGCGACTCGACCGGATCGCCGCCCGCTTCGCGGCCGTCCACCGGCCGAGGATGTTCTCGCCGGAGAGGTGCACAACGGCGTCGGCGCGTTCCAGGGCCGCGCGATCGATCTCGCGGGCCGCCGGGTCCCAGCGCGCCTCTCCAGCCGCCGGCGGACGCCGCACCAGCCGGACGACCTCATGGCCACGCGCGGCGAGAAACGGGGCGAGCGCCGAGCCGACCAGGCCCGACGCTCCGCTCAACACGATGCGCACGCGGGGAAAGCTACTGAATTGCCGGAGTCTCGCCGAACTTCTTGGCCAGCGCGGTGAGATACTGCTTGATCGTGGCATCCATCCCCATCAGCTGCGCCACCACCCGGAACGGCGCCACGGCGATCCAGCCATTCTCGGTCACGGTGAGACGCGTGCCGCCAGGCGCGGGCTGAATCTCGTAGGTCCAAGTGCCCCCGAACGGCGCTCGTGCCTCCGGTACGATCCGCGTCACGAGTTTCGCCAGCCGCCGTTCCTCAGCGACTTCCACTTTCACGCGCGCCCCTTCGGGGAACCACGCCGCGATCCCCTCGAGGTTCCGGATCGTCGCCCATACGGCCTCTGGCGGCTCGCGCAGCACGATGGCGCGCGACACCGTGTGTTCCCGCGGCAGGAACGCACCGATCACGGTGACTAATACGATCAAAGCCACACAGACGCCCACAGCGATCAAGACCCACTTCATGGCTTCTCCTTCCACCTGGGAAGCTCGTCCCTCTTGACGAAAGCTGCCAATAGTAGTAGTGTATCGTAACAACGATACAGTAAGGATTGCGGTGTTCGACCAGATAGATCCCAGAAGTCCCACGCCGCTTTATGCGCAGATCGCCGGCCGCATCCGGGTCGCGGTCGCAGCCGGCGAGTTGCGGCCAGGGGAGTCCCTGCCCTCGGTGCGACAGCTCGCGGCGCGGCTGCGGGTCAACCCGGCCACGGTGGTGCAGGCCTATCGCGATCTCGAAGGGGAGGGTTTCGTGGACATGCGTCAGGGCGCCGGCACCTTCGTCCGGGAAGTGCTCGCCGAGCGGCGCGCCGGCGAGCGCTCGAAGCACGCCGCCGCGCTCGTGCAGCGCATGGTCGCGGAGGCGGGGCGCCTCGGGCTCTCGACCAAGGATCTGGTGCAGGCGATCGAGCAGCAGCTGGAGGTGAAGGTCGCATGAGCAGCGCCATCGAGATCCGCGACCTGCACTATCGCGCGGGCAAGGCGTTCGAGATCCGCGACCTCGCGCTCAACGTCCCGACGGGCTCGATGTATGGCTTCCTCGGTCCCAACGGCTCGGGGAAGACGACCACCATCCGGCTCCTCCTCGGCCTGCTGCGGCCGCGGCAGGGAATCATCACCGTGCTCGGCGGGTCGATTCCGCGGGAGGCGCCCCGCGTGCTTGCGCGCACCGGTTACGTCCCCGAGCTGCCGCACCTCTATCCGTCGCTCACGGTAGCGGAGGCGCTCCACTTCCACGCCGCATTCTATCCGACGTGGGACTGGAAGTGGGCGGACGAGTTGGTGCTCCAGTTCCAGCTCGATCGCGGGGGGCTGCTCTCGCGCCTCTCCAAAGGGGAGATGGGCAAGCTCGAGATGCTGCTCGCGCTCGCCCAGCGGCCGGAGCTCCTGGTCCTCGACGAGCCCACCGACGGGCTCGATCCGGTCGTGCGCCGCGACGTGCTCACGGCCGTCCTCGACTATGTCTCCCAGCAGAACGCCACCGTGTTTATCTCCAGCCACCTGGTCCACGAGCTGGAACGGATCTGCGACTGGGTGGGCGTCATGGATCGCGGCCGCCTCGTCGCCGAGCTGCCGATGCACAGCTTCAAGAACGGCATCAAGCGCCTCCGCGTCCTGAACGCGCCGGCGCTCGCCGGCGACACCCCATTCGTCGTGCTGTCGCGCGACGCCGCCAACGGCTCGGCCGAAACCTGGGTGGTGCGCGGCTGGCAGCCGCCCATGAGTCAGTGGTTCACGGGGGTCGGGGCGACGCTCAAGGAAGTGATCGATCTCGACCTCGAGGAGGGGTTCGTCGAGCTCCTCCGCACCTTCCGCGTCCCTCAGGCTTAAGGAGCGCGCGATGTTCCGGGCGATTCTCTACACGCAATGGAAGTGGAGCCGGTTCCCGCTGCTGCTCGGCGTGCTCGCCGGCTTCGCCCTGCCGCTCCTGTCGGTGCAGCGGGTCTCCAGTGTCACCGGCTATTGGCAAACGCGCACGATGCTGGCGTCGGTGCAGGCCTGGGGCATCCTGTACCCGATCCTGGGGGCGAGCCTCGCCCTACTGGTCGGCGCGCTCGCCTGGGCCGCCGACCACCGCGGCCGTCACGTGTACGCGCTGTCGCTACCTGTGCCCCGCTGGCACTACGCTCTGCTGCGCTTCGGTGCCGGCGTCGTTCTTCTCGCCGCGCCGGTGATGGCGGTCTGGATCGGTGGGATCCTCGCCACCGCCACCGTGACCATCCCGACGGGGCTGCACGCGTATCCCACGATGTTGGCCGCCCGGTTCGCGCTCGCCGTGTTCGTGACCTATGCGCTGTTCTTCGCGATTTCGGCGGGCACGGTCCGGATGGCCGGGTATGTGCTCGGCGCTCTGGCTACGGTGTTGGTCGTCGAAGTCATCACCAATGCCGCCGGTGCGCACGTGAGCCTGTTGGAGAACCTGCTCCTGGCGTTGGTCGTCTGGCCGGGGCCGTTGGACGTCCTCACCGGTCGCTGGATGCTGATCGATGTCTGACGTTCGTCGTCTGGCCCTGGTCGCGCTCGCGGCCGGCCTGGCCGCGGCGCCTGCCGTGCGGGCGCAAACGGTCTCCGAGCTCCGCGAGCGTGTACGGCGGTTGGAGCAGGCATACTTCGCGGCGCAAGCCGTCGCCGCCCCTGCCGACAGCGCCGCGCGGCAGTCGAACTTCGTCCCGAGAGACTCGGCGACGGCCGGTGGCCTGCACGTCTTCGCCCCTCGGATCGCCGTCGCGAACGCACGGGAGGGAGCCGAACGCGCGTGGTCGATGCTCCAGTCCATTTTCGGAACGGAGGCGGGCATCCTCGCCAACACCGACTTCGCGCTCCAACTGGAGCGGCCCAGCCAGGTCGTGGCGGCGCCGCAGGAGGCCCGGCGCTTCATCGCCGAGAACTCCGCCACCGACATCGCCAACCGGCTCGTCTGGGAAGCCTCGCAGATCCTGAGCGCGCGCCTCGACCGGCGCCTGTACATCTGGATGGGCGGGGCGATCGTGCCGGACCCGCACCCGGGCTGGCTGCTGCGCGCCACCTACATCGATCTCCTCTCCGCCCCTTCGCCGGCCGCCCGGCGCTGCTACTTGGGAGCGTTGGATGGCTGCCGGGACGCCTTCGACCTGCCGCCGACCGCGGAGTCGTTTCGCCGTTGGTACGGGCCGGCCGAGCGCCGCCTCATCGTGCAGGAGATCATCGCCGGAGAGGACATCCAGCTCGTTCCGGAGCTGTACCGGGACTGCGTGACCCGCGGGGACGATAGTGCCTGCGTGCGGCTGCTCCAGCGCACGGCCGAGAGCGCGATTCCCGCGCCCCTCGGCCGCCCGATGCGGATCGGGCTCGTGCAGTTCGCGCTGGAGGTCGGCGGGCCCGGAGCGTTTCATCGTCTCACCGCCGCCGCCGGCCAGCCCGTGGATGCGCAGTTCGCGGCCGCGGCCGACATGCCCCTCGACTCGCTGCTGGCCGTCTGGCGCGGGCGCGTGCTGGCGGCGCGGCCCGAGCCCGTCACCCTGGAATCCAAGGGCGCCTGGGTGGCCCTGTCCTGGGGCGTGATCTTTGGCTTGCTCGCGCTGCGGAGCACGCGATGGCGCTGAAGCTGTGGAGATGGATCCTGGCCGCCATCGTAGGATGCGGGCTGATCTTCGTAGCGTATCAGCCGACGGGCGAGCTGCCCGAGAGCGCCGAGCCGTACTACGGCCCGCGCCTCGGAGCGACCCCGGAACGACGGCGCGCCGACGCGCTGGGGACGGCGTTGGCCCGCGCCCGTGCCGAGCTGGCGGTGGCGGAGCGACGGGACACGCTGCGGCTCACCGCGCGAGGACGTCTCAACTCCCCGACGCTTCAGATCGCGTTCGCTGCCTCTCCCGTTGCACGTCGCGCCCTGGAGCAGGCCTTTGCCACTGTGTGGGACGAGCTGGCGCCGTTCGACACCGTGGTGCGCGCGGTCGTCGTCGTCCGGAACGCCTACAACGTCCACACCTACCTCCTCCCCTACGGAACCGATGGGCGCACGTGCGTCGCGTCGCTGTCTCTGGGGTGGGAGCTGCGGCAGCTGGGTCGCGGGAAAGACGCGCCCCCGCGCGACATGATCGAGAGCTTCTTCCGGAACAGACTGGGCGCGTGCGCGTTTTACGCCGCGTTCGGCCAGCCCGGCCCGGCGATCGAGCACTGGTTGGAGGGCCGCTCGTTCGACCTCGCCGGCCAGGCGACCTGGGCGAGCCCGCCTCCGTCTCCGCCAGGGCCGGGGGCATCGACGGCGGCCCTGTTCAACCGGATCATTGCCGTTCAGGATGATCGGTTCGGCGCGTCCTTCGACGCCTTGGGGTGCGCCAGCGGTGAACCCGGGGCATGCCGTCGCGCGCTGTTCGCGGCCGTCCCGACCAGCCCGTCACGCTATCGGCCGCGGATGCGCGGCGTGGTCCTCGATCTGAGCTTCTTCTTCGAAGGGCGTGGCTTCTACGGCGGGCGCGGCTACCTCGCCGACCTGGTCCGGGAGGTCGGTCGCGAGCGCTTCACGCAGTTCTGGCGCTCGGCGCTGCCGCCCGACAGCGCCTTCGCCGCGGCGACCGGCATGCCGATCGAGCGGTGGACGGCCCGCTGGCAGCGGGAGCGCCTGCACGGGATGATGTTTCGCAATCGCGTTCCGCTCGCGTCG
>QHVC01000042.1 GCA_003222205.1 Gemmatimonadota bacterium | reverse complement strand
CTGGGGCTCGACAGCCGCAAGATGGCGTTCTGGGCCTTCATCGGCTCGGAGTGCCTGCTGTTCGCGTCGCTGATCTCGACGTACCTGATCTACAAGGGCCGCAGCCTGGTCGGGCCGTACCCCGACATCCTCAACATCCCGTTCACGTCGATCAGCACGTTCGACTTGCTGATGTCGAGCCTCATGATGGTGCTCGCCCTGGCGGCGGTGCAGCGCGGGGATCTCAAGTGGGCGAAAGTGTGGCTGTTCCTGACGGCGCTGCTGGGGATGTTCTTCCTGGCGGGGCAGGTCTATGAGTTCACCTCGTTCGTGCACGAGGGGCTGACGCTGCAGCGCAATCTCTTCGGCGCGACGTTCTTCGTGCTCACCGGCACGCACGGCGCGCACGTGACCGTCGGCGTGATCTGGCTGCTCACCCTGTGGTCGCGCGCGCTGCGCGGCAAGCTCGGCAAGGCGAACGCGCTGACGGTCGAGATCTGCGGCCTGTACTGGCATTTCGTGGACGTGGTGTGGATCGTGATCTTCACGGTCGTGTACCTGATTCAGTGAGCGCGGAGCGCACGATGCGGGAATCGCCAGCGGGGGAGCACGCCCATCCTACGGCCGGGGTGTATCTGCGAGTCGCGGCCGTGCTCGTCATCCTCACCGTCATCGAGGTCGGGGTCTTCTACGTCCCGGCGTTCCACCCCGTCCTCGTCCCCACGCTGCTGATCCTCTCGGCGGTGAAGTTCACGCTGGTGGTGATGTTCTACATGCACCTCAAGATGGACAGCCGTTTCTTCACGTTCCTGTTCGGCGGGCCGCTGCTGCTGGCCATGGTGATGACGATGGGGCTCATGTTCCTGTTCGGGGCGTTCGTGCTGAAGCGATGACCTCCCCCCTCCCGGACGCCTGGCGGCGCTGGGATCTCCACCCGAGCGTTGTCATCGGGCTCGCCGTGCTGGGCGGGCTCTATGTGTTTTGGGGGGGGCTCACGGCCCCGCGCCGCCGGGTCGCGGCGTTCGCCGCCGCGCTCGCGGTGCTGTTCGTCTGTCTCAACGGCCCGCTGCACAACCTCTCCGACGGTTATCTGTTCAGCGCCCATATGGTGCAGCACCTGGTGCTGATGCTGGTCTTCCCGCCGCTGCTGCTGTACGGGACGCCGGCGTCGGTGGTCGAGCCGCTGCTCCGTCCGGCGGGGGTGCGCCGCCTGGCGGCTTGGGCCACGCGGCCGCTCGCGGCGGGGGCGATCTTCACGGCGCCGATCGTGGCCTGGCACTTCCCGGGGGCCTACAACGCCGCGCTCGTCCACCACGACCTCCACATCGTCCAACACCTGGTGTTCCTGGCCACGGCGGTCGTGATGTGGTGGCCCATCCTGGCCCCGCTGCCCGCGATGCGGGCGCCGCATCCCGTGCAGCTCATCTACTTGTTTCTGTTGGGGATTCCCATGTCGGTGGTCGGGGCGTTGATCACCCTCGCCGACGGCGTGCTGTACCCGTTCTACGAGACCGCCCCGCGGGTGTGGGGCCTCTCCCCGCTCGCCGACCAGCAGATCGGCGGGCTCATCATGTGGGTGCCGGGCGGGTTGATCTTCTGGCTGGCGATGACGGTGGTGTGGTTCAGTTGGGCGCGTCGGGAAGGGGAGGACGATAACGCGGAAGTGCGAACGCGGAACGCGGAGCAGCACGGCCGGTGATCGTGCGGCCGTTCCGCGTTCCGAGTTCCACGTTTGCTATTCCCCCTCCTGCGTCTCCCCGAGCGGGTGCTTCTTGAGCTCCTCGCCGATCTTGGGGTGCTCCCGCCACAGGTAGTAGCCCATGCCGAAGGCAGCGATGGCGTTGCCGATCGCCACGCTCCACCACGCCAGCGCCCCGAGCAACGGCTTGGCGAGCAGCGCGACCAGGATATAGAAGCCGAACTCGAAGAAGCAGAACGCCACGACCACGAGGAACAGCGTCGACGGAGCGACCTCGACTTCGGCGGCGAGCGCCGCCGCGATGCAGCCCACGACCACAAAGGCGCTCACGTGGATCATCGTGTAGCCGATGATCCGGGAGTACTCGATGACGACGTGCGTGGCCTGATCCCCGAAGAAGACCGCGCCCCCCAGCATCGCCGGCGTGAAGAACGGGCGGCCGTTCACCGTGTCGACGACGAGGAACCAGATCGCGACGGCCGCGGCGCCGATGCAGCCGGCAATGAAGCCTTCGCGCAGGATCCGGTTGAGTTGCATGGAGATATATTAGCGCGATTCCCGCCACCCGGGAGACCATCATGCTCGTGTTCCGCCGCTCGCCCTTCTACGGTCTTTGCATGGTCGTCGGTGCGTTCCTCATCGGTATCGCTGGGCTCTACCACCCGGTCCTGACGGGCGACGGCGCCGCGCAGCTCGGTACGATCGCGGGCACCGCGGCGTGGCGGACGATCCATTGGGCCCTGGCGTTCGGGTTGCCGTTCCTGTACGCGGGGCTCGTGGGGGTCGCGCTCCGGCATAGCGAGACACCGGCGGGCAACCAGGCGCGGGCCGGCGTAATGATCGCTGGGTTTGGCTTCGCGCTGTGGGCGGTCAACATCCTCTTCATGGTCGGCGCCGGGACCGCACTGGCCCGCGCCTATCAGATCGCCGATCCGGGACTCACGGCGACGCGCGCCGTGTTCCTCTACGACATGGTGCACCCCTTCGGCCTCGCCGCCGAGCGGCTGGCGACGTTCACGTTGGGGCTGGCCCTCTACCTGTACGGGTGGACGGTGATCAACGGCCGCGCCTGGCCCCGGTGGCTCGGGTGGGCAGGGATCGGCGGGGGCGGGGCCTGCATGGTCGTGGCGGTCGTGGTCCCCGAAACCGCCGTCTACCTGTATTACGGACAGGGCCTCGTCGTCGCCTGGTGCGCCGTCGCCGGCGTGCTGATGATTGCCGAGACGCGCCGGGCGTAGGGAGGGGCCAGAACGTCAAACCGAAAGCGCCCTCCGGTTTTCTGGAGGGCGCTTGAGGTTAAAGAAGCCCAGTCGTTGCGTCGACGCTCAAGGGGTTACGGCATCAGCAGCCGCACCACTCGCTGCTGCCCCGGCTGGGCCTGGTTCCCGGGCGAGAACACGATCAACGTGGCGATGTCGCCGGAGTGGACGGCCCGCAGCGCCGCGCGGAAATCCTCCCGCGTGCGCACCGGCTGGCTGTTCACCTTGAGGATGATGTCCGGCCCGGCCGGCGAGCCCTGCGGCGCGAGGCGGGCGTACGCCGGTCCGTCGGGCGAGACGTCGGTGACGAGCAGTCCTCCGCCGTTCTGGAGGACGGGACGCAGGCTGGGATCCCGCACGTCCTCCTGCGTCAGCTCCTCCACGGTGATCCCGAGCGTGGCGCTGCGCCGTGAGATCGTGCCGGCGGTACCGCGAGTGCGGCTCCCGGCCGACGAGATCTGCTCGGTGTCCGGGGTGGGAGGCGCGGCAGCCAGCCGCACGGTGAAGTTCTTGCGCACTCCGCCTTCCCGGAGCACGGTCACGGAGACGGTCTCGCCGGGCTTCTTGAAGCCGACGATCTGCTGCAGCTGCGCCCCGTATTCGATCGGCCGGCCGTCCACCTCGGTGATGACGTCGCCCTGCTGAATGCCGGCCTTCTTGGCGGGAGACTCGTCGCTGGAGAAGTCCTGCACCACGACGCCCTTGATGTCCCGCTCGCCGACCGCCTGCGCGTCCTCGGGGCGCGCTTCCTGGATCATGACGCCGATCACCGCCCGCTGCACCCGGCCGCTCGCCACGAGCTGCTGCATCACCGTGCGGGCCAGGTTGATGGGGATCGCGAACCCGTAGCCGGCGGAGTAGCCCGTTTCGCTGGCGATGGCGGCGTTGATGCCGACGACCTCGCCGCGCACGTTCACGAGCGGGCCGCCGGAGTTACCCGGGTTGATGGCGGCGTCGGTCTGGATGAAGTCCTGGATCTGATACCCGCCCGCGTACAGCCCCTGGAGCAGGCGGCCCTTCGCGCTGATGATGCCCGCAGTCACCGTGAAGGCGAACGCCTCACCGAGCGGGTTCCCGATTGCCAGCGCCCACTCCCCGATCTGCGTCGAGTCGGAGTTCCCGAAGGCGACGGTGGGGAGGTCCTGGGCGTCGATCTTGAGTACGGCGATGTCGGTCTGCGGGTCGGTGCCGACCACTTTGGCCTGGAACACACGCTTGTCGAGCAGCCGCACCGTGACCTTGTCGGCCCCTTCGACCACGTGATTGTTGGTCAGCAGGTAGCCATCCGAGGACACGATGAAGCCGGAGCCGGTGCCCTGCTCGACGCGCGGGCGGCCGCGGAACTGCGGGAAGAAATCATCGAAGCCCGGCGGCAGGCGCCGCGTGTCCACGCGCTCCTGGTGCTGGGATTGGATGAACACCACGGCGGGCTTGACGTGCTCGGCCACGGCGACGAACGCCTGGCCCAGGTCGGCCGCCGGCTTGGCCGCGGGAATGAACGGCCGCGTCGCCGGCTGTTGCAACAGCGACGCCTGCGCCGCGTTGCCGTGTCCCCGCACGTCCAGCGCCGAGGCGAACGCCAGCCCCAGCACGAACGCGAATCCCACTAGTGCAATGAACTTGAGCCAATCCCTCGTACGCACCGACACTGCCGTATCTCCGCGAAAAGGGGTGGTTACTTTTTGTTCTTGTCGTCGTCCACGATCTCGTAGTCGGCTTCGACCACGTTCTCCTGCTTGGGCTGTCCCCCGGCGGCCGGCTCGCCGCCCGGGGTCTCGGGCCCGCTCCCGGTGGCGCCGCGCGCCGCCGCGTACATCGACGCCCCCGCGGCCGAATACGCCTGCTGCAGCTCCTCGAGCCCCTTGGCGATGTCGTCGGGGTTGCCGCTACGCAGCGCCTGCTTGGCGCCCTCGAGCGCCCCGTCCAGCCGCGTCTTCGCGGACGCCTCGAGCTTGTCAGCCCACTCCTTCACGTTCTTCTCGACCTCATACACCAGCGCGTCCAGCCGGTTGCGGCGCTCGATCTGCTCCCGGCGCCCGCGGTCCTCGGCCGCCTTCGCTTCGGCTTCCTTGACCATGCGGTCGATCTGCTTGTCGTCGAGGCCGGACGAGGCTTCGATGCGGATCTTCTGTTCCTTCCCGGTCGCCTTGTCCTTCGCCGACACGTGGAGAATGCCGTTCGCGTCGATGTCGAACGTCACCTCGATCTGGGGTACCCCGCGCGGGGCCGGCGGAATGCCGGTGAGCTGGAACTTCCCGATGGTGCGGTTGTCCGCCGCCATCTGGCGCTCACCCTGCAGCACGTGAATCTCGACGGTCGTCTGCGAGTCTTCTGCCGTGGAGAACACTTCCGACTTCTTCGTCGGAATCGTCGTGTTGCGCGCGATCAATACCGTGGTCACGCCCCCCAGCGTCTCGATGCCGAGTGACAGCGGCGTCACGTCGAGCAACAGGATGTCCTTCACCTCGCCGCCCAGGACGCCGCCCTGGATCGCCGCGCCGATCGCCACGACTTCGTCCGGGTTGACGCCCTTGTGGGGCTCTTTCCCGAAGAAGGTCTTCACGATCTCCTGCACCTTGGGCATGCGGGTCTGGCCGCCGACGAGGATCACCTCGTCGATGTCCTTGGGACTGACCCCCGCGTCCTTCAGCGCTTGCTCCATCGGCGGGATCGTGCGCCGCACCAGGTCGTCGACGAGCTGCTCCAGCTTGGCCCGCGTCAGGGTCACATTCATGTGCTTCGGCCCCGACTGGTCCGCCGTGATGAACGGGAGGTTGATCTCCGTCTGCATCACCGTGGACAGCTCCATCTTCGCCTTCTCAGCGCCCTCCTTCAGCCGCTGCAATGCCATCGGGTCCTTCGACAGGTCGATGCCCTGGTCCCGCTTGAACTCCGCCACCAGCCACTCGATGATGCGTTGGTCGAAGTCGTCGCCGCCCAGATGGGTGTCGCCGTTGGTCGCCTTCACCTCGAACACGCCTTCGGCGAGCTCGAGCACCGAGATGTCGTAGGTGCCGCCGCCCAGGTCGTAGACCGCGACCTTCTCTTCCTTCTTCTTGTCCAACCCGTACGCCAGCGCCGAGGCGGTCGGCTCGTTGATGATGCGCACGACGTCGAGGCCCGCGATCTTGCCGGCGTCCTTCGTCGCCTGCCGCTGGGAGTCGTTGAAGTAGGCGGGCACCGTGATGACCGCCTTCTCGACCTTGTAGCCGAGGTAATCCTCGGCCGTCTGTTTCATCTTCTGGAGGATCATCGCCGAGAGCTCAGGAGGCGTGTAGCGCTTCCCCTGAATCTCGACGGAGGCCAGGCCGTTTGGTCCCTCGAGCACCCTGTAGGGGACCCGCTTGATCTCCTCCTGGACCTCCCCCATCCGCCGTCCCATGAACCGCTTGATGGAGAAGACGGTGTTCTGCGGGTTGGTCACGGCCTGCCGCTTCGCCACCTGCCCGACCAGCCGCTCGCCATCCTTGGTGAACGCCACCACCGACGGCGTCGTCCGCCCGCCCTCGGCATTGGGGATCACGACCGGGTCGCCGCCCTCCATGACCGCCACGACCGAGTTCGTGGTGCCGAGGTCGATGCCGATGATCTTCTGAGCCATAACAACTGCTCCTATCCAAGGTGAGATGCCTACACTACGCTGCTGGTCGCAGAGGCAAGGCGCGTGCCCCGGGAAAGTGTCAATATGGCAGAGCGGACGACCGCGGGCGAGGTCTGGAGAGGCAGTTAGATTCCGGCCCCATGTTTCCCTTCAAGGACGACAACCCCACCTACCTCACTCCCGTCGTCACGATCAGCATCATCGTGGCGAACGTGCTGGCGTGGGTGGTGGTGCAGGGGCTGGGGGCCGAGCAGTCCCTGGCAAGATCGGTGTGCGAGCTGGGGCTCACGCCGGGCGAGCTGCTGCGCACCGCACAGCCGGGGACGGTGACGCCGCTGGGAGACCACCTCGAGTGCGTGATCACCAACCAGCCGCACTACTGGACGATCATCACTTCCATGTTCATGCACGGCGGCTGGTTCCACCTGCTCGGCAACATGTGGTTCTTGTGGGTGTTCGGAAACAACATTGAGGATTCGATGGGCCACGGGCGGTTCGTGGTGTTCTACCTGCTGTGCGGGATCTGCGCAGCCGGTTTGCAGATGCTGGTGCAGCCGAGCTCGACGGTGCCGATGGTCGGCGCATCGGGCGCGATCAGCGGCGTGATGGGCGCCTACATTCTTCTGTATCCACGCGTCCGCGTGCATACACTCGTCTTCCTGGGACTCTTCGCGACGACCGTCACAGTCCCGGCGTACCTGATGCTCGGGTATTGGATTCTGCTGCAGGTGCTGGGCGGACTGCCGCAGATCGCGGGCCTCCAATCCGGTGGGGTCGCCTTCTTCGCGCATATCGGGGGGTTCGCGGCCGGCCTGCTCCTCATCCGGGCGTTCGCGCGCGAGGAGTACCTGTTGCGCCGGCCCACGCTGCCCGTCTACTACCGCTACCGCTGACGGGAGTCGTTCCAGAGCTGCGGGAGCAGGGTCGTCAGGCGGTCGCGCGCGTCGCGGAACGCGGCGAGTCCGCTCGGGTCACGGAGCGGCCAGTGCAGGCGTCGCACCACGCCTGGAACGACCGGGCACACCTCTTCAGCGCACAGCGTGACAATCACGTCCACTTCGTCCAAGGGAATCGCGTCGAGCC
>QHVC01000073.1 GCA_003222205.1 Gemmatimonadota bacterium | reverse complement strand
GGTCGCGCGGTCGCGGTCCTCCACCGGCCGCCCCGTGGCGGCACCGAGGAACCGCTTGCGCGACGGTCCCACGACTACAGGATAGCCCAGCCCGGCGATCGTGGCCAGTTCGTCGAGCAGCCGCCAGTTGTGCTCCGGGTGCTTGGCGAACCCGAAGCCCGGATCGACGGCGATCGCCCCCCGGGCCACCCCGGCCGATTCGGCGTGTGCCGCCGCCGCCCGGAGCTCTCCGGCCACCTCGACCGCGACGTGGCGGTAGGTCGCCAGGCCGTCCATGGTGTCGGGGCTGCCCCGCATGTGCATGAGGATCAGTCCCGCCCCGGCGGCGGCCACCGTCCCGGCCAGCGCCGCGTCGTACGCGAGCCCCGAGACATCGTTCACGACGGCGGCGCCGGCGTCCAACCCCGCGCGCGCGACGGCGGCCTTGCGGGTGTCCACCGACACCGGCCCCAGCCCGTGACGCAGCAGCTCCCGGATCACCGGCACGACGCGCGCGATCTCCTCGGGGACCGGCACCTCGCGCGCGCCGGGACGCGTGGACTCCCCGCCCACGTCGATGAGCCCCGCCCCGTCGGCCTTGAGCCGTTCGGCCCGCGCTACGCCAGCGTCGGGCGGGGCGAAGCGGCCGCCGTCCGAAAACGAGTCGGGGGTGACGTTGAGGATGCCGATGAGCAGCGGCTCGGCAAGCGCGAGCTCGCCGCCGGCGATGCGCCACGTGCGCGGCGGGTCGGCCCACGTCGTGAACAACCGCACGAGCTCAGGGATCAAGCCTTCGAGATCGGCGGTGGTGCGGTCGTGGCGGCCGAGCGGCGCGAGGCGGCTCGCCGCGGCGGCGATGAGGGCCCAGCCGTCGCCGGTGAGAATGTCGGCGCCGCCGCGCGCGCCCCAGCGTACCAGGGCCTCGCGCTCGGTTTCGGTGATGTCTTCGAAGAGGACGACGAGTGGTTGGATCCCCGTCGCCGCAAAGGTCGCCTGGTCGGCTTCCCACCCGCGCGCCGCGAGCGCCGCGCGCACCGCTTCCGGGGTGTGCGCAGCGAGCGCGGTGGCCCTCACGCCCCGGCGGGCTCCGGGGGCGGGTTGCCGAGGACGGGGCCGCGCGCGGACTGGGGCTTGCCGCGCGCGCCCGCGTCGGCGGCGGACGCGGGGCTCGCCGCCGGGGTCGGGGCTTGCGGCGGCAGCGGCTTGCCGGCCACGACGAGGTCGACCTCGCCGTGGTCCAGCGTCTCGCGCTCGAGCAGCGCCTGCGCCAGCCGGTCGAGCACATCGCGGCGGGCCGTGATGATCTCGCGCGCGCGCTCGTAGGCGGCGCCGAGGATGCGCTTGACCTCCGCATCCACCAGCTCAGCGGTGCGCTCGGAGATCTCGCGCCGCTGCACGACCTCGCGCCCCAGGAAGATCTCCTGCTCGCGGTCGCCGATGGCGATGGGACCGACGGCGTCGCTCATGCCGAACTGCGTCACCATGCGGCGCGCCATCTCGGTCGCCTGCTGGATGTCCTGCGCGGCGCCGGTGGTCACCTTCTCCACGCCGAACACCAGCTCTTCGGCGACGCGGCCGCCGTACGCGGTGGCGAGCCGGCCGAGGATGTACTCCCGCGTGTAATTGTGGCGGTCTTCCTCGGGGAGCGAGAAGGTGATCCCGAGGGCGCGCCCGCGGGGGACGATCGTCACCTTGTGCAGCGGATCGAGCCCCGGGACCGTGACGGTGACGAGCGCGTGCCCCGCCTCGTGGTAGGCGGTGAGCTTCCGTTCTTCGGGCGTCAGGACCATGCTCTTGCGCTCGATCCCCAGCATGACCTTGTCCTTGGCGTCCTCGAAGTCGCTCATGTCCACGGCCATCTTGTTGCGGCGGGCGGCGAGCAGCGCGGCCTCGTTGACGACGTTGGACAGCTCGGCGCCGGCGAGGCCGGGCGTCGCCCGGGCGATGCGGTCGAGCTCCACGTCGGGGGCGAGGGGAATCTTGCGGGTGTGCACGCGCAGAATCTGCTCGCGGCCCTTGACGTCGGGCATGTCGACGACGATGCGGCGGTCGAAGCGACCGGGCCGCAGCAGCGCGGGGTCGAGGATATCGGGCCGGTTGGTGGCCGCGAGCAGGATCACCCCGTCGTTCGACTCGAAGCCGTCCATCTCGACGAGCAGCTGGTTCAGGGTCTGCTCGCGCTCATCGTGGCCGCCGCCCAGCCCGGCGCCGCGGTGGCGTCCGACGGCGTCGATCTCGTCGATGAAGATGATGCACGGCGCGTGGGCCTTGCCCTGCTCGAACAGGTCGCGCACGCGCGACGCACCCACGCCGACGAACATCTCGACGAAGTCCGAGCCGGACATCGAGAAGAACGGCCGCGCCGCCTCGCCCGCCACGGCCTTGGCGAGCAGCGTTTTGCCGGTGCCCGGCGGTCCGATGAGCAAGGCCCCCTTGGGAAGGCGCCCGCCGAGGCGCTGGAACTTGAGCGGGTCCTTCAGGAACTCGATGATCTCCTCGAGCTCCTGCTTGGCCTCATCGCAGCCGGCCACGTCGGCGAAGGTGATCTTGGGCGTGTCGCCGGTGAGCAGCTTGGCGCGCGACTTCCCGAACGCGAAGGCGCGGTTGCCGCCCTGCTGCATCTGCCGCAGCATGAAGATCATCAGCCCGCCGATCAGGATCACCGGCCACAGGTTCAGAATGATGACGCCGAGGCCCGGCTTGGGCTCCTTCCCGGTGATCTCCACGCCCTTGGTGCGCACCCCGTTTACCCAGGTGGGGTCGGTCTCGAAGGGGAGCATCACCGTGAAGTGCGGCGCGCTCTTCCCCTGGATGGTGACCGGCCGCTGGAAGTCGCCGCGGATCTCCTGGCGGCCCACGATCTCCAGCGACTTGACGTTCCCCTGGTCGAGCTGCTCGCTGAACTGGGTGTAGTTCAAGTCGGCCGTCGCCTCGCGGCGCCCGGCGGCGAACTGCACCAGGGCGATGCACCCGACGATCACCAGGGCCCAGAACGACAGCGTGCGCAGCACGCGGGCCCAGCTGAACTCGCGCGGCGGAGGAGGCAGGCGGTTGGCCATTTATGTCAGACTCGCGATGTACGGCAGATGACGGAAGTTCTGGGCGTGGTCCAGTCCGTAGCCGACGAGGAACGCTTTCGGAGCGTCGAAGCCGATGAATGCCGGCTCCAGCGCCAGGTGCTCAGCGATGTGCTTGTGCAACAGCGCGCAAATCTCCAAGCTGCGAGGCCCCCGTTCCTTTAATAGCGACACGAGCCGGTTCAAGGTCCGTCCCGTGTCTACAATATCCTCGACCAAGAGGATGTGTTTCCCGGCGAGCTCGGTTTCGGGGTCGTAGAGCAGGCGCACGTTACCGCTGGAAACCGTCTCCGCGCCGTAGCTCGCCGCGACCAGGAAGTCCACCTGCAGCGGGCGGTCGATGCGCCGCACCAGGTCGCTGAGGAAGATGAAGCTGCCCTTGAGCAGGCCGAGCACGAGCAGTTCGCCGTCGCTATAGCGCGTCGTGATCTCCTGCCCCAGCTCGCGCACGCGCCGCGCGATCGTCTCTTCGTCAAAGACGATTCGCTTCAGCTCCGTCCCGCCCGTTTTCGGGCTCGCCGTCCCTGATAACATCCAGCCGCACCGCCCGGGTTCCGGGCGCCGGGACCTCCGCCGCCGCGCGGCAGATCCCCGGCACCCATAAGACGGTTTCGCCGCGGGCGACGACGAGGTACCCGGTCCGCTCGCCGCGCGGCACGCGCGCTTCCATCAACAGCCGCCGCAGCGGCCGCCGGCCGACGCCGCCGAGCGGCACCAGCCGATCGCCGGCCCGTGGGGGCCGCAGCTCCCAGCCTTCCGCCGCGGGCAGCCACGTCGTCCAGCCACCCCGCTCCACCCGTGCCGGCGCCGGGTCGGGCCGCCACTCGACCGAGAACAATCCGAACCGCGTGTCGCCGCGTTCAGCGCTCACGGCCACCGGATCCGGTGCAGCGGGGTCGCCGCGGATCACGCGCAGCCGGTCGAACGCCGCTTCCGCGACCCACTCGGCGCCCAGCGGAAGCCGTCGTCCCGAGCGGCCTTTCGCGAGTGAGAGGAGCCGGCGCGCCCGCACGGGGCCGACCACGAGACCCGCTCGCCGCGCGGCCGCACGCACGAGCGCGACTGCGACTGTCGCATCATAGCGACGCAGCGGCTCGCGAGCAACACTGAACCCGCCGTGCTCGACGTGAAGTGCAAGCTCCGGCAACAGTTCCAGCGCGGCGTCCCAGGCGCGGCGGTCCGCGGCCGCGTGCGACCCGAGGCGCAGCACGTCGCCCACGGCGCGGGGACCGAGCCGCTCGAGGAGCAGCGGGAGCAGGGCGTGGCGCACCCAGGAGCGCAGATGTCGCGGATCGCGGTTGGCGGGATCGTCGTGATGCGCGAGACCACGCGCCGCGACGTGCGCGACGAGCTCGGCGCGTGAGAACGGCAGCAGCGGGCGCACCAGCCCGCCGCGGCCGCGCGCGGCAATCCCCGCGAGGCCAGCGGGCGCGCTGCCACGCAGCACGCGCAGCAGGATCGTCTCGACCTGGTCGTCGCGGTGGTGCGCGGTGACGAGGTAGCGCGCGCCCCGCCGCCGCCGCACCTCGGCGAGCCAGGCGTAGCGCGCGCGACGCGCCGTCGTCTCCGTCGCGTCGGGCCCGAGGTGCAACTCACCCAGCTCGAATGGCAAACCGTACTTCGCCGCCAAGGCGCTGACCGACTGTCCGACCGTCCGACTGTCCGACTGGATGCCGTGATCCGCGTGCGCGACGACGAGGGTGAGGCCGAGCTCCGGCGCCAGATCGTGCAGCAGGTCGAGCAGCGCGACGGAGTCGGTCCCGCCCGAGACGGCGACGATCGCCGTGCCAGCCTTCGGAAACAATCGCGCGCGCCTGACGTGCCGGCGCAGGCGCTCGGCCAATGGGCTAGCCATATATTACAGTATGCTCTCTCCGGACCAGACCTACCAACTGCTCCGCGCCCTCACCTCTCCGATCGTCGCCGTCACCTCCGCGCAGAACGGCAAGCGCAACGGCATGATCCTCGACAGCGCGATCCGCGCCTCGATCGTGCCCACGGTGCCGCGGGTGTCGGTCTACGTCCACAAGTTCAACTTTAGCCACGACATGATCTTCCAGACGGGGCGCTTCGGCCTGCACCTGTTGCACACCGGGCAATTCGATCTGATCCACCGGCTGGGCTTCTTCAGCGGGCGCGACCGCGACAAGCTGGCCGACGTGCCGCACCACCTCGGCACCCTCGGCGTGCCGGTGCTCGATGATTGCCACGCCCACTTCGAGTGCGTCGTGGCGAACGTGATGGACACGGGCAGCTCGACCTGTTTCCTGGGGGACGTCCAGGCGGTGGGGTTCGGCGCCGCGACCGCGCCGCGCGGCGAGGTGATGACGGCGGCGTACTTCCGCGCCCACATGCCGCCCGACTGGCGTCCGACCTACGAAGCGCAGCTCAAACGCGCCCAGCAATTCGCCGAGCAGCGGAGCCGGGAGATCAAACCGGTGTGGAGGGGGCCGACGGTGTGACGGGATGCGGGATGGGGGATGCGGGATGGGGATAAGAAATGCGGGATGGGTGTTCGGGTACGCATCCCGCATCCCGCATCTCGCATCCCGTGCATCCTATTTCTTCAGGGTATTGACGATCACGCTCACGCCGAGCTGCAGGCCGAGGTTGCCGTTGAACGAGGCGCTGGGGCTCTTGTTCGCGGGCGACGGCATGAAGTCCTCGTTGGCGTCGATGCGCAGCGCCAGCAGGTCGCGGATGCGGTAGCGCACACCCACGAGGCCGGCGACGCCGTTATCGGTGCTGCTGACGCCGTCGGAGTACTTGTTGTGCACATAGCCGACGCCGATGACGATGTCGGCGCGGGGGTCGGCCGGGTGGTTGTAGACGCCAAAGAGGTGGAAGGGGGTGTGCTTGACGCTGAGGCTAGGGCCGGAGTCGGTGGACGTGGTGGCCAACTCGGCTTCCACCGACACGCGCGGCAGCAGGAAGACGCCGATGCGTCCCCCGACGCCGAGCGAGTTGCTGATGTTCAGGCTGTTGTCGAAGTCGGTGAAGCGGGCGAAGCCACCGATCTCGATGGTGCCGGTCCGCTGCGCCGCCGCGGGGCGGGCGAGCGGGAGCGCCGACGCAACGCACACTGCGAGAACGCGAAACGACATGACGGCCCCCTCTGGCTTGATGTGACCAGGTCCTAGGGAAGAGCGCCCGGGAGCTGCGGCGCCGACGCGGCCAAATGTGGCGCGTGGCGGAACGGACGGATAGGGGTTGACGGTCCTGTGGGGCGCCGTAGGTTCGGCCTCCTCCCTACCGGAGCCCCTTATGAGTATGCGTAGCACCCTTCCTCTTCTATTGGTGTCCGTGGCGGCCGGCTGTCAGCAGGGGTCGGCCCCGCTCTCGCCCGCCGATCAGCAGGCGATCCGGGTGGCCGTGGACAGCTTCACGCAGCGGGTGAAGCGCGCCGATTGGCCCGGGGCGGCAGCCCTCTATTCCGCCGACGTGCACTTCATGCCCCCCAACCAGCCGGCGGTGGAGGGGCGGGACGCGCTGCTCACGTGGATGAAGGCGTTCCCGCCGCTCGGCTCCTTCAACCTCACGGTGGACGAGGTGAGCGGCGAGGGAAACGTGGCGTACGTGCGGGGCCACTACTCCATGACGTTCACGCCACCGGGCGCGAAGACGCCGGTCGCGGACGCGGGGAAGTTCCTGGAAGTGCACCGCCGGGCGGCGGACGGCACGTGGCCGAACGTGGCGGACATGTTCAACTCGGACAAGCCGCCGGCGCACTAGACGCCGAGCAGTCTCCGGAGGTTCTCGAGGGTCTTGCTCACCTGGCGCTCGACGTTGCGCTTGGAGAACAAGCGCCCGCGCACCCAGGCCAGGAGGGACCGCGGTTTCCACACGATTTGAATCGTGATCGAGGTGGCTTCCCCCGCTTGATCGAGCCGGAAGAAGACTTTGGCGCCGTTGCGCTGGCCGTACTCGACCCACCCGAAGGTGCGTCCGGGGTTCAAGTCCACGACCTCGAACTCGGTGGTGCGCTGGCCGAAGTGGGCGGTGAGCCGGGCGCCGCGCTTGATGCTGGTGCCGTCCACGGCGGCGCATCCGGGCAGCCACTCACCGATGCGCTTGGGATCGGTGAGGAG
>QHVC01000215.1 GCA_003222205.1 Gemmatimonadota bacterium | reverse complement strand
CCGGCGGAAGAGGTCGAGAAGGGGACATAAGAACTCACGCCGACTACACGTTGAACCGGAATAACAGGATGTCGCCGTCCTTCACCACGTAGTCCCGACCCTCGCTGCGCACCAGGCCCTGCTCGCGCGCCACCTTGTAGGACCCCGCGCGCACGAACTCCTCGAAGCCAACCGTTTCGGCGCGGATGAAGCCGCGCTGGAAGTCGGAGTGGATCTCCCCGGCGGCGTCGTAGGCGGTGGCGCCGCGGTGCATCGTCCAGGCGCGCACCTCGTTCTCCCCGACCGTGAAAAACGTCTGCAGCCCGAGCAGCCGGTAGCCCGCGTGGATCAGCCGGTCGAGCCCCGGTTCGGCGACACCCGACGTCTTCAGGTACTCCTCGCGCTCGGGCGGCGCGAGCTCGGCGAGCTCGGCCTCGAGCCGCGCGGAGAAGAGGACGATATCGGCTTCCTCGTGATGGGCCTGGACGGCGGCGCGCAGCGCGCCTAGCCATCGGCCCCCGCCCGTCGTCAGATCCTCCTCGGTCACGTTGGCGGCGTAGAGAATCGGCTTCGCGGTGAGCAGGCCCAGCTGGCGCAGGAAGCGGATCGCCGCGTCGCTTTCACCGGCCTCGCGCGCGCCGCGCCCCGCGTTCAGCTCGGCGATGACGCGGTCCAGCACCGCGACTTCCGCCTGCGCGTCCTTGTCTCCCGCGCGCGCCGTCTTGCGCGCCTTGTCCAGCCGCCGCTCGACGACGGCGAGATCCGCGAGCGCCAGCTCGCTCGTGATCACGTCGTGGTCCCGGACCGGGTCGACCGGCCCCATCACGTGCACGACGTCCGGATCCTCGAAGCAGCGGATCACGTGGACGATCGCGTCCACTTCCCGGATGTGCGACAGGAACTGGTTTCCGAGCCCCTCGCCCTGCGACGCGCCCTTCACCAGCCCGGCGATGTCCACGAACTCGACCACGGCCGGGACCTTCTTCTTGGGCCGCACGATCGCGTTGAGCCGCTCGAGGCGCGGGTCCGGCACTTCCACGACGCCGACGTTGGGGTCGACGGTGCAGAACGGGTAGTTCTCCGCCGCCGCGGCCTTCGACGACGTGAGCGCGTTGAAGAGGGTGGACTTGCCGACGTTGGGGAGGCCGACAATGCCAAGACGCAGCACGCTAGTGGAGGCCCTCGCGCACCCAGCCGGCCACCGCCTCGAGGAGTGTCGGCTGCAGGGCTTCGAGCTGCTCGCGCTCTGCGGCCGTGAACGGCGCGAGCACGTAGTCTTCCCAGGCGAGGTCCGGCGGCAGCGGCCCGACGCCGATGCGCAGGCGCGCGTATTGCTGGGACTGCAGGGCGCCCTCGATGCTCTTCAAGCCGTTGTGGCCGCCGGCCGAGCCGTCGGCACGCAGCCGGAAGGTGCCGCCGGGGATGTTGAAGTCGTCGACGAGGATGAGCAGGTCGCGCGCCGGGTCGAACGCGGGATCGGCGCGCAGCGAGGCGAGCGCCGCGCCGCTGCGGTTCATGTAGGTCGTGGGTTTGAGAATGCGAACGGGGACTCCGTCCACTTCGCCTGCGGTCGCGACGGCGCGCTCCGCACGGCGGAACGGCGGCAGGCCCCACTGCGCGGCCACCGCGTCGGCCAGCCAGTAGCCCGCGTTGTGGCGCGTCGCCGCGTAGTCCGGGCCGGGGTTGCCGAGGCCGACGACGGCGCGCAGGGCTGCTAGCCCTTCTTTTCCTTGGGCTTGGGTTCCGCCGGTGCTTTCGCCGGGGGCGCCTTCCCCTCCGGCGCCTTGGTCCCCTCCGGGGCTTCGCCTTCGGCCCCCACTTCGCCCTCCTCTTCACGCGGCTTGCGGATGAGCTCGGGCTCGGCCACCTCGGTCGTGGCTTCCGGCGTCGGCGCGGCCACTTCCTCGGCCCGTGGCGGCACCACGGTCGCGATCGTGAGATCGGCGCCCGAGAGGATCGTGACGTTGGGAATCTGGAGGTCCCGCACATGGCGCGAGTGGCCGATGGCGAGCGGCGTGACGTCGAGCTCGACGCGATCGGGGATGTGCTCGGGGAGCACCTCGATTTCGACTTCCCGCATCACCTGGTCGAGCACGCCGCCCGCGTTGCGCACGCCGTCGGGCGTTCCGACGAGGTGCACGGGGATCTTGAGCCGGATCTTCTCGTCCGCGTGGATCTCGTAAAAGTCCACGTGGATGATGTCGGGCCGGATGGCGTGGCGCTGGATCTCGCGGATCAGCACCTTGGTCTTCTTGCCGTCGACGGCGAGCTCGATGACCGTGCTCGCGGGCTCGACGCCGGTGAGCGCCTTTTCGAGCGCCAGGGCGTCCACGGTGAGCGGCTGCGTCGGCCGGCCATGACCGTAGATCACCGCCGGGACCTTCTTCTCCCGTCGCGTCTGTCGGGCGGGGCCTTTGCCGGTGCCGGACCGCGGTTCAGCCGCGAGAGAGATGACCTGCGCCATACAAGTACGTCCTTGTTTTCGGTTTTTGGTCGTCGGTCATCGGTCGGCACTGAGAACCGATCACCGAGAACCGACAACGCTTCTCAATCGAACAACGCGCTCACCGACTGATTCGAGTGCTCGTACCCGATCGCCTTGGCCATCAGGCCCGCGATGGACAGCACCTTCAGCTTTTCGAACTTCCGCTCCTCGGGGAGGCGGATCGTGTTCGTCACCGTGACTTCCTCGAGCGGTGCGGCGCGCAGCCGCTCCACCGCCGGCCCCGACAGCAGGGCGTGCGTGGCGAACGCGAAGATGCGCCGCGCCCCGAGGCGCTTCAGCGCCGCCGCCGCCTCGGTGATCGTCCCCGCCGTGTCGATCATGTCGTCGGGGATCAGGCAGTCCCGCCCTTCCACTTCGCCCACGACGTTCACGACCTCGGCGATGTTCGCCGACGGCCGCCGCTTGTCGATGATGGCCAGGGAGGCATCGAGCCGCTTCGCGAACCCGCGGGCCATCCGCGCCGACCCCACGTCGGGCGCCACCACGACCGGCTGCTGCAGCCCCTTCTGCCGGAAGTGCTGCACGAACACCGGCGCCGCGTACAGGTGGTCCACGGGAATGTCGAAGAATCCCTGCACCTGGTGGGAATGGAAATCCATCCCCAGCACGCGATCCGCGCCGGCGTGGGTAATCAGGTTCGCCATCAACTTCGCGCTGATCGCCACGCGCGGCTGATCCTTGCGATCCTGACGCGCATAGCCGAAGTAGGGCAGCACCGCCGTGACCCGCGCCGCGCTCGCCCGCCGCGCCGCATCGATCAGCAGCAGCAGCTCCAGATAGTTCTCGGCCGGCGGGTTGGTGGGCTCGATGATGAACACGTCCCGCCCGCGCACGTTCTCGTCGATCTTGACGAAGATCTCGCCGTCCGCGAAACGGCGCAGCGTCACCGCGCACAGCG
>QHVC01000072.1 GCA_003222205.1 Gemmatimonadota bacterium | reverse complement strand
GGGAGAGCCCCAGCGAAATGGCGAGCAGGCCGGCCGCCTGCGGCGCGAGATCGAGGCGGGCCGTGTCGGCGCCGCGGATGATGACGGCGAGCTCCTGGAGCGAGGGATCGTCGAGCTGGTACTTGGCCAGGAGCGCATCGAAGCTGCACAGCGGACCGTCGTGGCTCAGCTCCACGCCTTCGACGTCGAACGGGATGGCGCCGGTCTCGGCGGCGAGGCGCTTGACCTCGCTCGGCGGGGCGAACACGAACTCCGCGTCGCGGTCGATGAAGCGGGCGATGAGCCAGGGACAGGCGACGCGGTCGATCTTCGGCCGTTCGCGGGTGATCCATTTCATAGTGCCTCCAAGTCGAGCGCCTACCAGTAAACTGCCGCCGCGTTGACCGCCGCGCTATGGCCCGCTACGTTCGAGGCCCCCATGTGTCCGGAGCGATTCGCGATGTTCTCTTCCTGGTCGGCCGGCCGTTTCCCAGTGCTCGCGCTTCTCGTCCTCGCCACCGCTCGCGGCGCGGCTCAGGGGCCGGCGACTCCGGCGCTTCCCGCCCCCGGCACGCTGGTGCCGCTGCGCGTCGTGGATCCGGCATGGATCGACACGACCACCAGCGCGTGCGTCGATTTCTTCCAATACGCCAACGGCGCCTGGCTCGCCCACGATACCATTCCGGCGGCCTACGCCTCGTCGGGCGTCGGGCGCGACATGGCCGACCGCAACGAGCTGGTGGTGCGTTCCGTGCTCGACGACGCGGTGGCGCGGCGTGCGTCGCTGCCGACGGCGAGCACCCTGCGCAAGCTGGGCACGTTCTACGCGACGTGCATGGATTCCACCGCCATCGAGGCGGCCGGCGCGACGCCCATCGCCCCGCTGCTGGCGGGGATCGACTCGGTCACGTCGGCGGCGGGCGTCGTCGCCCGGATCGCTGCCCTGCAGACCCACGGGATCGACGTCGCCTTCCGCTACTCCCCGGACGCGGATCCGCACGACGCCGCCCACTATGTCACGTGGCTGTCCCAGGGCGGCCTCGGCTTGCCGGACCGCGATTACTACACGAACACCGGCCCCGCGGCGGACTCGCTGCGGCAGGCGTACGTCGAGCACGTGGCCCGGCTGCTTACCCTCGCGGGAGAGCGTGAGACGGCCGCGAGGGCGGAGGCCGGCCAGGTTCTGGCGCTGGAGACCGAGCTCGCGAAAGCCTCGCTCACCCGGGTGCAGCGTCGGGACCCGGCGGCCACCGACCACCCGATGCCCATCGCGCAGCTCCGGACCCTGGCTCCGACGGTGGACTGGGCGCGGTACTTCCGCGCCATCGGGCTGACGGCCCCGGTCACTCGGGTCAACGCGGCCGAGCCGGACTTCCTCGCTCGGGTCAGTGGGCTGCTGCTGACGACGTCACCAGTCGTCTGGCGTGCCTACCTGCGCGCCCGCGTGCTCGCCGCGACGGCGCCGTGGCTCAGCACGCCGTTCGTGCAGGAGGACTTTGCCTTCCGGTCCCGCTTCACGGGCGCCCGGCAGCTGTTGCCGCGGTGGAAGCGCTGCCTGCGCCAGACGGACGGCGACCTCGGCGAAGCGCTGGGAGAAGCCTACGTTGCGAAGACGTTCCCGCCAGAGGCGCGCGTGCGGGCGCGGGCGGTGATCGACGACGTCCGCGCGGCGTTCCGCGAGCGGCTGCAGCACCTCAGCTGGATGTCGGACTCGACGCGGGCGCAGGCGCTCGACAAGCTCGCGCGCATGGGCGAGAAGATCGGCTACCCCGACCACTGGCGGAATTACGCGCGGCTCGAGACCGCCGAGGGTCCCTTCGTCCTCAACGAGCTGCGCGCCAACGTGTTCGAGTGGCGGCGAACGGTGAACCGGCCGGGTACGCCGGTCGATACGACGGAATGGGGGATCACGGTCCCGACGGTGAACGCGTACTACGATCCTTCCAAGAACGAGATGGTGTTCCCCGCCGGGGCCCTCGTTCCGCAGACCTTCGACCCGGCGGCCGATGACGCCGCGAACTACGGCTCACTGGGTGGCAGCTGGGCGGGGCACGAGCTCACGCACGGGTTCGATGACGAGGGGCGGCACTACGACGCGACCGGGAACCTGCGCGACTGGTGGACCGCCGGCGATTCCGTGCACTTCACCGAGCAGGCGCAGCTCGTCGTGGAGCAGTTCAACGGCTTCGTCCAGGTAGACACGTTCCACGTGAACGGCAAGCTCACGCTGGGAGAGAACATCGCGGATTACGGCGGGGTGCTGGTGGGGCTCGACGCCCTGGAGCGCGCGCTGCAGCGCGACGGCCGTCCGGGCTTGATCGACGGGTACACGCCGGAGCAGCGGTACTTCCTCGCCTATGCCCAGAGCTGGCGGGGGCACACCCGGGACGCGTCGCTGCGGACGCGCCTCACCGTCGATCCGCACGCGCCGGAGCGCTGGCGCACCAACGGCCCTCTGTCCAACAGTGCGGCATTCGCCCGCGCGTTCCGCTGCAAGTCGGGCGACCCGATGGTGCGGCCGCCCGAGCGAGTCCCGCAGATCTGGTAGGGCCGGCGCTACGGCCTGATGACCTTGATCGTGGTGCCGTTGCTGTCGCCGTCCGGGTCGTGATTCAGTGTGCGATCGTACGTCCGGCCCGCCATCGTCACGCTCACGACGGTGAGGTTCACGGCGGTGACGCTCCGCTTGAGGCTCGGGAACAGCATGACGCAGGTCCCGTTCCCTCCCAGCTCCCCGGTGGTGCAGGTGTCCGAATTCAGCCCGATGATGCTCCAGTGGCCCACCACGGTCGCTCCGTTGAGCGGGTTGTGATCGGCGTCGTGCACGGTGATCTCGACCCGCGCCGACCAGGTGCCGCCGTTTCGTGACGCGGTGCCGTCCAGGTCGCCGATGTGGATGACGATGGACGCCGAGTTCACCGTCACCGTGGCGGAAGCCTGGTCGTTGGCGGCGTTGTCGTCCCGGCGGTTGTGGCTTGCCGTCAGCGTGTGGGCGCCGAGCGAGCTGGCCCCTGTGCTCCAGCTGTAGGTGAGGGTGGTGCTGGCGCCCGCCACGAGCCCGGAGACCGTCTGCGTGCCGATCGTGCCCCCGTCGGTCGCGTCCTGGAGCGTCACGTCAAAGGCGTCGGGCACGTCCTGATTGCCCACATTCTTCACAACGACGTTGACGTTCACCGTCGCGCCCTGGGTGACCGCGCCCGGCGCGGCGACGCTCGTGATGGCGATGTCCGTCACCGGGGTGGGCGGCGGCGGCGGGGGCGGAGGCGCCGCGCCGTCCACGCGCACACCGAAGTAGTTGAGCACCAGGTCGATGCGGTTGGCGATCGTCTGCGACGAGCTCCCGGCGAACAGCAGCGCGACGGGGTTGGCGGTGGCGTCGTCGGTCACGATCAAGGACCCCGAATCGCCGCCGCCCGAGAACCCGCCGGGCTCGATGATCAGCTGATCGACATAGTGGGCCGACTTGACGCAGATGAAGATGAAGACCTCATAGCACACGTCCACGGTGGCGCTGATCCCCGTGATCTGCCCGTGGGTCAACTTCGTGGTGCGCCCGTACTTCTTCACATTGAGGCCGAGCAGCGCCGCTTCGTTGTCGAACACCCCGTCGCCGTCCGCGTCACCGTAGATCGCGCTGTTCGGCATCCCGTAGCCGTCGTCGGCCGGGGTGGCGTTGTCGAGGCTGTCGCGGTTGGAAAGGGCGATCGCTGCGTCGAAGGTGTTGTTGCCGCCCGAGAAGTCGATCGGCTTGAACGCGAACAGCGTGCCGATGCGGTCCGCCGGGTTGGTGCCGCCGTCGAAGGGCCCCGGCTGCAGCGCCGCGTCCCCGATGGTGGCGTCGTTGCTGTTGGCCAGCACGTGGTTGTTGCTCAGCACGTAGACGTTGCCCGACGGGTCCACGACGCGCGCCCCGATCGAGCCCGCGGTAATCGCGGGATGGCCGACTGAGAACCCCATCGGCGCGGGGCGCTGCCGCTTGGTCGGGTCGCTGAAGGCCATCAGCATCCCCGTGACCTGTGTGGCGACGGGCACGCCGTCGAGCATGTTGGGCAGGCCATGGACATTCGCGTCCACGACCAGGACCTTCACCGCCGCCTCCCCACTGGGGAGGAGCCCCACGGCCGTGCCGACGACGCCGGGCAGGCGCATCAAGTCGCCCGTATAGCGCCGCTGCGCCGCGAGCGCCGCCCGGAGGTCCTGGAGGTTGAGCTGCGGACGGGCCGACGGGCCGGTAATCGAGTGGTCGGAGCAGCCGGTCCAGAGGGTGGCGCCGAGTCCGAGAACGGCGAGGATCGCGGCGCGCTGCGAAGTGCGGAGGCTGGGCATGAGTCGCTCCCGTAGTGGGAGAGGGGGCGCGCCTCTCGTACGAGCGACCAAGATGGAGCGCCCGCGGCGACCCGGCAAGGGCGGCCTAGCTGCTTGCCAGCGCCTCGAAGTGCAGCTCCAGGGCCTCACCGGCCGGCAGCGCGTCCCAACGTGCGAACAGTTCGCGGATTCGTACCCTCACACTCCGCAGTTCGGCTTCCGTGACCACGCAGCTGTCCCGAACCCCATGCTGGGCGAAGTACGTCGCCGCAGTCGCGTTGAACTCCGTAGCGCGCCACTCCTCCCCCGCCGCCCGCTCGCGGTCGAGGAAGCCGACCAGGAGCTCAGACGCGAGCGCCTCGGGGGGCAGCGGTCCGCGTGGCCACGGCTGCCCGAAGTCGGTCAGGTCCCAGCCTGCGGCCACGAGCCCGTAGAATCCGCGCCGGTGGCCCAGGACCGTTTCGACGGCATAGTGCGTCAGGTCGTGGAGCGGGAAGAACCGCCCCTGGATTCCCTCCTGGCGCTGCCAGGTCACCGACCCGTCGTCCCGCACGCAGCTCAGCGCCGCCGAGCCGTCGGTCCTTTTCTTGATGCGGATGAGCATCGGCGGCGCGCTAGTCGACGAACGCCCACAACAGCGCCCGACTTCTCTTATCGAGCGCTGTGGGGTCGGCGAGGTGGTAGAGATCCCCCGCCACGTCGCGGACCAGCAGGCCGCCGTGCGGCAACAATCGCGGCCAGTCGTCGAGGCGCGTTTGGAACGTGCGCGCTCCCTGGCGGGTTTCCACCCGCCAGTGCCGGATCTCGACTTCCTCGTCGATGGCGATCACCCGCGTCACCTCGAACACGAAGCCCGCCGCGACGAGCGCCTCCTCGAGCACCCGCCGCGAGGCGGGATCGAGCTCGGCGGGGTCGCGTACCAATGCGAACTCCTCCTCGTCGTCGTCGCGGAGCGACAGGAACCGCCCCGGCTCCGACCACGGGAAGCAGCGCTGGACCCAGACAGCGCGCGCCGCGCCGCCCCCGCCCCGGACCGCCCACACGCGGCCGTCCGGGCGGCGCTCGAGAGTGAGCTCGCCCGGGTCTTTCGAGGTCGCCTCGCCGCCGCGTGGTTCGACCAGCTTGGTCTCCATACGACCTCCCTCCTAAGCGATCTGAAGCTGCATCTCGTACAACCGCCGGTACTTCCCGTCGGGCTTCGCCAGCAGCTCGCGGTGCGTGCCGCTTTCGACGAGCCGTCCGTCGTCGATCACGAACAGCCGCGACGCCTTGCGCAGCGTCGAGAGCCGGTGCGCGATGGCGAACACCGTGCGGCCGGCGATCAAGCGCTCCAGCGCTTCCTGGATTTCGCGCTCGGTCTCCGTATCGACGCTGCTGGTGGCCTCGTCGAGGATCAGGATGCGCGGGTCGTGCAGGATCGCCCGCGCGATCGAGACGCGCTGCCGCTCGCCCCCCGAGAGCGTGTGCCCCCGCTCGCCCACCACGGTGTCGTAGCCGTGCTGGAGCTTGCAGATGAAGTCGTGGGCGTTCGCGGCCCGCGACGCGGCGATCGCCTCGTCGAGGGACGCCTCCGGCAGCCCGTAGCGGATGTTCTCCAGCACCGTGCCGTGGAACAGGTACGGGTCCTGGAGCACCATCCCCATCTGGCGGCGGTAGTGGCCGGTCTCGAGCCGCCGCACGTCCACGCCGTCGATGCGGATCGCCCCGCCGGTGACGTCGTAGAAGCGGGCGATCAGGTTCGCGATCGTCGATTTACCACCGCCCGACGGCCCCACCAGGCCGATCAGCTCGCCCGGGGCGACGTCGAAGCTCACGCCGCGCAGCACCTGCCGGACGCCGTCGTAGGCGAACGTCACGTGCTCGAACGTGACCCGGCCGCGCACCGGCTCGAGCCGCACGGGCCGCGCCGCGTCGCGGATCTCGGGCTCGGTATCCAGCACCTCGAACACGCGGTGCGCCGAGGTCGTGGCGCGGCTCATCGTGCGGGCCATCTGGCCGATCACCTCGATCGGCGCCACGAACATCGTCGTGTAGAGCAGGAACGACACGAACGTTCCCGCCGACAGCGGCGCTCCGCCGCCCAACAGCCGCGGCATGGCGAACGCCCACACGCCGAGCGTGGTCGCGTGCACGCCGAGCATCAGCAGCGGCCAGAACGTGGTCCACAGGCGGTGGATGCGGTTGAACTCGCCGGTCACGTCCTGGTTGCGCTCGCCGAAGCGCAGGATCTCGCGCTCCTCCTGGTTGAACGCCTTGACGACCCGGATCCCCGGAATCGTGTCCGAAAGCACGTCGGTCACGCGCGACCACTTGCGCCACGCCCGCAGGAACAGCTGCTGGATCGCCTCCCCGTGCCGGTAGATCAGCCAGCAGAACACGGGCACCGGGATGGTCATCACCAGACCGAGCCGCCAGTCGAGCGAGAGCAGCACCGCGCCGAGGCCGGCGAGCATCACCAGCGACAGCGACACGTCTACCACGCCGAACGCCAGGAACTCCCAGAGGCGGTCGGTATCGGCCGACACGCGCGTAATCAGGCTGCCCGTGCGCTTGCGCGAGAAGAACGCGAGGCTCAGCCGCTGGATGTGCTCGTACAGCTCGGCGCGCAGGTCGCGGGCGACCCACTCGCCGAGCACCGACATCAGCCGCAGCCGCACCAGGGCCGCCGCCTGGCGCACGAGGTACACGGCCGCCATGGCGGTCACGGCGAGCCAGGCGACCGTCGCGGCCCGGCCCAGCGGCAGCCGCCCTTCCTGCGCCGGCCGCACGACGCGGTCGATCAGGTAGCCCGCGAGGTACGGCGGCACCAGGCTGACGAGCGTGATGACCGCCGCGGCCCCCATGCCGAGCAGCAGCTGGCGCCGATACGGCGCGAGGTAACTGAGCAGCCGGCGGATCACCGCGACCTGCCGGCCCGCGACGAGGGCCTGCGCGTCGCGGATCGGCCGCGCCACGCCGGCCGCGTACTCCTGATCGGGGTCGGCGGCCGTCACGGTGCGCCCGGCGAGAGCCTCCTCGAGGACGAACTTCAGGTTCTCGACGGCGCGCCGCTGGCGGTGGCTGTAACGCAGCACCGCGAGCGGGGGGTCGCCCGCGCGCCCGAGCAGCGTGAGCGTGCTGGCGGAGAGGCCCGGCGCCTCGCGCACCGCCTCGATGCGGTCCCGCTCGACGCTGCGGATCTCCCACCCTGTTGGGGCGCGCTCCGCCACCGCGACGTGGCCGGCCCCGAGAGCGACCCAGACCTCCGTGAGCCGGTGGGCGTGGTCCAGGTCCGCCAGGGCGTAGAGCTGGACCGGAGCGCCGTGCCAGCTGGCCTCGATGTCGCGGCGCAGCTTCGCCGGCAGCCGGGACGGCTGGCCGGTGTAGCGCGCGATGACTTCGTGATCAGGGTTGTGGTGTTGCGTATCCATGCGCGTGATCCCGTTCAGACGTGAGTCAACAAAACAGCCCTCCAGGTCTCTCGAAGCACCCGGAAGGCTGGATCACGGCATGATGCCGATCCGCAGGACTTCTAGGGTGCTCGCCCTCCGCCACCGACGTCGCCGGACGCAATACGCCCGGGAATGCGCCGCAGGAGCGCGACCCGGCACACGAGTCGGGGCGCCGCGCGCTGGCGCAGCATCGTCGGGGTGGTATCGCGAATGTCGGTCATAGCAAGTGAGGAGCCCTCCTTGGAGCAAGCATAAGAGCGGGGCTCGCGCGGAGCAACCCCCTGCCCCCGCGCTTGACACGGCACCGCGCCAAGCGTTTCTTGTCTCACATCATGATACGTCGTCTCACGTGATTGCGATCCCTGCCCCGGCGGGCACGCAGGCCGTGGCCCGGGCGCTGGGCCTCCTCAAGTCCTTCAGCGACGCCCGGCCCGAGTGGCGGCTCTCGGAGCTGGCCCGCGCCGCCCGCCTCCACAAAGCCACTGCCCA
>QHVC01000071.1 GCA_003222205.1 Gemmatimonadota bacterium | reverse complement strand
GTACCGCGCCGAGGACGATCGCCCCGGCGCCGCCGAGGTGTGGCACGACATCGGGCTGCTGCGATCGAATCGCGGCGACTACGCGGGCGCCGTCGCGGCGCTCGCGGCGTCGCTGGCGATCTACGAAGTCACGGGACCCGCGCCCGACGTCGCGGCGGTGCGCCGTGATCTGGCGGACGTGCGCGCGGCCACCGGCGACCTCCAGGGCGCGCTGCGCGAGCTGCATCGCGCCGAGACGGCGCTGCGTCGTGGCGGTGATCCCGATGCCGAACTGCTGGCCCGGCTCGCGCTCACGCGCGGGGATCTGGCGCTGCTGCTCAACGGGTCCGCCGAGGCCGACCGCGCCTACGCGCAGGCCGAGGCGTGGTACCACCGCGCGAACGACGGCGCCGGCGAGGCCGAGGCCGTCCAGGGTCGGGGGTATCTGTTCCTGTTGCGGGAAGAGTACGCACGAGCCCGTGACGTGCTCGAGCAGGCGCTGCGGAAGCAGGCGTCGGCGGACCCGCGCAGCCGGGCGGTGACGCGGCTGCTCGTCGGCTACGCGCTCCGCGAGGGTGGCGACACGGCGGGTGCCCGCCGCGTCGTGACGACGGCGCTGGACACTCTGCGCGTGGTGGGCGACGCGGCGGGGGAGGCGGCCGCCCTCGGGGCCTTGGGGGATCTGGCGGCGCGGGAGGGGATCGGCCTGACGGCGGAGTCACTGTATCGGCGCGGGCTCGACCGTCTCGGTGCCGCCCCGGCGCCGAGCGTGTCGTGGCCGCTGCACGCGGGCCTCGGCGCGGCGTTGCAAAGTCGCGGCGCCTTCACGGAGGCGGCGACCGAGCTGCGTGCGGCGGCAGCGGACGTCGAGCGGGTGGCGGGGCGGCTGCCGCTCGAGCAGCGGCGCGCGTCGTATCTCGCGGACAAGTGGGAGGTGTACGCGCAGCTCGCGCTGGTGGAGCGCGCCCGCGGGCGGACCGAAGAGGCGTTCGACGCGAGCGAGCGGCTGCGCGCCCGGCAGATGCTCGACCTGCTGGCCCGGGGTCGCATCGCCTGGCAGGCCGCCGACGGAGACACTCTGCTGTCCCGGGAGCAGGATCTGCGCCTGAGGATTACTGAGCTCACGCGCCGGCTCGAAGACGCGTCCGGCAGCGACGGGCTGCGCGAGCCCAACGTGGGAGCCGCCGGTGCGGTGCGGGAGGCGCTCGCGCGAGCGCAGGCGGCGTACGCCGACCTCCTCGCCGCCGTGCAGGAGACCAAGCCCGAGTACGCGCACCTGGTGGCGGGGAAAGCGGTGACGATGCGGGAGATCGGGAGCCGGCTGGCGCCCGATGAGGCGCTGCTGGAGTACCTGGTCACTGATTCGACGACCCTGGTGTTTGTCGTGACGTCGGACACGGCGGCTATCCTCGATCTCGGGATCGGGCGCCACGCGCTCGCGTCGCTGGTGGACTTCACGCGCGGGGCGCTCACCCGCCCGGCGCGCGGCGCCGCGGCGGAAGGCCCGTCGTGGCGGGCGCCGCTGGAGCGGCTTGATCAACGCCTCATCGAGCCGATCGAGGCGGCCGGCCTGCTGCGCGGCAAGCGCGCGCTCGTTATCGCGCCACACGCCGAGTTGCATTACCTGCCGTTCGCGGCGCTGCAGCGCCCCGGGGCGACGGCGCCGTTTCTCGTCGAGCGCTACGTCGTGACGACGGTGCCCTCCGCGTCGGTGTGGCTGCGGCTCCGCGAGCGCGGGGATCCCGAGCCGGGGGCCGGCGTGCTCGCGTTGGCGCCGCACGTGGATGTGCTGCCCGGCTCGCGCGTCGAAGTCGGGTCGATCGCCCGCGTGTACGGGTCGCGCACGCGCGTGCTCATGGGGCCGCACGCGACGAAGCGAGCACTCCGCGCCACGGCGTCGGGCCAGGGGATCATCCATTTCGCCACCTACGGCGTGCTCAACAAGCACAATCCGCTGTTCTCATTCGTCGAGCTGGCACCGGGGGCCGGTGAGGACGGTCGCCTCGAGGTGCACGAGGTGTTCGGCCTCGACCTGCACGCGCGGCTGGTGGTGCTCTCGGCCTGTCAAACGGCGCTCGGCGCGGGCGCGCTCGCCGATGTGCCCGCGGGGGACGACTGGGTGGGGCTAGTCGAGGGGTTTCTGTACGCGGGCGCGGCGAACGTGATGGCGACGTTGTGGCCCGTTGAGGATCGCGCCACGGCGGGACTGATGGAGCGGTTTTACACCGAGCTCGCGGCGGGGCGGCCGGAGGCCGAGGCGCTCGCGGTCGCGCAGCGCGCCGCCCTCCGCAATTCCGCGACCGCCGATCCGTTCTATTGGGCGGGGTTCACGCTCAGTGGAGGGCGGTGACGATGGCTCTGCACGAACGGTTTGGAGGGTGGCGCGTCGTCGCCTTTGTGGTGGTGGTGGGGTTCGCCTGGCTGCTTGGGTGCCAGGATGCCGCGGGGCCGAGGCCGCGTCCGTCCCAGGGGCCGTCCACGCCATTGATCGTATCCGCTCCGGTGATGCCGCCTTCCGTTGCGTCGAGCGGCGCGGCGACCGCGAGGTTAGTCGGCGGCGACAGCGTCGTGTTCGTGTCCGCGCCGCCCGGGTCCTTCCCGGGCGGCGCGTTCGCGACCATCCGCAACCGCGCGACGGGCTCGGTGGTGACCACGCCGGTAATCGATGGCGGTTTCGATCCAGTGCCGGTGAACGCGGTCGTGGGGGACTCGCTCGCAGTCATCGTGACAAGCGCAGCCGGCGCCAGCCTGCTCCAAGCCGTCGTGTCGGTGCGCGGGCACCAGCCACCGGTGGTCGTACGCACGACGCCGCCGGACAAGAAGACGGACGTGCCCGTGAACAGCGTGATGAGCGTGGTGTTTAGCGAACCGGTCGACCCCGGCACTATCAACTCGGGGACGATCGGGCTCCAACTCAACAGCCAGCTGGTCGCCGGTGGGGCGTCTATCCTGTCGGACGGCCTGCACGCCACATTCGCGCCGGACGCGCCGCTCGCCCCTCAGACTACCTACACGCTCGTGATCACGACGGGCGTGGCGGATCTGGCTGGGCGACCGCTGGAGCAGCCGGTGCAAGTGCCTTTCACGACGGGGAGCCTTACGTCCAACGTTGCCACCATCACCCTGTTTCCGTCCTCGGCACTAGTCGGGCCCGGTGGATCCGTGCAAATCCAAGCCGTACTCCGTGACGCCTCGGGCAACGTCCTCGACTGGTTCAACCCCGCCGCTCCCTCGCTGAGTTGGTCGACCGCGGATCCGGTAGTGGCAATCGCGGCTTCGTCGGGCCTCCTGGAGGGGTACCTGTCGGGTACTGTGACCGGCCGAGCGGCCGGGACCGTCACGGTCACCGCCACCAGTGGGAGTCGGAGCGCAACGGCCTCGATCACGGTGGGGACGCTCGCCTTTGCGTCCGTCAGCACCGGCGACTTGCACACGTGTGGGATCACGACCACTGGGGAAGCCTATTGTTGGGGCTCGAACCTATATGGCGGGGCGCTGGGCACTGGAGACAGCAGCAGGGATCTGGTCACGACTACTCCAGTTCGTGTCGCAGGCGGCCTGTCCTTCGCTACGATCACCGCTGGGACCGCCCGGACCTGCGGTATCACGACGGTGGGCGTTGGGTACTGCTGGGGAGACGGTCGCCGCGGGGCACTCGGGAATGGCGACACCGTGAACTCCGCGGTCCCAGTTCCCGTTGCCGGGGGCCTAAGTCTGGCGACGATCAGCATGGGCCTGCAGCACGCGTGCGGCCTCATGACGTCTGGCGCGGCCTACTGTTGGGGCTATAACGGTGACGGCGAGCTCGGTACCGGCACGACGTCGTTTTATAGCGCGACACCCGTTGCCGTCTCCGGTGGATTCTCGTTCGTGCAGATCGCCGCGGGAATGGATCACACCTGTGCACTAACGGCGAGTGGCGCCGCCTACTGCTGGGGCAGCGGCTCCGCTGGCCAGCTTGGTACCGGCGACACCAACTCCGCGCCGACGCCGGTGCCAGTCGCCGGCGGGCTCTCATTCAAAGCGCTCACGGCGGGTTTCGCCCAGACATGCGCGCTGACGTTGGCCGGCACCGCCTACTGCTGGGGCGTAGCAACCGCTGGACTCGGCGTTGACACGACGAGTGGTTGCTTTCGTGCCACTCGTTGCACCACCCCCACACCGGTCGTCGGTGGGTTGACCTTCAGCGCCCTCGGGCCCGCGTCTCGCCAGCCGGGTTACAGCGTATGCGCCGTTACCGTCGCTGGGGCGGCCTACTGCTGGGGAGAGATTTGGGGGGCCGGGGCAGCCCCCCGGGAGTTTGGTGGGCACCCAAGTTACACGCCCCAGGCCGTGGGCGGTGGCGTTCAGTTCGCGAGCGTCAGCCTCGGAGAGTTCCACTATTGCGGACTCTCGGTGGCGGGCGTCGCCTACTGCTGGGGTGGGAATAACGATGGGCAGATTGGCGACGGCTCGTTCTTCATCGCGAGCGACACCCCGGTGAAGGTCGCGGGGCAGCCGTGAAGCCAGCGACGAGGGTTCGGGTCGCGCTGGGTGTCCTCCTGGTACTGGGCTGGCTCGGCGCCTGCTCCGGCGCTGACCACATCGCTCCGCCGCCCCCCCCGCCTCCGCCGCCGCCCCCCGGTCCTGTCGTTTCTGACCCGCACCAGGTCGTCGGCGCGAGTGTCACCGGCCTCAGCAGTCTCAGTAGCAGCGGGAATGGCGTCTTCTACGTGTCGATGCCCACGGGCACCGTTCCCGGAGCCCTGAACGTAAAGATTCAGGGTCCGAGCGCGTCGCTCACCGCCCTAGCCATAGATGGTGGATTCGATCCTGTGCAGTTAACGGGAGCGGTCGGGGATTCCGTCCAGATTTACGTCCTCGGTGCCGCCGGTACCGTCCTGGCGTCTATGAAGCTGGGGGTGCCGGCATCCACGCCCCCGATCGTCATTCGAACACAGCCACCCAAGAAGAGAACCGACGTCCCGCTGAACGGCGCGCTGCTCGTGTACTTCAGCGAACCGGTCGACGGCGCCACGGTAACGCCAGCGTCGATCCAGCTGCTGCAGGGAACGACACCGGTGAGCGGAACGACTCGATTCGCCGATAGCAACCACATCAGCGTCGAATTCGTCCCTGACGCTCCCTTGGCGGCGAATACCGAGTATCAGCTGGTGGTTACGAACCAGGTGCGCGACCTGGACGGTCAAGCCCTGCCGGCCCCGGAAACGGTACCGTTCACGACCGGCACCACGACCCTCGGTCCCACGGCCTCCGTCACGCTGACGGCGGATACCATCTCGATCCGCGGGCTCACCTATCAGATGACGGTGCTGGTACGGGACGCGGCGGGTAACGAGCTCCCCGATCGCCCGGTCACCTGGGCGGTCGACAATGCGAGCGTCCTCACCGTCTCAGCCACGGGGCTGTTGACAGCTCATGCCGAGGGACCGTGTGGCGTGCAGGCGACCGTTGATGGAATCAGCAGCGGGTGGAAATCGGTGTATGTGGCGGGGCGTCCGGTCGCTAAAGTGGTCGTACGGCCGGATACGACCCTGACTCAGGGTGACCAGACCAATCTGGGCGCCACGCTCACGGACGCTTTCGGAATCTTCCTCACCCCGACGTATCACGCCGTGACGTGGAGCAACAGCTCCCCGGGCGTCGCCACCGCCGTTCCAGCGTTCCCCGGGGCGTGGTCCGTCGTCGTTACGGGTGTCACGCCGGGGCAGACGACGATCACGGCGACGAGCGAAGGGGTGAGCGGTGCGGCGACCGTCACTGTGATCCCGCCGCCGCCGGTCGCCACGGTGACGCTGTCGCTGGACACCGCGACAGTGCTGAAGGATGTGACTCTGCAACTCTACGCCACCCTCCGGAGCGCGACCGGATACGTCATCCGCTCCGGCGCCACGGTGGTATGGTCGAGCGACCAGCCGACGGTGGCGACGGTGGATCCGAACGGCCTGGTCACAGCGATCGGGCAGGGCACCGCCGCCATTTCGGCGACCAGCGAGGGGAAGAGTGATACGGCGACCATTACGGTCGACCTTCCTGGCAGTGTCGCCGTAACCGTGTCCACCACCGGCGTCGCTCTGGATGCGGACGGCTATGGCCTGAGTGTGTTCAATGCGGTGGGGCACCTCGCACCCAACGCCACTGCGGTGTTCACCGGCATCTTCCCAGGAGCACGCGTCGTCACACTCATGGATGTCGCCGTGAACTGCAGCGTCACCGGCGGGACTGCGCAAACGGTGAGCGTCATCGGTGGTGCCACCGCCTTGGTGTCGTTCGCCGTCGTGTGCGGGCCGCTCACGCGACTCGCGTTCTGGAGCGCCAGCGACGCTCTACTCCACCTGATCAACACCGATCGTTCCGGCGACGTCCCACTCTCGGGGGGGCGAGGGTACTGGCCGGCATGGTCGCCGGACGGAACGAGGATCGCCTTCTCGGACGGATTCAACACGGGCCAGATCTATCTCATCAATGCCGATGGGACGGGGGTGGTCGGACTTACGAACACCAGCACGGACGAATTCCCGGCGTGGTCGCCCGATGGAAGCAAGATCGCGTTCGGGAGGTTCCTGGGGGGCGGAGAGCGTGAGGTCTTCACGATCAACGCGGATGGGACGGCCCCGACGCAGTTGACCAGCACGCCGGGTGGATACAACAGCCAGCCCGCATGGTCTCCTGACGGGACCAAGATCGCCTTTGTGAGCGCTCGGGACGGTGTGTACCAGATTTTCGTGATGAATACAGACGGTTCTGCCGTCGTCCAACTGACGAGCGATCCGGCCCATGTTGACCTGAGCCCCGCGTGGTCGCCGGACGGAAGCAAGATCGCGTTCCGGAGAGACGCCTCCATCTACGTCATGAACGCGGATGGCTCAAACCAGATGAGCCTAAACGCTTCGGGCAGCGATTGGTCCGCGGGCGGTCCCAGCTGGTCGCCGGACGGTGTGAAGATCGCCTTCGGGGTCGGCATCTGCGACTATTCCGAATGCAACGGCGAGATCTGGGTCGTGAACGTCGACGGGACCAACCTCGCGCGACTGACCATCGGCGGCACCTCTCTCCAACCGGCTTGGCGGCCAACGATTCCCTGATCGCACGCGGGGACAGCGTGCGTTTCGCTCCCCGACTCGCCCTCCGCCGCCTCGCCGCGCAAATCCCTCCTCCTTCCTCCGTTTCATGACACGTCGGCCGGTTCGCGGCCGAGTGTCAACACGGAGGCGATTCACATGGCAAAGCTCGTCGCGCTGCTGTTGCTGTCGGCGTTGGCCGCTGCCTGCAGCGAGCCGCTCGTGCCGCGCATCGGTGACGTGCGGTTGACGGTGGCCACCACCGGGGCGGATCTGGATCCGGACGGCTACGCGATCGCCCTCGACGGCGGTGCTGCAATGGCCGTGGCCGTGAACGACAGCAAGATGATTTCCGGTCTGTCTGCCGGAAGCCACAGCGCGCTGCTGAACGGTCTCGCCGCCAATTGCACCGTCAGTGGGGCGAATCCCCGGGACATCGACGTAGGGTCGCACGAGACGACTGAGGTGCGGATCGCGGTCATCTGTGCCGCGCTGCCCCCGCTGAACATTGCCGGCGTCTGGGACTGGACCGAGCAGTACGTCAACCCGGTGTGCC
>QHVC01000079.1 GCA_003222205.1 Gemmatimonadota bacterium | reverse complement strand
CGCTTGAAGCTGGCGGCGCGCGTAGGATATTGAATGACACCTTTTTCTTCAGCGCGCCGCAGCTTAAGCGCGGTCCGTTAGGCAGCAACCGATCAATGCACCTAATCTTTCTCTCGGTTATCGCGGTCTTCTCCGCTTCTATGCCTCTCGCGCAAGGGAGGGCGTTGAGGGTCGGCCAAGAATGGGAATTCACCGGACGCCCAGGAGACCCCCGGCCAGCGCTTGTGATTGTCCGGATCGAGACGCTCCCAAAGCTCGGCGAAGTAGTGCATGTCAGCATTCGAGGAGTGCGAATGAAGAACGCACTGGCACCCGGCGGTTATTCTAATGAGGTGGCGCATATGCCTTTCGCCCGCGCTGCCCTGGAGCGCAGCCTCACTCGGCTCGCGCATGACTCTGTCTCGCTTCCGGCGTTTCAGGAAGGATACGAGCAGTGGAAGGCGGCTCGCGGCGGGGCATTCACAATTTCGGTGCGTGAGGCACTCGATTTTATGGAGCAGGCTCTGAAGTAATGGGGTTGCTGCCTAACACGCGCCTGAGGCTGACGGCGCCACGTTCTCTGAGGTACTCTTCTATTTGTGAACGTTCTCGCTCGGCGCCGCAGCTTAGGCGCGCCCCGTTAGGCGGCGCCGCGACCGGCTTTGCGCGGATTCCTGCACTGAGGGTCGAACCATGTTTGACACCGGCACCTTGGTCCCCATCGCCTTCTTTTTGAGCGTTAGCTTCATCCTCGTCGGCATCACCAAGGTCATTTCCGATGGGCGCACCCGTCGCCGGCTGATCGAGGCGGGCGCCTCGCCGGAGTTGGCCCGGGCGATCGTGGCAGCCCCGAAAGACGATCCTGGTCTCTATAGCGCCCTGCGATGGGGAATCTTGACGGGTGCCGTGGGCCTTGCGCTCATCCTGATCCAGTTCCTGCCCTACCGGTCTGACGAGCCGATCGTGTTCGGCGTGATTCTCGTGTTTGCAGCCGCGGGCTTTCTCGGGTACTACGTCAGCGTGCGGCGGCTGGTTCGCTCGAAGGAGAGAGGCGGCGCCGTCTAACCAGCGCTTGAAGCTGACGGCGCGCGTACATAGGGGAACGAATCTTTCTTCAGCGCGCCGCACCTTAAGCGCGATCCGTTAGGCCGCCCACATGGTCATCACGCTTGCAACACTCCCCTACGTCCTCGGTTACGTCGCACTTGGATTCGTGTGTTGGTTAGCTGTAGATAAGCAGCCAGGTGGTAGGATTGGCCTACGCTATTTGATTGGAGACGTGGTCGTCGGAGCCGGCTTCGTCTCCCTTGTCTGGTTCGTTGCCGGGGTCTTCCACCCGATTCTGGTATTGATGACGGCAATCGTTCTCGGATTTAACGCCTATTACGTCCGATTCTGTGCGGTATGCGGCACACTTCGACGCCGATGGTCAGAACGGCCCTGCAAGCGCTGCGGTAGCGATGAGTTTGTAGGTCTTCGGGAGGCGCTTTCAAGAGCTCTTCCATCTCCTTCGTCCGCACATTGATGGGGCGGCCTAACCAGCGCCTGAAGCTGACGACGCCTTTTCTTAGAGGAATCGTATGTGTATGTTCGAACTTCGCGCCGCAGCTTAAGCGCGATCCGTTAGACAGCCCCTATGGCTCGTTACAAAGTGTTGAAGAGTATCGCCCACAATTTCGCCCACTCGTTCGTCAGCCTGATGAACTATCACCGCAACGATTACACCATGTGTCACTTGGCCCGCCGAGCTAAACTGACGGGGATCCGAGAGCTCCGAATCAATGTGCTGGAACGGAGCGCGGGGCCCGTTGAGCTTCTTTCGCCTCCGGTGCTCTCGTCGGTCGAGAATTATTGCAAGAGTTTCGGTCGCCTCGTCACGACCGGAGGGGCGGCCCTGGATATGGTTGCGGAAGCCGAACTCAAAGTGCGGATTGCCTTCGGGAGAGCGATCGGGAAGGGGAGCAAGCAGTTGCACGCTCGTGCACATGGCACGATGACAATTACTGACGATCGCGGTCGCGCACACATCGGGCGCGTCGTGGAGAGTTACGAGTGTTCGCCGCTTCGTTGAGGGGCTGTCTAACACGCGCCTGAAGCTAACGGCGCCACGTTTTCTGAGGTAGTCTTCTATTTGTGAACATTTCAGGTCGGCGCCGCAGCTTAGGCGCGCCCCGTTAGGCGCACGCGCATGTACTCCAAACTGAGTAGTGGAGTGTCTCGAGGTTCCCTTACGGCCTTGGTCTTCGCTGCTTTCCTTGCCCTGCCGCACGTGGTGATGGCCCAAGACTCGAACGACGTACCGTCCTGCCCGACCACTCGGGATCCCGCAGCTCGTCTATGGTGCCAAGGGGGCGCCAAGTTCTTGGACCGTGACTACGCCGCGGCTATCCCCCTCTACTCCCGTGCGCTCCAACTGCACAAGAGTCGCCCGACTCTAAGCAGAAGCGCCTGGAGAGTCCTGGTTGATAATCTAGGAATGGCGTATGGCATTACCGGGGACCTTCAGAAGGCCAAAGAGATCTTCGATTACGGAATCGCGGCGGACTCGACATACCCGATGTTCTACTATCTGATGGCCGACGACTATGCGGAAATGGGTGACAAGCCGCACGCGATTGCCTACCTCAAACGTGCGTACGCACTTCGCGCCAATATGATCCCAGGTGAGACGCTCCCGGATCCCCTGACGGACGACTCGTTTCAGCGCTTTATCCACGATCCAGTGTTTCTCAATGCTGTCAGGCAATTATCGAAGTAACGTCGCGGGCGCGGCGCCTAACACGCGCTCGAAGCTGGCGGCGCGCGTACATTATGGAACGAATCTTTCTTCAGCGCGCCGCAGCTTAAGCGCGCCCCGTTAGGCCGCTACCTGGTGTTTGTTGTGGTTCGAGAAGCTTAGGTCCACATGGTGGGGGGAGGACGTGGACAGGGCGTCAATGAAAGGGAGGAGTTCGTGGACAAGAACCTTCTCAACATCCTCGTCTGGCTGCTTTTCCTTGGTGGGCTGTTCGGCATGGTAATGGGAATCGTCAAGTTCTTCAGCGGTGGCACGCCGGCCGAGTATGGGGTTATGGGCATAGGAGGAGGGTTCTATCTCCTCTCATCGGCCGTCGTGATGTTCATTCGCCGGCGCACCGGGTCCAGCTAAGCCAGGGGCCTAACAAGCGCTTGAAGCTGGCGGCGCGCGGAGATTAAGGAATGAATCGTTCACCAGCGCGCCGCAGCCTAAGCGCGCCCCGTTAGGCGGCTGACAGTTTGTTACCACCTCCGCCCGGCGGTTCAAATCATGCCCCCAACCTAAGCCAAGGATCCTCCGATGCCTTTTGCCCGCATGCAGCGTTGGCCAGTTCGGCTGTTTCTCCTCGGTTTCTGTCTCACAGGCCGGCCGCTGTTCGGTCAGACTCCAACGCCAGGTGGCACGTGGAAGGGAACTTGGGATTCACCGAACGGGTCCGTTTACACAGCGATCGTTCAACTAACCGTCGCCTCTGATAACTCCATCGACGGCTCAATCTCATGGACGCTTAAAGACACGCGCAGGGCTGACCTTCAACCCAAACTGGGCCTGAGCGGCATTGAGTACGTGCATGGCACCTACGACGCCCGCTGTCGCGTGCTGACATTCGCCGGCTACAAACTGGATGACCCGAACAGCATCTTGGGCATGGATCATTACGAACTGATACTTGCTCGCAACGGTGATGGACTCGGCGGCCTGACGGGGAATGATCTTGGTAAAGGCGACACTTGGACGGGCATGCTGTCCCTCAGGCGTTGATATCCTTGCGCTGGCGCCGTCAGCCGCCTAACCAGCGCTTGAAGCTGGCGGCGCGCGTAGCATATGGAATGACTACTTTTTCTTCAGCGCCCCGCAGCTTAAGCGCGGTACGTTAGGCGGCGCAGCTATGCTCCTGTCCCCAATGACGACTCGGTACGGCACACTCGCGATCGTTGCAGCTCTGGCGGCGACAGTGTGCGCTTGCGCCGACAGCCTCGGGTTTGACCCCATAGTCCCGTGTAGCGATTCCCAACCGGTCACCATAAGTGTCGAGACCACGAGCCCGCCACGATTCTCGTGGCAACCGGCCTGCGGCATGGCGTCGCTCCAAGTGCTCCCAGATACTGGAAGCGGTGGAGGCTGGGTAGTGTACAGTGGAAGCCAGGCGGCGGAGAACCTCCTGCCGTCAGGGATCCGCTACGGGCAGTTGCCACCGGGTGGGGTCGCGCCCGGCGGAGCATCGCCGCTCGTACACGGAGTGCCATATCACGCGGTGGTGTATCGTTGGATCGGCGCGGCGGGTGGCCCCGGAAGCCTGTTCGAGCGGGGGAGCGGGGGCTTCCTGCCCTAATCAGCGGTGGATCTGCGCCGCCTAACCAGCGCCTGAAGCTGACGGTGCCGTCTATTGGAGGAATCGTATGTTTGTGCATGTTCGAACGTCGCGCCGCAGCTTAAGCGCGCCCCGTTAGGCGGCGCGCGGCGACCTCGTAACTAATCAGACTGCTCATCTTGACGCGCTCCCTGGGAATGTGCACGCTGCCTGCCAGTCTTGACGCATGCTTGACGGTCGCCTGGGAGCGATGCTGACTCAACCACTCGGGGAGCTCGTATGTGTGCGATGCGGATGACCCCAGCAGTCGCTCTGCTGATTGTTGCCGCCGCCTGCACCAGCTGGCACACGGAAGACCTTGCGCCTCAGAACATGATAGCGGCCAAGCATCCGTCTCGAGTACGCGTGACTCTCGTCAGCGGTGACCGGCTGGTCATCCGCGATCCACGGGTGCTCGCCGACAGCCTTCTGGGGATCGACGTAACTGGCGTAAGGAAAGGTCCATTGTGGCCTTTGGTCCCAGCCGGACGCGGCACGCCCATCGGGCTTCCGATCAGTCAGGTGCGCGCAATCGCCACGCGCCAATTTAGCGCGCTCAAGACGGGCATAGCCGTGGGAGGTTCCGTTGCTTTTGTCATCGCTTTTGCAGCAGCGATGCAGGGCGCTTGCACTCCGAGCTGCGCTGGTTGGTGATACCTCCATCATGGTGATCGCGCGGGATGGGACACGCCGCGCGGAGTCGTCTCGTGCAGGTAGCTGGGCAGGTTGCGGTTGAGGGCGTAATGCGCTCGAGGAGGTACAGTGCCAGTGGCGCCGCGCTTCATCACGGGCCGGCGAGCGCGCCGCCTAACACGCGCCTGAAGCTGGCGGCGCCGTTCTGCTGTGGTAATCTTCTATTTGTGAAATCGTCTAGTCGGCGCCGCAGCTTAAGCGCCACCCGTTAGGCGGCTGCCATGCGCTGCTTACGCTTCGGACTCGTCTTATTGGCAGCCGGCTGCTCCGGCTATTGGGGACGGCGTCCTGTCGATCAGCCAACACCCGTCGAGCGTCACGACCCCGTGTGGATATGGAGTGGCGGCGAGGTCACGAAATGGCATGCGGTGGTCATCACCCAAGACTCGGTCTCGGGCATTCCATACCAGATGTCCGTGCACTGCTACAGCTGCCGGCGTAGCGTTCCCCGGACCCGAGTGGACTCCATGAAGCTCGGCTACCGCACGCTCCCAGAAAACGTCACCATGGTCGTAGGTGCTGCTACCGCGGCCATCCTCGTGGAGGCCGCGGTGTGCTCTCTGCTTGGCGCCCGGAACGATTGCTAGCATGAAGGTGTCGCGCTACGGACATGGTCGCCTGGTGCCTGCACTGACCCCAGGTACGCGCGGCTCGCTAAAACCTTCCATGGGCAGGTCAGGGTATGACACGGGCAGCCGCCTAACCCACGCTTGAAGCTGGCGGCGCGCCTAGATTAGGGAATGAAGCTTTCTTCAGCGCCCCGCAGCTTAGGCGCGATCCGTTAGGCGGCTGCTCTTGAGGAGATTGCAATGACTCCGCAACTCACCAATGATAGTTCTGGTTCCGACCTGGCGCCCCGTGCGGGAGTGGTTGCTCAAAGCCATCCGACAATCGAATGGCTCATGGTCGCCGCCCTCGCGTTCGCGGCGGTCAGTGCGGCGCTCGAGAGTAAGCCCTGGTCGACCGTGGGCTTCTCCGCGATCAGCGTCGCGGTATTGTTACGAGCATTGCGGCTCCCGGACCGGAACCATGTCTGGCAATGGGTCGTCTATCTATTGCTGGTCTTTTCCATCGCTCTTTGGATCCTCCGTGTGCTTCTGCGCTTTCGCAGCGTCGCGGCCGCCTAACAAGCGCCTGAAGCTGGCGGCGCCGTTTCGCTATGGTAGCCTTCTATTTGTGAAATCTTCTAGCCGGCGCCGCACCTTAAGCGCGATCCGTTAGGCGGCACACCATGAGGCTACCGATCCTTGAGGGTGTAATTCGGCGCCGGGTCCTCGTGAATTACCGAGTCGATCCGGAGCTACTCGCGCGCCAGCTGCCCCCCCCTTTCCGTCCAAAGCTCCACAACGGCGCGGCGGTGGGCGGCATCTGCCTCATCAGATTGGAGCAAATCCACCCCGCATTCGTGCCGCTACGCATCGGGTTTGCGAGCGAGAACGCCGCGCATCGGATAGCTGTTCTATGGCGGGACGAGCGCGGGCCTCACGAGGGAGTCTTCATCCCCCGCCGAGACACAGGCTCCTTCGTGAACCATCTTGCTGGGGGGCGCCTTTTCCCGGGCGAGCACCACCGAGCCACCTTCGCCGTCGACCCAGCCGGGGACGGCATTGACCTACACATGCGGTCGCGTGACGGGGCCGTCACAGTCCGCGTGAAGGGCCGTGTCGCGAATGCGCTCCCTCCACACTCGGTGTTTGCCAGCGTCACGGAAGCGTCCGACTTTTTCGAGCCCGGGGCGCTCGGCTACTCCGTTACTCGCGAGCCTCACAGGCTACACGGCATACGGCTAGAGACTCAGGGGTGGCATGTGGAGCCACTGCACGTGGACGAGGTCGCGTCCAGCTACTTCGACGACACCGCACGATTCCCGACCGGTACAGCTCTTTTCGACTGCGCGCTTATAATGCGTAACATCCGCCATCGCTGGCATGCTGCCGATGATCTCTACGCTCTGCCGACGTGTGCCGCCTAACCCGCGCTTGAAGCTGACGGCGCGCGTAGATTAGGGAATGAATCTTTCTTCAGCGTGCCGCAGCTTAAGCGCGCCCCGTCAGCGCGCACGATGTAATCCAATCGTAGGAGAGTTACATGAGAAAACTCATTGCGTCCACATTTACATCACTGGACGGTGTCATGCAGGCGCCAGGCGGACCGGACGAAGATCCAACCGAAGATTTTACGCTAGGTGGTTGGACCTCGGCTTTCTGGGACGAAGCAATGGATCTTTCTGCGGCAGGTTTCGATGGTAAAGATCGAGAGCTTGTACTCGGCCGAAAAACCTACGAAATATTCGAGGCCTATTGGCCTCACCAAGCAGAGGATAATGCGATTGCGCGGACGTTCAACGCGGCAAAAAAACATGTGGCGTCCCGCACGTTGAAGTCATTGAAATGGAACAACTCATCGGTCCTTGGCGGTGACGTCGTTTCTGCCATCACCGCGCTCAAGGGGCAGCCCGGACACGACCTTCAAATCATTGGCAGCGGCAATCTAATTCAGACGCTACAGGTCGCATCGCTCATTGACGAATACCACGTATGGACGTACCCCGTCGTTCTTGGCCGTGGGAAGCGATTGTTTGAAAAAGGCGCAAGGCCATGTGCACTGCGGCTCGTGGCTTCCAAGGTCTCAGCATCTGGCGTTGTGACGAGCACCTATGTTCCGGCTGGAGAGATTGCGCTTGGCACAGTGGGTCAAGCCTAGCCGAGCGCGAAAGAATTGACCGGCGCGCCAAGATGGCCGCAGAGGCGACGTAAATGTGCGGTGTAAGAACTGTGCACGCTAACAACGCGCTGCTGCCGACGTTTGCTGCCGCAAACGCGGCTGAGCTTAATCCGTTAGGCAGCACGTCATGTTCTCAACTCGACTGACACAGTTGATCGCTGCAAATCAGATCGCCGGTGCGATCTGGGTGGCGCTCGCGACGTTGATTTTCGGCGTCTCCCACGACTCAGCGCTGGAGATAGTGCTTGCCGTGGCTCTCGCCTTGTCCGGTCTCGTTGGAGGGGTGCTCGCGCTGCGTAGTTCCCGCGTCGGCATAACCATATTGGTGGTGGTTCTCCTCCTGCAGATCATTCGCTTCGCCAATGCGGCGTTTGCCTGGCAGTTCTACCTCGGTGCCACCTGGCGCCTCACAATTCAACCGACTGCCGGCACTGACTTTGGCTTCGAAGGTCTGTTCAGCATCACCCCGTGGCCCGTCGGAGGCAGATCGCTGCTGGAGTTGAACCTCACGGCATTGCTTACAAGCATCTACCTGTTGTTCCGCCTCTATCGGGCGCGATTCCAAGAGGCAGTTATTCCCATTGCACCGCACGATCAGGAGCCACGGAGCTGAACGTGCTGCCTAACCAGCGTTAGGCGGCCCTATGGCTATCGGTACCCTTAGGTGACGCGACCCCTTCGATATTCCATCAACGTCACATTGGACGGGTGCTGTGATCATCGTGCAATATCCCCGGACGAAGACTTGCATCGTCACGCGGCCGAGAACATCGCGCAGGCCGATGCCCTCCTCTTTGGTCGGGTGACCTACGAAATGATGGCGGCAGCGTGGCGGCCGCTGGCGGAGACGGGAGTGAGGCCTGATTGGATGGCCGATTGGATGGAACCCTTCGCCCGGACGATCGACGCGGCAAAGAAGTACATCGTGTCGAGCACCCTGGACCGGGTCGATTGGAACGCGGAGCTCGTGCGCGGGGATCTGGGGAAAGCCGTTCAGCAGCTCAAGCGGGAGTCGGGTAAGGGACTGCTCACGGGAGGCGTGAAGCTCCCGCTGGCGCTCGCGGAGCTGGGATTGATCGATGAGTACGAGTTCGTGGTGCAGCCCAGGTTAGCGGGCCATGGGCCGACGTTGTTCGCGGGACTATCGAAGTGTGTTGACTTGAAGCTCGTGAGCCGGCTGGAGTTCGGCTCGGGGGCGATGGCGATGCGGTATGAACCGAGAAGGTAGCCATCGGACTTGTTACGCGAGTCAGCCGCTCGGGGTGCGCGTTGGCTGCCCCCTAAGGGCGGGCCGCCTAACCTGCGCTTGAAGCTGCCGGCCCTAACCCGCGCTTGAAGCTGGCGGCGCGCGTAGATTAGGGAATGAATCTTTCTTGAGCGCGCCGCACCCTAGGCGCGCCCTGTGAGGCCGCGTAACCGAGATCACCCCGTGACCGGACTCCTTTGTCGTCGGCTCCAGCTTCCTTCCGTGCTTCTGTTTACGGCAGCATGTATGGCGCCGCCACCGCCAGCCCCGCGGCAGGCCCTCGGTTGCTTCAGCGTGCATCCGTCCGCTTGGTCCACGACCGCGGTCCACGTCACGGGCATCCGACAGCTCCCAGCCTCGATCGTTCTCGATTCCTCGTTCACCACCTCCGGGGCGCGTAGGGTGTGGCTCCCTAAGAACACTCCAGGAGTGTTCGCTGAGTGGAGCACCGACCTCTACGAATGGCGTCGCTTCGACGACTCCATCGTTCCCTGGCCGTCGCGCGATGCCTTCCACACTCTAGCCAACGACTCCATCACCGTAACGTGGGGCGGATGGGGTGGGCGGCTTACCGCGTACCTTGCCCCGACGGCGACGGGTTATGCCGGCCTCGCGCAGCTCAGTCCGCGCCAGCTGGCTAACGGAGCTTCGGGGATCATCGTTACTTTGGAGCGCGTGCTGTGTCCGCAGACGCTCTGAAGCCTCTTGCACGCTTAAGCGCGCCCCTTAGGCCGTGCCGTTACCAAGACCCCGTACGATCGAGAGTCGCCAACATGCCCGATCAAAGTCCCCCAGTGCCACGAGCTCGCAGGAACAGGGCGCTATTCTGGCTTCTCGCGTTGGCTGTCAGCCTGGCCGCGGCCGCCGTAGCGGCGTTCTTGAGAGTCTCCTTCCTTGGCCTCGGCCTCCTTGTGAGTCTCGTCCTGTACGGGACTCTCGCCTGGTTCTTCGGTCATTACGAACGTTCGCTGTGGTGGGTCGCGGCACCGCTGCTCTTTCTCGGCGACGCGTTCTTCGGGTGGGCCTGGTTCGTAGGCGTGCAGGGGGGAATCCCGGCGGGTCCCATCGACTACGCCCGGGCGCTGCTCTTCGTCTGGACTCCCTGGAAACTCATCCTACTTCTGGCCGCACTCGGCGGGAGCTGGCTCGGGGCGAGGTCCCGCGCCCGTCACCCGGTCGGCGCCGGCTAACCCGCGCTTGAAGCCGGCGGCGCGCGTAGATTATTGTTACGAGGTCGGGTTCCAATCCCTATCCCAGGATCGTGCACCTTTCACGAAGCTTCACATCGCCGTTCGCCGTGATGGGAGCTCCAGGGCGTGAACTCAAACAAGACCGCTTCACCACGCGCAAACCCCGAAGCAGCGAAACGCAACCTCGCTGCAATTAGTCCGTTCTTCATCGTGAAAGACCTGCAGGCCTCGATCTCCCACTACATCGAGCGCTTCGGCTTCCAGCTGGACTTCCAGGGTCCACCCGACGACGTCTACTATGGCCACGTGAGCCGGGACGGGATCGGCATCATGCTCAAGACTATCCTTCCCGACGTGCTTCCCTGTCCAAACCACACCCGCCACGGATGGGCTCGCTGGGATGCCTACATCTACAGCCGGGACCCCGACGCGCTGTTCGACGAGTTCAAGCAGCGGGGTGCGTCGTTCGTGAAAGAGTTGTCGTTCATCGATGACGGCCTGTGGGGCTTCGAGGTCACCGATGCCGACGGCTATGTCCTTGCCTTCTTTCGGGTCCGCCACGAGTAGGGGCTACCGAGGTGAGACGGCGACGATGTTTCGGATACTCGTCCTATCTGCCGTGCTCGTCGTTCCGACGTCGCTGGCCGGTCAGCGACTCACGCCGGTGCCATCGTACGCCGGTGCTCCGCCGCCTTCGCTTGCCCGTGCTGCCGGCTTCGACCGCACTCCGTTTTCCACGGAGATCCCCCATACTTACTGGCTCGAGGGTGGGATCATTGGTGGCGGCAGCGTCGGGGTCGTGAGCGCGCTGTACTTCCGTGGTTTGGGTGAATCGGGCGATCGCACCGCCGGGACCATCGCTGGGTTCGTGTTTGGCGGTGTGGTGGGCTTCACGGCGGGCGCGCTGATCGGCGGCCAGTTTCATAAGTCCAGCCACACCCGCCCGTGACGCTGATGACGCCGCGGTCTAGCACGCGCCTGAAGGTGACGGCGCCCGGCGTCTGTGTAGAATTGCGTTTGTGAGTATTCCAGCTAGGCGCCGCAGCCAGCAAGGCCATGAAGGCATTCGTCGTCGATCGCTATAAAAGCAAGAGCGCCGTACGTCTCGGCGAAATGCCGGAACCGGAAGTCCGGGACGATGATGTACTGGTCCAAGTCCACGCAGCCAGTGTAAACCAGCTGGATTCCAAGATTCGGGACGGCGAGTTCAAACACATTCTGCCCTATCGCTTGCCGCTGATTCTCGGCAACGACGTGGCCGGGGTCGTCGTCCGTGCCGGGCCCAAAGTGCGACGGTTCAAGCCGGGGGACGAAGTTTATGCGCGGCCGCATCAGGACCGGATCGGGACGTTCGCCGAATTCATCGCCATGAATGAAGCTGACGTGGCGTTGAAGCCCAAGAATCTCACCATGGAAGAGGCAGCCTCCATCCCTCTGGTAGGCCTGACAGCTTGGCAAGTATTGATTGAACGGGCCAACCTGAAGAAAGGCCAACAAGTCCTGATCCACGCGGGTTCCGGTGGAGTAGGGACATTCGCCATTCAACTGGCCAAGCACATCGGCGCAACGGTGGCGACGACGACGAGCACAGCGAATGTCGATCTGGTCAAAAGTCTCGGCGCGGATATCGTTATCGACTACAAGAAAGCGGATTTCGAGAAGGTCCTGAGCGGCTATGACGTCGTCCTGAACACTCTGGGCAAGGACACGCTCGAAAAGTCCCTCAAAGTGCTGAAGCCCGGCGGCAAGCTCATCTCCATCTCCGGTCCGCCGGATGTCGCGTTTGCTAAGCAGAACGGGTCGAACTGGTTCTTGCAACAAGTCATGCGCCTTGTGAGCTTCGGCATCCGGAAGAGGGCCAAGCACCACGGCGTCAGCTACTCGTTTGTTTTCATGCGAGCGAACGGCGAGCAGTTGAGCAAGATCACATCCCTCATTGAATCTGGCATTATCCGGCAGGTCATGGATCGGATCTTCCCGTTCGAAGCCACCAAAGAGGCTTGGGCGTACCTCGAAACGGGGCGTGCCAAAGGCAAGGTCGTCATCAAGGTGAGTTAGGATCGCGGACACACGCACGAGCCTTCTTCTATGACACGTGATATGCGCGCTTCAGCACTCCGAAGTTGGCGAGCCTCGACACTTGTCCTAGCGGTCCTGGCCGGCTGCCGCGGCTACCTGACCGACACGGTGGACTCCCACACATGTCCCCAAACCTACGAGTTCGGCAACTACGGCTGTGCGGCCGTCGAGGGGCAAGTCCTTGGAGCTCGCAGCCAGCCCCTGGCCGGCATCTCGGTTGGGCCGCGCCCGAGTGCCGACGGCGGGCAGTTCAACTCGCCGTATGGGCTCACCGACGGCAATGGGAGGTTCCGGTTGCAGCTCACGCGCTACGCGAACGCCCCCTCGGAGAGCGCGTCGGTGTGGATCCGAGCCACCGTGATCCCACCACCCACCGAGCGAGTGGCGACAATCTTTGACAGTGTTCTCGTGCGCCTTCGAGTTGTTCCGGTCGGCCAGGTACCAGACACCGCCCACGTGGCGATCGTTCTGCCGGTGCCCTGACGCGTGGGACTCACTCCGGCGGTGCCGAACCCGCGCTTGAAGCTGACGGCGCGATCACCAACGTTGGTCCGTGAATGTTTCGGGCGCCGCAGCTTCGGCGCGCCCCGTTAGGAAGCACTCTCCGGGCTCGGTGCCCGGACACAGGCGGTACTTATGAGGCGCTTCGTTCCCATCATCATGTTCCTCGCTGTCGGGTGTTCAGACCGGAATCCGACGCAACCCAGTCCCTTGGCTGAAGCCGCCGTCGTTCAGACTCCTTCGGAACCATGCGCGAGCGTGCCGGCGGCCACCCCCAGCGCGCAGAGCACTTCCTGCCAGAACGTCACCGGCCACGTTGACGGGCAGATCATCGGCCCTGCGGCGGCATGCGGTGGCGGGCTCGCTGAGGTAGGCACGTTCACCGGCGCCGGCGGCGGAACCTTCCTCGCCTGTATCACCGCCTTGGAACAAATGGGCAATGGCAGTCTGCGATTTGAGCTGATGCATACGTATACGACCAACTCGGGTGCTACTTTCACAACCACTGATCGCGTTGTGGAGTATCATGGTCGAATCTGTACGCCCTGACCCTCGTGCGGGTTCGCGTGGTACCGGAGTGCGCGATGCGGGCGGTTGCGACTACCATCCTGGATCGTGCAGCCTAACCCGCGGTTGAGGCTGTCAGTGAGATCCCCCGGCTTCTATCGGAGGCACCATGGCTGAAAGGAAGCCTGCAAAGAAGGACACGCAGAAGTCGGCCAGGCGCACCACTGCGATCAACAAGAAGTTCAAGGGATTCACGGACGAGGAACGAGCCGCGATGAAGGAGCGCGTCCAAGAGCTGAAGGCGGACACGGCGGAGGGGGAGAGCGCCGTGCTCGCGAAGATCGCCGCGATGCCGGAACCAGATCGCGCGCTGGCCAAGCGGCTCCATGCGATCGTCAAAGCCAGCGCGCCAGCCCTCTCGCCGACAACCTGGTACGGGATGCCCGCGTATGCCAAGGACGGCAAGGTCGTCTGCTACTTCCAAAACGCGCAGAAGTTCAAATCGAGGTACGCGACGCTCGGCTTCAGCGACAAGGCGAACCTCGACGAAGGCGCCCTGTGGCCGGTCGCCTTCGCGTTGAAGGGGTTGACGGCCACCGAAGCGCCAAGGATCAGCGCGCTCGTGAGGAAAGCGGTGAGCTGAGGACGGCCCACTCAACCCCAAGCCCTGGAACCACGAAACAGGAGAACCGCATGCTACTTATTCGCGAGATCATGTATTGCAAGCCTGGTAAGGTGCGCCCGATGGTTGAGAAGTTCTTGGCCATGGCCAAGCTCAGCGCAAAGGTCGGCATGCCGAAGATGCGCGTGATGACCGACTACTGTGCGGAGCGGTACTGGACGCTCGTCGCCGAAATGGAAGTCGCGAGCATGGACGATTTCGAGCGTATGATGCAAGGTGGCGGGCAGAACCGTGACGAGATGAAGGAACTCGAGAACATCATGAAGGACTATCACGATTTCGTGGAATCCGGTCGGCGCGAGATCTATAAGATCGAAGGCGGGGCCGCCTAACAAAATGAAGCCACTGGCCATCCTGCCCGCGCTGACCATGCAGCTCGCCGCTCAGCTTACACGCGCCTCGAAGGGCACGAGGAAGGGACCGCGGTGTTCGCGCCGGCGGCGGCGCGTTTGGTCTCGCGCGTCCGGCGCGGACACCTCGACGGTGAGCAGGTGCTACGGGGTGAAGGCCGGGAAGTGACAGTGCCAATGCGCTACGAATACTCAAGCAGCCTCATCGGGCTGCGGTGACTCGTGGCGCCTAACCAGCGCTTGAAGTTGCCGGCGCGCGTAGGCGGCGGGAGGGCGCACGCACCTTATTCAAAAGCTTGAACGGACTCGGGACGAGACGCTGCAGTGCTTCTCGCTCAACCGTGGGGACCTGGCGCGCACCTACGCGCCAGGCAAGTGGTCCGTCGGCTATATCCTGCACCACCTCTCCGATAGCGAGACCGTCTTCTTTGATCGCATCCGTCGAGTGCTCAGTGAGCCGCGTCCGGTGCTATGGGTGATGGATCAGGATGCATGGGCTCGGGGGCTCGACTATGCGCGCGTGCCGCTAGAGATCTCCCGGCGCGTATATGAATCGGTGCGCAACGCCATCATCTATTATGCTGGCGGGCACTATGAGCGCAGCGGCCATCTCGAGTTCGTGCATAGCGTAGACGGCGTGCGCACGTTGCGGGAGGAATTCGATAAGGTCGCCGCTCATAACGAACATCACCTGAGTCAAGTCCGGCTGGCGCTTGGGCGTCCCGCCGCTTAACCCGCGCCCTGAAGGTGACGGGGCCCGGCGTCGCTGGTGGCCGAGGTTACTCGCTCTCGGTCTCGTCCTCCTCGTCTCCGTCTGGATCGCCTTGGGCGGCTATGAGAACCTCACGAAGCCCAACCCGAGATGGAAGCTCCCGAACGGGGATACGATCGAGGTGCTCACGTTCAAGCATTGGAGGGACTACAGTGTCACTCTACAAGGCAAGACAGCGGTAGCCGAGTATCTCTGGCTTCAATTCCGAAGCACCCTGTCTGACCAGGCCCGAGACAGCAGCGACGTGATGGCCGCCGCAACCGTCTTATGTCCTTATGCGGATAGTAACAACATCCGGCGCATGAAGATTGAGCCGACTCGAACAGCTCTGCTCGGCCTCCTCACCTATTCGCGACCCCACTGGTTCGAAACCACCCCTGGGGGATCATGTCAAGAACTCCTGGCGCACAACTGATCGGGTTGGCGCCTGAACCAGCGCTTGAAGCTGCCGGCAGCTTAGGCGCGTCCCGTTCGGCAGCGCGTTCTTGGATGCGATCCGGCAGCCCCGTTGTGTGCGGCCCGCTCCTGATCCTCCTGGTCACCAGCGCATGCGGGGCTGGCTGGCATCACGCCGCCACCGTCGCACCCGGCCTCCTTCCCGCTCGTCAGCAGGTCCAAGTCTGGCAGCATGGGACGGTGTCGCGCTGGCATGCAGTGCGAATCACGACGGACTCGCTGAGCGGGATTCCCTTCTTTCAGCCCCTCAGCTGTGACACGTGTCGCGTCTCCCTGCCACGGCCAGCAGTGGATTCGGTCCGGCTGGGAAACCCAGTGGCTGGATTCTGGAAGAGTGTCGGGCTGATAGGAGCTGGGATGGTTGGTCTCGGCGTAGTAATCTGCTGGCACGGCTGTGCGCTTGACTAGGTTCGGCGCGCGTCTCTCTGGTGCTCCCTAACCAGCGCTTGAAGCTGGCGGCGCCTGGCGTCGAAGGTAGAATTCCACTTGTGATCATTCCCGGCAGCGCCGCAGGAGCGACGACGATGGAGAGAGCCATACCGATTCTGCCCGCAGACGATCTCCGCGTTGCCAAGGAGTTCTACGTCAATCGGCTGGGTTTCAACCTCCGTTTTGAAGCCACGGAGGATGGTACCACTGGTCTCTTGGGCGTAGATCGCGGGACCATCTCCCTCACGCTTGATTGCCCGATGTCCGGTCATGGCAGAGAGGCGTGCGTCTCTCTCCAGGTGGAAAACGCCGATGCGTACTACGATGAATGGCGAGATCGAGTGGAGATTCGACGCCCGCCGACGAACGAGCCGTGGGGTGCGCGGACGTTCGACGTAATCGATCCCTTCGGAAATACGATCTTCGTGATGGGCCCTGTGAGATAAGCTCAGATGTCCACCAAGCCATGAGATCACGGTTCGCTGCGCTCACGCTCCCAGGCGTCCTGGCTGCTTGTGCCACGGCTGCCCCGGCGCCGGCGAATTACGTTGTGGCCTATGAGCTGACCGCCAACTTTGGGGCTCCCTTCGACTCCGTCAAATACGACGATGGCCACGGAAGTCTCATCAAGGTGAATGCGCCGAGCAGCGGGTGGTTGGTCGCCGTGTCCGTCGTGACGGGCGGCTCGGTCGAAGCGCACGCTTGGGGAGTGGCCTCAGTCGGTGGTCAGTCCGTGAAGCTCAAAGCGACGTGGACCTTGTCTGGAGTCAGCTCCAGCTCGGACAGCAGTGGGACCACCGCTTCCGCTCCCGGCGCTTTCGCGCTCGATGTTGCCAAACGTCAGCTCTAGGCGTGAGACCCGGTAGGACGCTACCAATCGGGAGCGACGTGCCTTGATGAGAAGCGCTTCAACCCTCGCGCTAACCGTCCTCGTTTTCGGCTCACCGGTGCTCCTGAGCGCGCAGGCGCGGAAGCCTGTGGACCCCGCCGCGACCGAGGTCTCAGTCGGTGGCGCTCGGATCGAGCTCAAGACCTCTGCCTGGCTCAACCTGCAACCGGGCCCGTCCGACCTGCACGATACGGCACCCGGGGCTCCGCTTCGCGTCACGGCTCGTGTCCGGTCGATGACCGGTACCCACTTGCCGCTTGGGTTTCAAGTCGATAGCGCGATAGTCTCTTGGGGTCACCGGTCGTGGGCAGTTGCAGTGGTGCCCGACATGGTTACTGACACGGCCATCGCGTTCCGTCTGTGGGGCGGACCCGTGTGGCTGCTCAAGGCTGACAGCCTGGATATCATCGTGCGCACGCACGCACCCGGGCGACGACACCAATACCTCAGGGCCCCTCGGGTCCTTCTCGAACGGGCGTACTGAGTGGAGCAGCCGCCTTTGGAAGACTTCGACCTTCCCCCTCCGCCGCCGACTCCCGATTCCATCACCCGGGAGTTCCTGGCGCGAACGCCTGACGATGCCCTCGAAGAGTCGCTTTTCGCCTACGTCTTGTCGCTCGTGAAGGATGACATTTCGTATGACAGCCCGATCCTCCGAGCTCTGCCCGAAGGCCTGCGCGCTCATTTCGTCGTCTCGGTGCTCGATGCAGAAGTGTGTAACGGTGGGTTCGCTCAATTCTTCTTTAACTCGTCGGGGCAGGTGGGTCCCTCAAGCGCCGAGGCGTTCGCATTCTTCGGACTCCCGCTGGTCGCCGACATAGTCGAGGAAGCCATGCAGATCCACGTCCACCGCGCCCCTCGTCTTGACAGCGCGCGCGATCAGGGCACCATCGAGGCATTCATGAAGACGTACCAAGACGACCCCTTCAGGTCAGTCAGCGAGCGCTATTTGGCCCTGAGCGACGAGATACGGAGCGCCAGGATTCGACACATACGTGCGCACCCCGAGCTGTTTGTACATCCGACAGGCGGCACCGCCTAACCAGGGGCCACCGTGCCTACACCTATCTCGCACGCCGCTGTCGGCTTTGCCATCGCTGCCTGGACCCAGCAGAGACTGCCCACGCGCCGTGTGTGCATCGTCGCCGCGGCGTGCGCGGCACTGCCAGACATCGATGCGATCGGGTGGCCGCTGCATGTTTCCAGCGCCTCACTCTTCAGCCATCGCGCCATCACGCATTCCCTCACCTTCGCGTTCGTAGGCGCCGCGGTGGCCACCATCGTCTTCTTTCGTGGCAACCAGTGGACCCAGGGACGTGCGCGGATCGCCCTCACTCTTGGCCTCGCGCTCGTCTCCCACGCCTGTCTCGACGCGCTCTCGACGTACTCGGTTGGCGTGGAGTTTTTCGCCCCGTTCTCCCAGCAGCGATTTCGCTTCCCATGGACCCCGCTGGGCCCTCCGAGCGGGGGGGTCCTGGGCCAGCTCGCTCAGGAGGCTGTCGTTATCCTGCTGCCCGCAGTGCTGGTCGGCTGGCTCGGCATCAAGGTCCGCCGCCGGAGCGTCCCGTCGAGGGCTGCCGCAGGTGACTGACCCTGCTGCCGCGTCACCCGTGACCTGGCAGTCGTACCAGGAACCCCTGCGCGTCACACTGGTACGGACCGGGCTCGTCGGGCTGCTGGTGGGGCTCATCGCGGCACGCGTCCAAGGTCAGCGCGCATCCTGGCCACAATGGACCGCGTTCGCATTGTGGTTCTCCTTCGGCGGCCATTGGGTGGAGCTCTTTTTCCTCAATTGGTGCCGTCCCCGCCTTGGCCCGGCGCGAAGGGCGCAGATCACCGGACGCCTGCTCACGTGGCTCGTTGGTGGCACGTTGTTAATGATAGGGGCCCGCATCACGGCATTGTCCCTCAGCGCGCAGGCGCTGCGCCTGCCGCCGTGGTGGCTGGGGGGCCCCGTTTTCCTTGTCCTCGAGCTCCTGGTGCACGCGCTGCCCCAACTCCGCGGGCAGCCGAACTTTTACAACGGACTGCGGTGAGGGCGTGCCACGGAGCCAGCACTTGAAGCCGGCGGCGCGCCTAGATTGTAGATGAAGGAGAAACGTGGAGGTTAGATGGCACTCGTCCTGGTCGTCCCGCTGTTCATCCTGGCCCTCATCATGGGCGTACAAAGCTGGCTGTGGAGGGTCGTGTTCGCCGCCCTCGCTCTGGTCGCGTGGAGATTTCTCGGGCCGGCCTGGATCGCAGTCCCAGTGGCATTGACTCTCGGGATCTGGCTCAAGAATTCCTTGTATAGAATCACCGGCTCCAAAGTCTGAGGGCACATGCGACCCCTCCCGTTCGTGTGGCCCTACTGGCTGCTCTTCTGGACGGCCTTCATTTGGGCGTTCTCACCTGAATACCAGATCGTTCGGAAAGCGCGGAAGCCCGCTACCCACTCCGATTCACCTGACGCCGGCTCCTTTCGCGTCATCGTCTTTGGGATGGGGGCAGCCAGCACCATCGCGTTTCCGCTCGCGTGGGTGCCCTTCCTGCGCCTGCCTGCTGCCTGGCAGCCCGTCCTCTTCGGCATCGGCGTCGCCACGCTAATCGCCGGAAGCGTTCTCCGTCGCCACTGCTGGCGGGTGTTGGGCACCTCCTTCACGGGCGACGTCCGTGCCCACGCGGACCAACCCATCGTTACGACAGGCGCCTACGCCGTGGTCCGCCATCCTTCCTACAGCGCCGGGATTCTGATGAACACCGGCATCGGGCTGGCGCTGGGCAGCTGGGCCAGTACCGCCCTGCTCGCTCTCGTATCCTTCGCGGCCTATAGCTACCGGATTGCCGTCGAGGAACGCGCCCTCCTCGAAATCGTTGGGGAGCCGTACCGGGAGTTCATGAGAACGCGGCGGCGTCTCATTCCGTATGTTTACTAGCACCGCGGCGGACTCACCCAGCGCTTGAGGCTGTCGGCGCGCGCACATTGGGGAAGGCCACATGGAACCTGCTGTGTTTCTTGCCGCACTCCTGATCTTCCTGGGGATCCCCGCGATCGCGGTGATCACGATCGCCCGGCTGCGTGCGAATCGGCCACAATCACCTTCCGCCGATATGACGGCGCGGCTCGAGGCCGTTGAAAACGGTCTCCAGGACCTCCAACAGGAGCTGGCCGCAACCCAGGAGCGACTCGATTTCGCAGAACGGTTACTCAGCAAGGCGCGGGAAGAGCGGCGCATTGGCAGCTAGAGGCAAGGGGGAACCATGGTGCAGGTGAGCTATCCGGCCGTCCTCGTGGCGGCCATCCTCGTCTTCGTGCTGGGCTGGCTCTGGTATAGTCCCTTGTTGTTCTACAAGCCGTGGATGCGGCTGCGCGGCATGGACCCCGTCGCGGCGATGGCCGGCGCGAACCTGCCCGCGGGGAAGCTCGTCAGACACCGCCTCCAAGTCGTCAACGATCAAACTGATAGGATCGCGCCATGACCTTTAAGCCCGCCGTTTGGTATCCGATCGCCGTCGCGCTGAGCGTGTTCAACTTCATCGCCATCGGGTTCACGGCCGGGCCGGGCCAGCCGTTGCATGCCGGGATTCACGCGGCGCTCGGACTGGGGTTCGGGTTCTGGGCCCAGCGTCTGCGCCCCGGCCCCGGCGGCGGGAGCGAAATCCAGGCTCGCCTCGAGACGCTCGAGCTCGAAGTGAGCAGGCTGCGGCAGGAGGTGAGCGAGGCGCAGGAGCGCCTGGACTTCGCCGAACGGCTGCTGGCGCAGGGACGGGACCCGCGCCACCTGGGCCCGCAGCGCTAGGGTGTACACGCGCGACGGCGCCTCGGCGACGGGCAGCCAGGCGCCACTGTCAGACGAGTCGCGTCCGGATCTTGATCTCCGAGGTGAGCGTGCGGTGGACGGGACACCGATCCGCAATCTCCCGCAACCGGCTCCGTTGGTCCTCCGACAGCGTACCGATCAGGGAGATCTCGCGCTCGATGACATCCAGCATTCCCTGCTTCGTCTCACAGTCCGCGCAATCCTCAGCGTGCACCCGCGAATGCCGGAGACGCACGGCCACTTCACCCAGCGGCCAGCGGTTCCTTCGCGCATACAGCGCGATGGTCATCGACGTTCACGCCCCGAGGCCGGCCAGGAGGAGATCGTACGGACCGGGTCCGGTATCGGTGCCGCCGTCGGCGACCGGCTCGTCCGCCACCAGGCGATGGCGACCGGCTCGGATCTCCTGCGCAAACCCGGCGGCGCTGCCGCGCACCAGCACCACGCCCGCGTCAAGGGTCTCGTCCATCGGAATGCTCCGCGTTAGGGACGCCTGGAGCATACCCGGCGGGGCGGGGTGGCGCCGCAGCGCGCGACTCCTCCTCCTGCTGCTGTGCGCCTGCCACGAACCCACGTGGCCCATCATCCCGCCACCCCCGGCGGCCCAGGTCGGCCGCTGGTCCGCCTATTTGCCGACGCCGATCGTGCAGCTGCACCTCCACCTGCTGCCCACCGGCAAGGTGCTGAGCTGGGGAAAATTCGGGGACGCCCAGGTGTGGGATCCGGCCACCGGCGTGTTCACGGCGGTGCCCGCCCCATCGCGGGTGTTCTGCGCCGGCCACGACTTTCTCCCAGACGGCCGCTTGCTCGTGGCGGGCGGGCACATCAGCGACCTCCACGGGTTGCCCAACACCAACGTGTTTGATCCTGCGACCAACACCTGGCAGGCCCTGCCGCCGATGGCGGCGGGGCGGTGGTATCCCACCAACACCACCCTGCCGGACGGCGAGGTCGTGACGATCGGGGGCACCGACACGGCCGGGGCCGACGTCACGATCCCCGAGGTGTGGAACGGCACCGCGTGGCGCCAGCTGACGACGGCAGCCCTCGCGCTGCCGTTGTACCCCCGCACGTTCGTGGCCCCGGACGGCCGCATCTTTTACGCCGGCGAGGCGCAGCAGTCCCGCTACCTCGACGTCACGGGCACGGGCCAGTGGGCCGATGGCCCGCTGCGCCAGTTCGGGGTCCGGGATTACGGATCCGCCGTGATGTACGAGCCCGGCAAGATTCTCTACGCCGGCGGCGGCGACCCGCCGACCAATACGGCGGAGATCATCGATCTCAATCAGCCGAATCCCGCGTGGCAGTACACCGGCTCGATGGCGTTCGCGCGCCGCCAAATGAACGCCACGCTGCTGCCGACGGGCGACGTGCTCGTCACCGGCGGGACCACCAGCGGCGGCTTCAACAACCCCGAGGGCGCCGTGCACTCCGCCGAGCTGTGGAGCCCCGCGACCGGCGCGTGGACGCGGCTCGCGGCCAACGCCGTGACCCGCATCTACCACGGAACCACGCTGCTGCTGCCGGATGGTCGGATCTTGCACACGGGCAGCGGCGATGCAACCGGGGCGGTGGACGAGTTGAGCTACGAGCTGTACTCGCCGCCCTATCTGTTCCAGGGCCCGCGTCCGACGATCACCGGCGCGGTGCCCGGCGCCGTCACCTACGGACAAACCGTGGTACTCGGGACCCCCGATGCCGACGCCATCACGAAGGTGACGTTGATCCGCTTCAGCTCGGTGACCCACGCCTTCGACCAAGGCCAGCGCCTCGTTCCCCTGAGCTTCTCGCCGGCGACCGCGGCGGTCTCAATCGCCCTGCCGTCGAGTCGCGCGGCCGCTCCACCCGGTCCGTACCTGCTGTTCCTGGTGAACGGAGCCGGGGTGCCGTCCGAGGGGCGGATTCTGCTCCTGCACTAGACGCCTTGCGCCGCGCGCGTCTTGCGCCCACTGGACTCGCCCCGCAGGCTTAAGCGCGCCCCGTGACGCAACCGGAGAGCCACTATGAAGCTGCTTGCTCGTTCCCATTTCTTCCTGATCGTCGCCGTCCTCATTCTGGCGGTGCTCACCGCCGGGGTGTTCTGGGAGGCCCCGTTCCACCCCGACGCGCAGGGCGTCGCGCGACTCTTCAGCCAGGCGTGGGAATACGTCGTGCTGCCGGTGCGGTTCGTTCTGGCCCAGCTGGCGGCCAAGAGAATCGAGGCCACCACCACCGCGACGATCGTCGTGCTGGCCTGCTACCTCGGCCTGTTTGTGGTATTGGATATCATCTTCACGAAGGTCGCCCGGCGCATCGCCGGCTGACGTCATGATTTCCGCTGAGGAAGCGCTGGCGCGGTTGCGGGCGGGCAACCGCGCCTTTGTCGCGAGCCTCCAGGGCCCCGCGGCCGCCCCCCCCGCCCGCCAGCCGCCGCGCCTCCCGCTCCCCCAGGCACAGGAGCCGCTCGCCATCGTCCTGGGGTGCTCCGACGCCCGGGTTCCCGCGGAGCTGGTGTTCGGGCTCGGATTCGGCGATCTCTTCGTCATCCGGGTCGCCGGGAACATCGTGGCGCCTTCCCAGGTGGGCAGCGTGGAGTTCGCGGCGGCGCGCTTCGGCACGCGGCTCGCCGTAGTGCTGGGGCACACGCAATGCGGGGCGATCGCGGCGACGCTGGAGGAGCTCCGCCAGGACGCGTCCCATCAGTCTCCCAATCTTCGCTCTATCGTAGACCGCATCCGCCCTGCGATCGAGCCCCTGCTGGACTCGCCGCTGGGGCAGGAGCCCGACGCGCTGGCCGCGCACGCCGTGCGGGCCAACATCCGCTCGGCCGCCGACCACTTGCGCCACGGCTCCGAGGTCCTGGAGCGCCTCGTGGAGCGCGACGGGTTGCTCATCGTCGGGGCGGAGTATTGTTTGGAGACCGGGGTGGTCGACTTTTTCGATGGCGTGCCCGCGATCGCGGCCACGCTGCGATGACAGGAGGAATGGTGTGAAAAAGTATCTCCTGACGACCGGCACGATTTTCGGCCTCTTCGCCCTCGGGCATCTCGCCGAGCTGCTCGTCGAATGGCGCCCGCCCGCGTCGGATCCCTGGTTCATGGCCGGCATGGCCCTGATCATCCTGGTCAGTGGCGCCCTTTGTGTCTGGGCGTTTCGCTTGCTGAAGGCCAGCGGGCGGGCTGCGACGCTGGTGCTGCTGCTCTTCGCCCTCCGGGGCTCGCACCTCGTCGCCCAGAGTCGGCCGGGCGGATCGAGTGCGGAAGACTCCGTGCGCGCGGTCGAGTTGGCACGGGGGCAGGCGCTGCTGCGAGCCGATACGACCGCGCTGGGGCGTCTGGTGGCCGACGAGTTCTTCGAGGTCTCGCGGCTCGGCCAACTCCGCACCAGGGCGGACAATCTCCGCGATATCGCGAGCGGGGAGCTGCGGCTGACGGCCGTGCACTACGACAGCCTCACCGTGCGGATCTACGGCGACGTCGCCGTGCTCCGGGGCATCGCCGACAACACCGGGACGTTCCGCGGCTTCCCGTTCAGCGGCAAGATCCGCTACACGCGCGTCTTCGTCCGTCGCGACGGCCGCTGGCAGGCGGTGGCAATGCAGCAGACGTCCATGCCGTGATCGCGCTGCGACCCACGATCCTCGAAGGGCGCGGCATCCGGCTCGAGCCGCTGACCGAGGACCACCAGGAGGCGCTCGCCGCCGCCGCGGGCGATGGCCGCCTGTGGGAGCTGTGGTTCATCGCCGTGCCCCCACCCGACGGCATGCGCGCCTACGTGGCCGAGGCGCTCAAAGGGCAACGGGACGGGCACATGCTCCCCTGGGCGGTGCGCGATCTGGCCAGCGGCACCATCATCGGCTCGACCCGCTATCACGATATCGTTCCCAGCATCGATCGCGT
>QHVC01000076.1 GCA_003222205.1 Gemmatimonadota bacterium | reverse complement strand
TGGGCGTCGACGCCGCCGACTTCAACAACGACGGCCGGCCGGACCTCGCGGTGCTGGACATGCTGCCGGACCAGGAGCGCATCCTCAAGACGTCCGCGTCCGCCGAGAGCTTCACGGTCTTCGAGATGCGACTGCGGGCCGGATATCATCCTCAGTACGCCCGCAACACGCTGCAACTCAACCGCGGCCCAATGGAAGGAACGAGCCGCTTCAGCGACATCGGCTACCTCGCCGGCGTGTACGCGACCGATTGGAGCTGGGCCCCGTTGTTCGCGGATCTGGACAACGACGGCTACAAGGATCTGTTCGTCACCAACGGGATTTACCGCCGGCCCAACGACCTCGATTACATCAGCTACGTGGGCAATGAGGCTGTGCAGGCCACGCTGGGGACCACGATCACCGTGGCCAACCTGGCGCTCATCCAGCGCATGCCCCAGGTCCCCCTCGCCAACTACGCGTTCCGTAACAACGGGGACCTGACGTTCGCGAACATGGCGGCCGCATGGGGGCTGGACCAGCCGGGGTTCTCCAACGGCGCCGCCTACGTCGACTTGAACAACAGCGGCGCGCTCGATCTCGTCCTGAACAACGTCAACGCCCCCGCCGCGATCTATCGCAACCGCGCGCGCGAGGTCACCGGGAACGCCTACCTGACGGTCCTGCTGCGCGGCGTCGGAGCGAACACGACGGGGATCGGGGCGAAGGTCCTGATAAAGGAAGGAGGCGACCGGACGCAGCTGCTGGAGCAGCTGCCCACGCGCGGGTTCCTCTCCTCCGTCGACCCCCGGTTGCACTTCGGGCTGGGACCCGGCCCCGCCAAGCCGATCGACTCCCTGATCGTCATCTGGCCGGACCGGCGCTATCAGGTGCTGACAGCGGTGGCGGTGAACCGCACCCTCACCCTGTCGCAGCAGGATGCCGCCGGCCGGTACGACTATCACGGGCGGCACGGGCGGCACGGGCGGCAAACCGAGCCGCCGTTGTTCGACGACGTCACGCCCCGGCTGGGCATCGACTTCAAGCATGAGGAAAACTCCTTCTACGACTACAGCCGCGAGCCGCTGATTCCGCACCTGCTCTCGACCGAGGGCCCCGCCCTGGCCGTCGGCGACGTCAACGGCGACGGGCTGGACGACATCTACGTCGGCGGCGCGAAATGGCAGGTTGGCCAGCTCTTCGTTCAGCAGCACGACGGCACATTCCGCGTCAGCGCCCAGCCCGCATTCGCGGCGGATAGTCTGTCCGAGGACGTCGACGCCGTCTTTTTCGATGCCGACGGCGACGGCCATCCGGATCTGTACGTCGTGAGCGGCGGCAACGAATTCTGGGGCGATCACGACGCGCTCCAGGACCGGCTCTACATGAACGACGGGAAGGGACACTTCCACCGGGCGCCGGACGCCCTGCCGCGGTTCGCAGAGAGCGGCTCGTGCGTCGTGGCGGGCGACTTCAACGGCGACGGCCGCCTCGATCTCTTCGTCGGGCGGCGCGTCGTGGCGCGCAATTACGGCGTAGCGCCGCGCAGCTACTTACTCGAGAACGACGGCGCGGGGCACTTTCGGGACGTCACGCTGGAGAAGGCTCCGGCGCTCGCCGCCGCCGGCATGGTCACCTCCGCCGCGTGGATCGATTACGACCACGACGGCAAGCTCGACCTGATCGTCGTGGGTGAATGGATGCCGGTGCGCGTCTTCCACCAGGAGAACGGCCGCTTCGTGGACCGCACCGCCGCGGCCGGGCTTGCGGGCAGCGAGGGCTGGTGGAACAGCATCGCGGCGGTCGACGTGAACGGCGATGGTCGCGAGGATCTGGTCCTGGGGAACCTCGGGCTGAACTCGTACCTGCGCGCCTCGCCGGCGGAGCCGGCCCGGTTGTACGTCGGCGACTTCGGTCACAACGGGACCCGGGAGCAGATCCTCACCTTCTACAAACACGGGGTGAGTTACCCGCTCGCCGGGCGGGACGAGCTGGTGCGCCTGCTCCCGCAGCTGCGCAGCCGCTACCCGTCCTACGCCGCGTTCGGTGCCAGCCGCATCGAAGACATCTTACCGGCCTCAGAGTTGCGGCAGGCCACGGTGCTGGAAGCACGCGACTTCGCGAGCTCCGTCGCCCTGAACAACGGCGACGGCACCTTCCGGCTGCAGCCGCTGCCCATCGAAGCGCAGTTCGCGCCCATCTACGGGTCCCTGGCGGAGGACTTCGACGGCGACGGGCACCCGGATCTGCTCGTCGCGGGAAACTTCTACGGCGCGCAGCCCATCCTGGGGCGCTACGATGCCGGCTACGGCCTGCTGCTGCGCGGGGCGGGAGATGGCCGCTTCGCGGCGGTAGACGTGGAGCGGAGCGGCGTGGTGATCGCGGGGCAGGTGCGGCACATGAAGCTGCTACGGCATGCGGGTGGCGACCGCTTGATCGTCGTCGCCCGCAACAACGACAAACTCCAGATCCTGCGCGCGCGGCATCAAAGGAGATAGCCGCGCGCGAGCAGCGAGCGCCCCGAGGCCGCGTAGCCGTCCGGCCCGGGGAGATAGAAGTTGAAGGAATCGGCGAGGCGGTCGTAGATGTTGAACAAGACGCAGACCTGGATCGCGTCCTCGATCGCTTCGTCGCTCACGCCGGCGGCGCGCAGCGGCGCGAGGTCCGCCGGTCCGACGTCAGCGGGCGCGAGGGTGAGTTTTTCCAGGAAGCCGAGCGTCGCCCGCAGCTTTGGATCGAGCGGCGCCGTGCGCCAGTCCGCCAGCACCGCCGCGACCAGCGTGTCGTTCTCCAGGGCCAGCGACGCGACCGCGCCGTGCGCGCCCGTTCAGAACACGCATTGGTTGAGGCGTGAGGTGAAGGCGGCGAACAGCTCGCGCTCGCCGACGCTCCATTCGGAGGGCCCGCGCATGACGGCCTGGGTCCAGGCGCACATCGGCTGCCCGAAGAACTCCGGCCGGTACAGCAGCGTCTTGACGACGTCGGGGACGCGGCGCCGGCCCACCAACCTGATGAGCAGCAGCTTCAAACGCTGCGGCAGGCGGTGGCCCCGGTCTACCACGCCGAGCCGCATCAGTCCCCCCGCAGCGCGGCGAGCCCGCGCTCGAGGCGGCCGAGCGCGGCGCCGAGGGACGCGGCGACCGTGATCTCGAAGACCGCGTCTTCCGAGCTGCCGCCGCGGCGCAGGGCGATGATGTCGGCGTCGGTCACCTGGTAGGCGTGCCGCGCGACCTTGTCGACGTAGGGGGCGAGCGACGCCGGCAGCCGGTCGGGTGGCTTCCTACTCCCCCCGCCCAGCTGGTTCGCCCGCGCCAGGGCGGCGCGGCGCAGCTCGCGTGAGGCATGACCGGGGGCGTTCAGGACGGCGTCCAGCAGGCGCTGCTGCAAATCGGCGTGGCGCATGGTTCAGAAGTTCAACCGGCGCAGATACTGAAAGTTGCTCTGCGCGGCCGCCAATTCGTCGGCAGGGCCTTCCTGTTCCACGTAGCAGAGTTTGTCGTTGATCGCCGGCACCGCTGCCAAGAAGGCCTTGAAGTCGAATGTGCCGCGGCCCAGCTCGGTGTCGCTGGAGCGATCGGGGACCACGTCCTTGAGGTGGAAGCTCCAGTAGCGATCGCGATAGCGCTCGAGGTAGCGCATGGGGTCGCCGCCGCCCATCAGCATGTTGCCGACGTCGAGCTGCAGCCGGACGACCGACGGATCGGTGCGCGCGACGAAGGCGTCGTAGGGCACGGTGCCATCGATCGGCTTCATGTGATTCGCCTCGTTGTGGAACGCCAGCCACAGCCCCGCGCGCCGGGCGACAGCCCCTGCGGCGTTGAAGCGGTCGGCCCATTCGAGCCAATCGTCGATCGTGCGCGTCGTGTCCGCGGTGAAACTCGGCACGATCAGGTATTGGTGACCCAGGACCTTGGCCGTCTCGAGGCTGCGTTCCCAGCCCACGAGAATGACCGCGGGCGATACGTGCGCCGACGGCGCGCGCAGTCCCTCGTGCTGCAGGGCGGCGGCAACCTGCGCCGTGGTGCGGCCGAAGTTGCCGAGCGACCAGAGCAGCTCGACGTCGGTGTACCCGATGGCGCGAACCGCGGCCAGGGTGCCCTCCGGATCCCGCGCCATCGCGTGGCGCACGGCGTACAGCTCGAGGCCGATGCGCTGCAGCTGATCGGCCGGAAGCTCGGGGAGCAGCCCTCCCGCAGCAGCCGCCCCCGCCGCCCCAACGGTGTGAATGAACGCGCGTCGTTTCATGAAGCCTCGTAGAGGTCGTCCGATGCTACGCAGGCTCGACAGGCTCCGCTACCCCCCTTATCGGTTCTCCCGGGGGCGCTCATATTCGTGGCGCCCATGAGCCTCGTCACGGTCCTCGCCGGCGCGCTGGCCGTTTGCCAGGGGGACACCGCGCCGCCCTATCTCGCGTTCCCCGAGCCCGGACTCGACGACCCCGTCGCTTACGAGGGCTATCGCACGCGGCTGTACCGGGACGTGCGCGGCAACGCGGTGCAGATCTACCTCGACCACAAAAGCGGGCGCGTGGTGCATCTCTGGGCCGACGCCCTCGATGAAAGCATCGGCTTCACCGCCCGTGACACCGCGGGGGCGCCCGCGCCGCTCGACTGGGCAGGGCAGGGGGCGACGGCCGGCGCGACGCGCGGCGGGCGCACGCTCGGCTACCGGCTCACCTCGCCCGGCGCGCTGCGCCTCGGCCTCTTCCTGCTCGGCTCGATGCGCCTGGAGCGCGACTTCCATTACGCCGGGCGCGACACCCTGGCGCTCGACGCGCCGCCGTTCGTGCCCGCCGAGCTGGTGCAGCTCGTCGCCAAGGTCGAGCGGCTGCCCCTGGCCGAGCGCCGCCGCGCGCTTGCGTTGCTCGGCGCCCGCGATGTGGTGGCGCTGCGCGGTCGGCTCGATCCGAGTGTCACCGTCGAGCAGACCGCCATGACGTGGCGGGTGCGCGTCGCTCAGCCGAGCTTCGACGGCAGGACTCACCTCACGCTGGTGCTGAGAGGTGACGCGCGTACGACAACCGTCACACCACGCGGCAGCGTGGTGACGATCCGCCCGCGCCGCGTCGGGGGCGGGCCGCTCGCGATCGCCGTGGAGATCGCGACCGATGCCCCGGCCCTGACCCCGCTGTCGCGCGACGCGATCTTCAACGACGCGTTCCGCCACTTCTACGAGAGCGTCCGGTCCGACACCGGCCACCCGTTGCGCTTGCGCCGCCTGGAGCGCGAAGTGCGGGGGTTCGAGCTGCTCAGCTCGCGCGAGAAGCTCATGGCGGGGCTGCCGAACTTCGCGACTTACTTCGGGCGCGACATGCTGATGACCGCCCTGCTCATGGAGCCGGTGTGGTCGGACACGATGCCGGAGCACGTGATCGCCGCGGCGCTGAGAAAGCTTGGCCCCGCGGGCGACGTGAGCCACGAGGAGGCGCTGGGCGGGCAGGCGATCCGCGAAAACGCCGCCGAGTACAACCGCACCGGTGACGCGCGGCTGCTCGCGCATCTCGCCGCGGTGCGCGAGAACTACTTCATGGTCGACGACGACTTTCAGCTGCCGGTCGTGGCGGCGCGGTATTTCGGGAACCCCGCGGTCCCGGCCGCGCGCAAACGCCGCTTTCTCGCGCAGTACGGGGCGCCCTTACGGAAGAACCTCGCATACGTGTGGCGCCGCGCCGAACCGTACGCCCGCGAGCCGGTGGCGACGAACCTGGTGGGCTTCCAACGGGACCCCGATGGCTGGTGGCATCCGGGTAGTTGGCGCGATTCGCGCGTGGGCTACGCCGGCGGCCGGTTCGCGTTCGACGTGAACGCGGTGTGGGCGCCCGAGGCGCTCGAGGCCATCACGGTGATCCGCCCCATGCTCGACTCCGCGCCCGGTCTCCCGGATTCCGCGACGCTCGCGGGCGCGATCGCGACGTGGCGCGGCGCGGGGCGGCACTTCGAGGTGGCGCTGGGGCCTGCGGAGGTTGCGGCGCGCGTGCAGGCCAAGCTCGCGTCGCTCCCGGACACGGAACGGGCGTACTGGAACAGCGTTCTGGCGCGCACCGGCTTCCCCGCGGACACGCTGCGGTTTCTCGCCGTCTCGCTCGACTCGGAGGGGCGACCGATCCCGGTCATGAACACCGACCCGGGGATGCTTCTGTACCTCACCCCCGAGGGGGAGAGGTACCTGCGGCCGTTGCTGCTGCCGTATCCCGTGGGGCTGTTCGTGGACGGTCTGGGGCCGCTCGCGGCCAACGATGCGTACGCTTCCCCCACGGTCTGGCAGATGTTCGCCCGCGATCTTTACCATTCGCCCCGGGTGGTGTGGGGGCGCGAAGTGAACGTGCTGCTCGCGGCGCTGGCGCGGCGCGGCGATCGCCCCGCGCTCGACTCCATCCTCGACGCGGTGGAGCGCTCCGGGCTGCGACACGCGGAGCTGTGGAGTTATCGCGTCGATAGCGCTGGGCTCCACCCGGTGCGCTACGGCACCAGCTCGGACGTGCAGCTGTGGAGTCTCACGGATCTCGCCATCCAGTTCCTCCTGCGACGGTGACCATGGCCAACCTCCATCTCTTCGACCTGCTCGTCATCGCCGCGTACTTCCTCGTCCTGCTCGGGATCGGGACCTGGGCCGCGCGGCGCGAGAAGAACGTGAGCGCCGACTACTTCCTCGCCAGCCGGGACGTGGGCTGGCTCGCCGTCGGCGCGAGCCTGTTCGCCTCCAACATCGGCAGCGAGCACCTGGTGGGGCTCGCCGGCACCGGGGCGGCGAGCGGGCTGGCGGTGGGCCACTTCGAGTGGCTCGCGTGCTTCATCCTGCTGCTGCTGGGGTGGCTGTTCGTGCCGTTCTACCTGCGCAGCGGCGTCTACACCATGCCCGAGTTCCTGGAGCGGCGCTTCAACCCGGCGGCGCGCAGCTACTTCACCTGGGTGTCGGTGATCGGCTACGTGCTCACCAAGATCAGCGTCACGCTGTTCGCCGGCGGCGTCGTGATGGGAGCGGTCACGGGTCTCAATCTGTATACCAGCGCGGCGGTGCTCATCGTCATCACGGGGCTGTACACGATCCTGGGCGGGCTGCGCGCGGTGATCTACACGGAGGTGATGCAGGCCGTCGTGCTGATCGCCGGCTCGGCGGCGCTCTGGCGCTGGTGGGACTGCACGCGGTGGGCGGGTGGTCCGGGCTGACGGCCCGGGTGCCCGCCGGGTTCTTCTCCATGTGGAAACCCGTCAACCACCCGGACTTCCCTTGGACGGGGATCGTCTTCGGGGCGCCGATCCTCGGCGTCTGGTACTGGTGCACCGACCAGCACATCGTGCAGCGGGTGCTGGCCGCCCGCAACGTGACCGAAGCGCGGCGCGGCACCATTCTCGCCGGCTTTCTCAAGATCCTGCCGGTGTTCATCTTCGTGCTGCCGGGGATCATCGCCAGCGC
>QHVC01000214.1 GCA_003222205.1 Gemmatimonadota bacterium | reverse complement strand
TTCATCTCCAACGTCGCCCTCGCCGTCGTCCCCCATGAGCCGGCCATCGTGTGGGCGGGCGCCCGCCTCGGCATCTGGACCACCGCCGTCGTCGCGACCGCGGGCACGGTGCTCGCCTCCTGGGTCGACCACCGCGTCTTCGTCCCGCTGGTCACGCGCCTGCAGGCGCGTCGCGGCGCGCCGCCTCTGGGTGGGTGGTTCAGCCGCGCCCCGTTCGCCGTGCTCGCGATCTCCGGCGTCACCCCGTTGCCGTTCTTCCCGTTCAAGGCGCTCGCCTTCGCGGCGCGCTATCCGCTCGGCAAGTACCTCGCGGCGATCGCCGTCGGGCGCCTCCCCCGCTACCTGCTGCTCGCGTGGCTCGGCTACGCCGTCCGCCTCCCCGCATGGCTGCTCGTCCTGGTGTTCGTGCTGCTGCTCATCCCCCTGATCCCAACTCTGAGGACGCTTCTATGGCCACGGCCCGACGTGAAATGACGTTCTTGCTGGCCGAGCCGGAGCGGCGGCTGCTGCGGCTCATCGCCGCGCGCATCCCGCCAGCCCTGCGGCCCAACCACCTGACCGCCCTCGGCGTCCTCGCCGCCACTGGCGTGGGGATCGCCTACACGCTCACCAACCACAGCTCCACGTGGCTGTTCGTCGCCAGCGCGCTGCTCGTGGTGCAGTGGTTCGGCGACAGCCTCGACGGCACGCTGGCGCGCGTGCGCCACATCGAGCGGCCCCGCTACGGCTACTACCTCGACCACATTGTCGACGCTTACTCCGTGACCGTGATCGGCCTGGGACTGGGGCTCTCACCGTACGTGGACTTAGGGGTCGCGCTCGGCGCGGTGGTGCTGTACCACATCCTCGCCATCAATGTGTACCTCGAGTCGATGGTGTTCGGCGCGTTCAAGCTCGCCTACGGCCGCATCGGGCCGACGGAAGTGCGCGTGATCCTGATTCTCGCGAATACGGGGCTCGCCCTGCACCACGGTGGCCCGTGGCTGCCCGCTCCGGCCGTGCTCGCCAACTGGGGCTTGGGGTTAATCACGGCCGGGATGCTGGCGCTGCTGGTCGCGCGCTTCGCGAATAACCTGGCCACACTCAGAAAGATGGAGCCGCGGCCCAAGCCGCAGGTCAGCATCAGGAGCGCGTAGCGCCGCTGGAAACGCGGGTAAACCCGCGGCTCGGCGGCTACCGCTGAAGCGGCGCATGCTGCCACCGGTTTACCGGCAGATGCCGAGCCGCGGCTTGAGCCGCGTTTCAAGCGCCGCAGCCCGTTTACATTTCCCGGCATGCCAACCGGTAGTCCCATGTCACCCAACGGTGGCGGCGTCGCCACCCTCACCGCCGAAATCCGCGCCCTCAAGGCCGAGCGCCGCGCGCTCATCATCGCGCACAACTATCAGCGTCCCGAGATCCAGGATCTCGCCGACGTGGTGGCCGACTCGCTGCGGATGGCGCGACGCGCGACGGAGAGCGACGCGCCGGTGATCGTCGTGTGCGGCGTGCACTTCATGGCCGAGACCGCCGCGATCGCGAATCCGACGAAGCGCGTGCTCATTCCCGACCCCGGCGCGGGCTGCTCCCTCGCCGACACGATCCAGGCGGCCGATGTGCGCCGGTGGCGCGCCGAGCACGCCGACGGGCTCGTGGTCGCGTACGTGAACACCAGCGCGGCGGTGAAGGCGGAGGCGGACTACTGCTGCACGTCGGGGAATGCGGTGGCGGTGATCGCGGCGCTCCCGCTCGGCGTCCCCGTGCTGTTTCTCCCTGATTTCTTCCTGGGCAACTACCTGCGCAAGATCACCGGCCGCGAGATCGAGGTGTGGCTGGGCGAGTGCCACGTGCATGCGGCCCTGACGCCGCGCATCATCGAGCAGCGCCGCGCCGAGTATCCCGACGCCGAGTTCCTGGTGCACCCCGAGTGCGGGTGTGTGACGAGCGCGCTGTACTATGCCGAAGCCGACGGCGACGTCGCGGCGGGCCGCACCCGCATCGTGTCGACGGAGCAGATGATGACCCGCGCCAGAACTTCGCCGGCGCGACGCTTCGTCGTGGCGACGGAGACCGGCGTGCTGCATCGTCTGCGCCGCGAGAACCCCGAGAAGCAGTTTGTCGCCGCGGCCGAGACCGCCGAGTGCCGCTACATGAAGATGATCACGCTCGAGAACCTGCGGGACTCGCTGCGCGACCTGAAGCACGAGGTGACGGTCCCGCCCGAGATCGCCGCCCGCGCGCGCCGCGCCATCGATCGGATGCTCGCGATTGGCTGAGCCGCTCGGTCTCGAGGAGGTCCGCCGCGCCCTCGCCGAAGACGCCGCCGGCCGCGACGTCACCACCCGCCTGCTCGGCGCCGCCGCGGCTGGCCCGGCGGCTGGCCGCTTCGTCGCCGGCGGCGAGTTCGTCGTCGCCGGCCTCCCCGTCGTCGCCACCGTGCTGCGGGAGCTGGAGCCGGGGGCGTGCCTGGATGCGGGCGCGGCAGAGGGGTCCAGGGCTCGGAGCGGTGACGTGCTCGCCGTCGCCGCCGCCTCGGGGCAGACCCTGCTCGCCGGCGAGCGCGTCGCGCTGAACTTCCTGCAGCACCTGTCAGGGATCGCGACCGTGACTCGCCGCGCGGTGGACGCCGTCGCGGGCACGGGCGCGCGCATCACGCACACCCGCAAGACCACGCCCGGCCTGCGGGCGCTCGAGCGCTACGCGGTACGCGTGGGGGGCGGCGTCGAGAATCGCGCCTCGCTCGCCGACGCCGTGCTCTGGAAGGACAACCACTGGGCTTTGCTCGGACACGCCGGCCGGACGCTGCGGGACGTCCTGAGCGCGGCGCCGCCGGGACTGCCGATCGTCGTCGAGGTCGAGACCGAGGCGCAGCTGGAAGAGGCGCTCGCCGCCGGAGTCACCCACATCCTCGCCGACAACCAGTCGCCCGAGCGGGTCGCCGCCTGGGTGCGCCGCGCGGGACCCGGCGTCACCATCCAGGCCTCCGGCGGCATCGTGGCGGAGACCGCGGCGGCCTACGCGCGGGCCGGGGCACAGCTGATCAGTATCGGGGCGCTTACCCACTCGGCCTCGGCAGCATCGATCAGTTTCGCGATTCAGGGACTCGAGATCCGCCTGCCGTAATCCGCAATCCGAAATCCGCAATCGCCTATCGGCTCGCCTGCCAGGTTCCCGAAAAGTTGAACTGCCGGGTGG
>QHVC01000058.1 GCA_003222205.1 Gemmatimonadota bacterium | reverse complement strand
TCATCAACTCCTCCGGATGGGCATGGGCGGGGGACGAATGATACAGACGCCGGGACGCGTCGCTAGTCGGTCTCGGCCCACCTCCCGCGCACCGCTTCGGCGAGCAGCGCGATCCCGCCGCGCACGTTCTGGTGCACCCGCACCCTCAGCGCCCGCGGAGCGATCGCGTACACTACGTCGTCGGCGATCCGCGCGGCGAGGCTCTCGCAGAACGCGCCCTCGTCGCGGAACGACCACAGGTAGTACTTGAGCGCCTTGGACTCGAGACAGCGCTCGCCCGGCGCGTATTCGATCTCCACGCTGCCGAAGTCCGGCTGGCCGGTGCGCGGGCAGATGGAGGTGAATTCCGTGGCCGTCAGCGCGACGCGCTGCGCGTCGGGCGCCGGAAACGCCTCGGCCTTGAGGACCTCCCGCGCTTCGTCGGGGCTCTTGGGCTTGGGCAGGGGGCCGGTGGTCGGCAGCTTGGTCATGCATTTAGCTTAGGACACGAATGACCACACCGGAAGCACGGAATCCACCGCTTCGGGCCGTCGTGCTGCTCTCGGGCGGCGTGGACTCGGCGACGACGCTCGCGATCGCCCGCGCGGCGGGCTTCGCCCCCCACGCGCTGACGTTCCGCTACGGCCAGCGGCACGCCGCTGAAGTGGAGGCCGCCCGCCGCGTGGCGCGCGCGCTCGGCGCCGCCGACCACGTGGTGCTGGACGTGGACCTGCGGCGCTTCGGCGGCTCCGCCCTGACCGCCGACATCCCCGTGCCCAAGGACCGGGCCGCCACCGAGATCGGCCAGGGGATCCCCGTCACCTACGTCCCGGCGCGCAACACCATCTTCCTGGCGTTCGCCCTCGGCTGGGCCGAAGTGCTGGGGAGCCAGGATGTGTTCATCGGCGCCAACGTCCTCGACTACAGCGGCTACCCGGACTGCCGGCCCGAGTACCTCGCCGCGTTCGAGCGCATGGCGGACCTCGCCACCAAGGCGGGCGTCGAGGGCCGTCAGCGCCTCACGATTCACGCTCCGCTCCTGAAGCTCACGAAACGGGAGATCGTCGAGCGCGGCGCCGCACTCGGTGTGGACTACGCCCTGACGCTGAGCTGCTACGATCCCTCGCCGGCGGGCGAGGCATGCGGCCGCTGCGACGCGTGCCAGCTGCGGCTCAAGGGGTTCGCGCAAGCGGGCCTGGCCGATCCGGCGCGCTACCAGGTCGCGGTCCGCGGCGCATGACGTACGCCGTGAAGGAGATCTACTACACGCTCCAGGGCGAGGGCGCGAACACGGGACGCCCGGCGGTGTTCCTGCGGTTCGCCGGCTGCAATCTGTGGACCGGCCGCGAGGAGGATCGCGCCGACGCGGTGTGCACGTTCTGCGACACCGATTTCGTCGGGACCGACGGGCCGGGCGGCGGCAAGTTCGCGGCGGCCGGCGACCTCGCGCGCGCCGTCGCGGCCGCGTGGCCCAACGGCAGCGGGACGCGCTTCGTCGTGTGCACGGGCGGCGAGCCGCTGCTGCAGCTCGACGCGCCGCTGGTCCAAGCGCTGCACGCGGCGGGGTTCGAGATCGCGGTGGAGACCAACGGCACGCAGCAGCCGCCGCCCGGGCTCGACTGGCTCACGGTGAGCCCCAAGGCCGGGGCGCTGCTGCTGCTCGAGACCGGTGACGAGCTGAAACTGGTGTATCCGCAAGCCGGCGCGGAGCCCGAGCGGTTCGCGGGACTCGCGTTCCGGCACTTCTTCTTGCAGCCGATGGACGGCCCCGACCGCGAGCGCAACACCGGGCTCGCGGTCGCCTACTGTCTCGCTCATCCGCAGTGGCGGCTCAGCCTGCAGACCCACAAGCTGCTGGGAATCCCGTAAGTGAGGGAACCTTCCGCCCCGTCCGACGTTTCACTTCTTCGACAACTTCAGCGGAGAGTCGTTTCCATGAACACCCGCTCCTTCTGGGCCGTGCCGCTCGCCCTGGCGCTCGCCGGCACCGCGCCCGCGCAGACGCCCGCCCCCGTGATCCATCGCTACGCCGCCGGAGCCACGGGGATGTTCGTCAACGCGTATCTCGTCGAGACGCCGCACGGGGTCGTCGCGATCGACGCCACGCTCACCGAATCGGACAGCAAGGCGCTGCGCGCTCAGCTCGACTCGCTCGGCAAGCCGCTGCTCGCCGTGCTGATCACCCACGGCCACCCCGACCACTACAATGGAGTCACGAATCTCCTCGCCGGTCGCGCCGTGCCGCCGCCCGTGCTCGCGACGGCGGGCGTCGACAGCGTGATCCGCGCCAATGACGCCGCCAAGGAAGCGCAGTGGAAGCCGCTCTTCGGCGACGAATGGCCGGCGCAGCGCACCTTCCCCTCGCGCATCGTGCGGGACGGCGAATCGGTCACGTTCGACGGGGCGACGTTCATCGTGCACGCGCTGGGACCCGGCGAGTCGTACAACGATTCGTATTGGGTCCTGCAGGGACGGCGCGGGAACAGGCGCAATCCCGGGACCCCGGGCGCGGCCTTCATCGGGGACGTCGTCCTCAACGGAGTGCACGCGTACATGGCGGACGGGCACACCGCCGGCTGGCTCGCGAACATCGAGCGCGTCCGCGACGCACTGGCCCCGGACATGGCGGTGTACCCGGGCCACGGCGATCCCGGCGGACCCGACATGCTGGCGTGGGAGTCGAGCTATCTCTCGACGTATCGCTCGGCCGTCGCCATGCTGGCGCGCGGCAGCGCGACCCTCGATTCCACAGCCAAGGCGCAGCTCGTGACGCGGATGAAGCAATTCCTGCCGACCGACCGGCTCGACATGCTGATCACGATGGGCGCCGATCCGGTCGCGGCGGAGCTGGCGGCGTCGCGAGGGCGCTGAAATAAAGGAAGGGGACGGTGCGCCAGCACCGTCCCCTTCGCCCACCTTGTGTTGACCGGTTACCGCGTCAGCGTCGTCTCCAGCCGCACGTACACGTACCGCCCGTTGTACCCGAACGGCGACGCCGCCGCCCAGGGGAACGTCCCGAAGTTGTTGTTGTAATCCTTCGCGCACGTGCCGCCGGTAACGAGACAGTTGCCACCGGTATCGATATCGACGAGGGACTTGGGGTGATCTGGATAGGTGTCGAAGATGTTGCGCGCACCGATCGAGATGTCCACCTGGTTGAAGCGGAATCCGACTTCGGCATCGAACAGCGTCTTCGCGCCGTAGCTGTCCCGGCACCGATCGCAGAACCCCGGCTGTGCGGAGGAGAACTTCCCGAAGTAGGACGCGCGGGCGAGCGCGTGCACCAGGCCGCGCGTGTACTGTGCCGTGAGCGTGCCGCGCCAGTCGGGGCGCTCCTGGGTGATGGCTATGTACGTCACCGAGTCGATCAGCCCCGGCTCAGTCGAATTTCGCAGCGTATCGGGGAGCGGGCCGACGCGGGTGATCTGGTTCTTGGTGTAGTTCAGCGAGCCGATGAACTCGAGCATTCCTGCCGAGGCCGGAACCCGGAGGTTCGCCGTGATGTCGAGGCCGCGGGTGCGCGTGTCGAGCCCGTTGGTGAAGTACTGCACGCCCCCGATACCCGTGAACCCCGCGCTGTCGAGAATCGCCAGCGTCAGCGAGTCGTCGAACGTGGCGCCCAGCAGGATGCGGTCCGTGATCTTGATCTGGAACACGTCCGCCGTGATCGTGAGGTTGTCCCGCGGCGTGATGGCGATCCCGCCCGAGAGGTTGACCGACTTCTCTTCCTTGAGCGGCTTGGCGCCGAGTAGCTTCGCCGCCGGGTCGTTGACGTCGAACACGCCCACATCCACGAAGTTGCCGCTGATCACATTGGTCACGACCTTGTGGAAGTGGATCTGCGCCAGGCCCGGCGCCCGGAACCCGGTGCTCCCCGCCGCCCGCAGCGTGACCCGGTGGGACGGCTGATAGCGCAGGGCGACTTTCCCCGTCAGTAGTGATCCAAAATCACTGTAATGCTCGAACCGCCCCGCCACGTTCCCCAGCAGCTGCGGGTTGAGGTTGCTCTCCAGATCCAGGTACCCGCCGACGTTGGTCCGCGACGAATTGGACTCGTCGCCGGGCGCAAAGCCGGGGAACACCTGCGATCCGCCGGGCGCGTCGGTCGAGTCCTGCCCCCGGTGCCCGCCGTCGATGTACGACGCCAGCTCGCCGCGCTCGGCCTGCCAGCGCTCGCGCCGGAACGCCAGGCCCAGCGCCACGTTCACCGGCGAATGCAGGCCCAGCGTGAGTGACTTCGCGGCGTTGATCCCCGTCGTCAGCTCCTCACGGGTCAGCCGACCAGCGAAGAACGACGTCTGGTTGGGGATCCCCGGATCGTCGGGGGTGCCGAGCGTGCTGTCGGGCCCCGGGGCGCAGGGGTTGGCCGGATCGAGGCAGGGCCCCAGCGACGCGTTGAGGGTGTTCTTGAGGTTGTAGACGAAGTCGCTGTGCCCGAAGTCGCCGCCCAGGTCCACCGACCAGCCGTTGGTCAACGCCCGGAACCCGCCGCCCGCTGAGTAGTCGTGCAGGTCGGGGGCGAACTGCGGCAGGAACCCCAGTGGGTAGATCTCGGGCCAATTGCGCGAATCAGTCGCGTAGCGCCGGTAGCCCTCGCCGTTGCCGCGCCGGAAGCTGTAGCCGCCAAACGCGTACAGCTCACTGGTACCCGCGTCGGTGAGCGGCAGGCGCAGGTTCCCCATCGTGAGCACGTCCTTCTCCAGCCCGTCGCCCCAGTGATAGTTGGGCTGCGGCACCGCGTTACGCTTGATGACGACCTGTCCAATCGTATTCACCGAGTCGAAGACGCCGCTGCCGCCGTCGTCATACGGATCAGCCCACGCCCGGTTGGTCTGCTGGCGGTCCATGACCTCGCCGAACAGCGCCAGCGTCCCCCGCCCCAGCTTCGTGCCCCAGCCGCCGTTCACGTCCACCGTGGTGCCGTCATCGGGATAGTTTCGCGGCGTGTAGCGGCCGGTGGTGGCGTTCAGGAACGGCGTGAAGTTTCCTTCCTTCAAGACGACGTTCACCACGCCCGCGATTGCGTCGGAGCCGTACTGCGCCGACGCCCCGTCCCGCAATACTTCGATGCGGTCGATCGCCGCGGCGGGGATCGTGTTCATGTCCACGCCCGACGAACCGGCCGGCATCCCGTACGCGAACGTGTTCATGACCGCCGTCTGATGGCGGCGCCAGCCGTTCACCAGCACCAGGGTCTGGTCGGGCGACAGGCCGCGCAGCGTGAACGGCCGCTGCACGTCGGTCGCGTCGGTGACGCTCTGGTGCGGGAAGTTGACGGAGGGTGCGACCGCCTGGAGAATCTGGCTCGTCTCCGTGGTCCCCTGCCGCGCCAGGTCGGCGCTGGAGTACACGTCCACGGGCACCGCCAGCTCCTCGGCGGCGGTGTGCCGCGCGCGCGACCCGACCACGACGTCGATCGGCGCGAGCCCGATCGCCTGGGCCTGGAGCGCGAAGTTCTGGTCGACCGTCTGCCCCCCGGCCACCGTGACCTGCGCCGTCGCCTGCACGTAGCCGAGCAGCCGTGCGCGCACGGTGCGCGTGCCGGACGGCACGCCCGTGATCGTGTAGGCGCCCGTCGCCGACGTGCCGGCGCGGAGCAAGGTCCCGTCGATCGAAACCTCCGCGTGTGCCAGCGGGGCGCCCGCTTTGTCGGCCACGCGGCCGCGCACAGTGGCGCCCTGCGCCGCGAGTGCGGCGGGCGCGAGGAGCATCAGGACCCAGCGCATACTGCCTCCTTTATACATATGCAGGGGGATCGGCAACGAGCATTGGCGCCTGAGATACGGCGCCCTCCAAGAGCCGTCAAGCGACGCTAGATTCCCACCCCCTCACCTTCACCGAGCGACGCGCAATGCGGCCGACCCTGCGTTTCATTCTGCCAGCCGTCTTCCTCACCCTGCCCGTTCTGCTGCCGGCGCAGGAGAAGGCCCGCTTTGCGAACCTCCAGGAGGCGCTGCGCTCGGGCGCCGCCCTCGCCGGCGGCTCCGGCCCCCGCAACGTCAACTGGATCGACGGCGGGCGGCGCTATTCCTTTATAGCGCGCTCCGACTCGGGCGAGGAGATCCGCGTCTTCGACCCCGCCACCGGCATGGACAGCCTGCTGTTCCGGGCCCGGGGGCTGACCTTTCCCGGCGGCACCGAGCCGTTCGCCTACCAGTCGTTCCAGTGGGCCCAGGACTCCAAGCACCTGGTCTTCCAGACCCACTTCCAGCCCCTGTACCGGCGCTCGGGGACGTCGGACTACTACGTCTACGGGGTGGCGGACCGCGCCCTGACGCTCGCGGCGCGCGGCGCGCGCACGGCGGAGCTGTCGCCGGGGGGGACGCTCATGGGCTACGAGCGCGACGGCGACATGTTCGTCTACGACCTCGCCCAGCAGAAGGAGCTGCGCCTCACCGCCGACGCCACCCCCACCACGTACAACGGCCACTTCGACTGGGTCTACGAGGAGGAGTTCGGGATGGCCCAGGCGTGGAACTGGTCGCCCGACAGCCGCTTCATCGCCTATTGGCGGCTGGATGAGAGCGCCGAGCCGACGATCCAGCTCAGCGACTTCGAGGGCCGGCACCCCGACTGGACCCGGATCCGCATCCCCCAGCCCGGCGACTCCAACCCCACCGTGAAAATCGGCGTGGTGGACGTGCGCTCGGGGCGGCGCGTCTGGCTCGACCCCGGGGAGCGCGGCGAGTACTACGTGCCGCGCCTGTACTGGACCAGCCGGCCCGACACGCTGGCCCTGATCACGCTCAATCGGCCGCAAAACGTGATGCGCCTCTATTTCTTCGACGTGCGGACGGGCGGCAAGCGCCTCGTCATGAGCGACAGCTCCCGCACCTGGATCGACGTCTACGACTTCTACGCCGGCGTCGACAACCTCATGACGTTCCCGGAGGGGGCGGCGGAGTTCTTCTGGCTCTCGGACCGCGACGGCTGGCAGCACATCTACCGCTACGACTATGCGGGGCGGCTCATCAACCAGGTGACCCGCGGCCGCTGGAGCGTGACGCGCATCGAGGGGATCGATCCCAAGACGCGGACGATCTACTACACGGGGACAGAGGCCTCGCCGCTGCAACGCCAGCTCTCGGCCATCCGCTTCGACGGCAGCGGGGCGCGCCGCCTCACGACGACCCGCGGCACCCACGCGATCGACATGTCTCCGGACACGCGCTACTACCTCGACCGCTGGTCGGCGGCCAATCAACCGCGGCAGGTGGAGCTGTGGGCAACCGCCGGGCGCGGCCGCATGCTCAAGAAGCTCGAGGACAACGCGCGCGTGACCGAGTGGCTCACGACCCACGCCTACTCCCCCGTCGAGCTGTTCAGCTTCACCACGTCCGACTCGGTGC
>QHVC01000057.1 GCA_003222205.1 Gemmatimonadota bacterium | reverse complement strand
TCGTGCGGTGGTAGCGACGGTGTGGCTGTGCCCGGGACAGGGCGCACAAAAAGTCGGGATGGGCAAGGATCTGGCGGAGCGGTTTCCCGCCGCGCGCGAGACCTTCCAGGCGATCGACGACGCGCTCGGCACCGCCCTCTCGACGTTGATGTTCGCGGGCCCCGAAGACGAGCTCACCCTCACTCACAATGCGCAGCCGGCGATCCTCGCGCACAGCGCGGCGGTGTTCGCCGTCGTGCGCGACAAAGTCGCGACGCCGGCCGCCGCCGCCGGCCACTCGCTCGGCGAATACTCGGCGTACGTGACGGCCGGCGCGCTCCCCGCCGCCGACGCGGCGAAGCTGGTACGCCGCCGCGGCGAGCTGATGCACAAGGCGGGGACGGAGCGGCCCGGCACCATGGCCGCGATTTTGGGGCTCGCGACGGCCCAGGTCGCGGTCGCGTGCCACGAGGCGTCGAGCGCCGGACACATCGTCGTGCCGGCGAACCTCAACGCCCCCGACCAGACGGTGATCTCCGGCGACCCCGAGGCGGTGCGCAAAGCGGGGGAGCTGTGCAAGACGAAGGGGGCGAAGCGCGTCGTCGCGCTCAAGGTCAGCGGCGCGTTCCATTCGCCGCTGATGGAGCCCGCGGCCAATACGTTCCGCGTGGCGCTAGACCGCGCGCCGTTCGTCGATGCCGCGTTCCCGGTGATCGCCAACGCCACCGCCGAGGGCGTCAAGGACGCGACACGGGCGCGGCGGCTGCTCGCCGACCAGCTCACCGCCCCGGTGCGCTGGGTCGAGTGCATGCAGCACGCCGCCACGCTCGCGGGCGACCTGGCGCGGTTTATCGAGATCGGGCCGGGGAACGTGCTGGCGGCGCTGGCCAAGCGGATCGTGGGCGGGGCGACCGTGGTGAGCCTGGGGAGCGCGGATGAGGTGAGCAGGTTCTTGGACTCTGGGGAGTGACGGAATGCGGAGTGCGAAATGCGGAATGCGGAATGTCAGTGCGAGCGTCGTCGCGCATGACCTCACATTGCAATTCCGCATTCCGCATTCCCCATTCCGCATTATGGGTGGGGTCTGAACATCGACCTGGCGCGCAAGACCGCCCTCGTAACAGGGGGGAGCCGCGGCATCGGGAAGGACATCGCGGCGACGCTGGCCGGCGCGGGCGCCAAGGTCGCCGTGTGCGGGCGCGACGGCGCCAAGGCCCAGGCCGCCGCCGCCGCCATGGGGAACGGCGCCCGGGGCTACGCCTGCGACGTCGCCCAGGCGGCCGAGTGCGAGCGGCTGGTCGCGACGGTCGAGAAGGACCTCGGCCCGATCGACGTGCTCGTCAACAACGCCGGCCTGACCAAGGACAACTTGCTGTTCCGGATCGCGGAGCAGGACTGGGACCAGGTGCTGGACACGAACCTCAAGGCCGCGTTCCTGCTCACCAAGCTCGCGGCCCGCGGGATGATCAAGCGGCGCTGGGGCCGCGTCATCAACATCTCCAGCGTCGTGGGACTAATCGGCAACAAGGGCCAGGCCAACTATGCGGCGTCCAAGGCGGGCCTGATCGGCTTCACGAAGGCGGTGGCGAAGGAGCTGGCCTCGCGCAACGTGCTGGTCAACGCGGTGGCGCCGGGCTACATCGCCACCGAGCTGACGGAGGGCCTCGCCGAGGACGTCAAGCAGGCGCTGCAGGCGGCGATCCCGCTGGACCGCCTCGGCCGGGGCGCCGACGTTGCCGCCGCAGTGCTCTTTCTCGCCTCCGACCTGGCGAGCTACATTACGGGTCAGGTGCTGGTCGTCGACGGCGGCATGGTGATGTAACCCGGAGTCCGACCCCTTACCTCCCTGAGGGTTGATCATGGCAATGGACATGAAGCAGCTCGAGGAGAAGGTCAAAGACATCATCGTCGAGGAGCTGGGGGTCGAGCGGGACAAGCTCACCTCCGATGCGAGCTTCATGGAGGACCTCGGCGCCGACAGCCTCGACACCGTCGAGCTCGTCATGGCTTTCGAGAAGGAGTTCGACATCGACATCCCCGACGAGGAAGCGGAGAAGCTCCGCACCGTCGGCGACGCCATGAAGTACCTCCACGACAAGATGGGGAAATAGGGCGTGACGCGCCGGGTCGCCGTCACGGGCCTCGGGCTCGTGACCCCGGTGGGGAACACCGCCGCCGACAGCTGGAGCGCGCTCGTGGCGGGGCGCTCCGGCGCGGGGCCGATCACGCGCTTCGACCCGGCCAGGCTGCCGGTGCGGTTCGCGTGCGAGGTGAAGGGGTTCGAGCCGGGGCTGTACCTGGAGAAGAAGGAGATCCGGCGCTACGACCTGTTCGCGCAGTTCGCGATCGCCGCCGCGGCGCAGGCGGTGAACGACGCCTGCCTCGACAAGTCGTGGGACCAGGTGGACTTGAAGCGCGTGGGGGTGATCATCGGCAGCGGCACCGGCGGGCTCGCCACCTTCGAGGAGCAGTGCCAGGTGTACCTCGAGAAGGGCCCCGACCGCGTCTCCCCGTTCTTCGTCCCGATGTTCATGGCGAACGTCGCCTCGGCGCTGGTGTCGATGCGCTACGGCGCCAAAGGGCCGAACTACTGCACGGTGTCCGCATGCGCGACGAGCGGCCACGCGGTGGGCGACGCGTTGCGCATCATCCAGCACGGCGAGGCCGACCTGATGATCGCCGGCGGGGCCGAGGCCGCGATCACGCCGCTGGCGCTGGCCAGCTTCGCCAACATGAAGGCGCTCTCCGAGCGCAACGACGACCCGGCGACCGCGAGCCGGCCGTTCGACAAAGACCGCGACGGCTTCGTGATGGGGGACGGCGCGGGGGCGGTGATCCTCGAGGAGTGGGAGCACGCGCAGCGCCGCGGCGCCAAGATCTACGCCGAGGCGGCGGGCTACGGGATGACCGCCGACGCCTACCACATCACCGCGCCCGCGCCCGACGGCGCGGGGGCGCAGGACGCGATGCGGCTCGCCATGAAGGACGGCGGCATCCGGCCCGAGCAGGTGGGTTACGTCAACGCGCACGGCACCTCGACCCCGTACGGTGACGCCGCCGAGACCGCGGCGGTGAAGGCGGTGTTCGGCCCGCACGCCAAGAAGTTGGTGTTCGGCTCCACGAAGTCGATGACCGGGCACCTGCTCGGCGCGGCGGGGGCACTGGAGTTCGCGGTGTGCGCGCTCGCGATCCGCGACGGCGTGATTCCGCCGACGATCAACCAGTTCACGCCCGACCCCGCCTGCGACCTCGACAGCGCGCCCAACAAGGCGGTGAAGCGCCAGGTCGAGGTCGCGCTGTCCAACAGCTTCGGATTCGGAGGGCACAACGTAACCCTGGCGTTACGGAGAGCGCAGTGAATGTCGGACAGTCGGACAGTCGGACCGTCGGACTGTTAGGCGACAAAGCCTACCTGTCAGACTGTCCGACAGTTCGACCGTCCGACGCGAGCCTGCAACCCATCGTCACCAAGGTCGAACAAGGCCAGCGTCTGGATCGCGATGACGCCCTCGCCCTGTTTCGTTCTTCAGATCTGTTAACCGTCGGCAGCCTCGCGGATCTCGCCAACCGCCGCGCCAACCGCGACCGCGTCTACTTCGCCGCCAACCAGCACATCAACCCAACGAACGTGTGCGTGCTGCGCAACACGTGCGTGTTCTGCTCGTTCGCGCGTATGCCGCGGGAGGATGGCGCCTACACGCGCTCGCTCGACGAAGTGTTCGCCGAGGCGGATGCGGCGCGGGACAACGCCACGCGCGAGTTCCACATCGTGGGGGGCCTACACCCCAAGCTGACGCTCGCGTACTACCTCGACATGTTCCGCGGGCTCAAGGCGCGCCACCCCGACGTGATGATCAAGGCGCTCACGGCGGTCGAGGTCGCGCACCTGGCACGCATCGAGAGACAGTCGGTGCGCGACGTGTTGCTCGCGATGCGGGATGCCGGCGTCACGAGTCTCCCCGGCGGCGGCGCCGAGGTGTTCAGCCCCGCGGCGCGCGCCACCATCGCCGACCGCAAGCTCACCGGCGAGGAGTGGCTCGCCGTGCACCGCGAGGCCCATGGCCTCGGCATCCCCTCGAACTGCACGATGCTGTACGGACACGTGGAGACGCTCGAGGACCGCGTCGATCACCTGCTGGCCCTGCGCGCGCTTCAGGACGAGACCCACGGGTTCCTGTGCTACATCCCGCTCGCCTATCACCCCGACCACAACGAGCTGGGCGAGCGGCTGGGGCGCCAGGGCACGGCGACGACGGGCTTCGACGACCTCAAGAACATCGCCGTGGGCCGGCTCGTGCTCGACAACATCCCGCACGTCAAGACGCACTGGCCGATGGTGACGCCGTTCATCTCGCAGGTGGCGCTCTCGTTCGGCTGCGACGACTTAGAGGGCACGGTCGTCTTCGAGCGCGTCTATCACGAAGCGGGCGCGGCGACGCAGATGTGGCTGTCGTACGACGAGATCATCGCCCTGGTGCGCGGGGCGGGGAAGACACCGGTGGAGCGCGATTCGTTATATCAGCCGGTGCGCACGTTCGAGGACTGGGTGCCGGGGCGGCACGCGGTGCGGCCCGAAGGGCCGGCCCCGCTGGGGGAGCTATTCAAGATCGAGCATCGGAAGACGGCAAGGGCGGCAAGGCGGGCAGCGACGGCAATCGTGGATAGCGCCGAATGAGACTCGGCCGCATCGGCTACATCAACTGCTATCCCGTCTATGCCGGGATCGACCGGGGCGAGGTCAAGCTCCCCGCCGAGCTGGTGACGGGGACGCCGGCGGAGCTGAACGACCTGCTCGTGGCCGGGGAGCTGGATGTGTCGGTGATCAGCGCGGTCGAGTACGCGCGCCACGGCAAGGAGCTGGTGCTGCTGCCCGACCTCGCGATCTCGTGCGACGGGCCGGTGCGCAGCGTGGCGCTCTTGAGTCGTCGGACGGTCGGACAGTTGGACGGTCGGACGGTTCTACTCAGCGCTTCGTCTCGAACCTCGGTGGCTCTGCTGGATTTGTTGTGCCGCGACGTGTGGAAGGTGCGGCCCAATTTCGTCGAGGCGCGCGCGGAAGCCGACGACCTCGACCATCTCGCCGAGCTGCCCCATGATGCCGTGCTCGTCATCGGCGACCCGGCGCTGCTCCTGGCACAGCGGGGCACGTACCCACACCGCTACGATCTGGGCGAAGAATGGAAGCGCTGGACGGGGTTGCCGTTTGTGTTCGCCGTCTGGGCGGCCAGGCGCGCGGCTGACCCCGCGGCGGTGCGCCGGGCTCACCAAGCCCTGCTCGCGTCGCGCGATTGGGGGCTAGCCCATTTGGACGTGCTCGCGACGGCGGCTGCAACGGCGTGCAACGTGCCTCGCGCAACGTGCCTCGAGTACCTCAGCGGGCTCGACTACGCCCTCACCTACAAGCACCTCGCCGGGCTCACCGACTTCTTCCGCCGCCTCGCGGCGCGCGGGGTCGTGCCCGACGGCTCCCTGCAGTTCCTGCACGTGGCGTGACCATGGTGAATCGCGCGGATTCCGAGTTCAAGAGCTTCCTCGAGCTCTACGAGAAGGCGCCGCTGCTCGAGCTGGGCCGGCTCGCCGACGCGCGGCGCTGGCAGCTGCACCCCGAGAACGTCGTCACCTACATCATCGACCGCAATATCAACTACACCAACGTCTGCGTCGCCGACTGCAAGTTCTGCGCGTTCTACCGGCGGCCCAAGCATCTCGAAGGCTACGTGCTCTCCTTCGAGGAGATCGGCCGCAAGATCGACGAGGTGAAGGCGCTGGGCGGCGTGCAGATCCTGATGCAGGGGGGGCACAACCCCTACATCCCGTTCGCGTGGTACCTGGACCTGCTGCGCTACATCAAGCGCCACCACCCGATCCACATCCACGCGTTCTCGCCGTCGGAGATCGACTTCTTCGCGGGCCGCTTCGGGATGTCGATCGAAGAGGTATTGAAGGAATTGATGGCCGCGGGGCTCGATTCGATCCCCGGCGGCGGCGGCGAGATCCTGGTCCAGGAGATCCGCGACCAGGTCGCGAAGAAAAAGGCCGGCGCCGACCGCTGGCTCGAGGTGATGGCGATCGCCCACCGGCTGGGCCTCAAGACCTCCGTCACAATGATGTTCGGCCTGGGCGAGTCGCTCGCCGACCGGATCGAGCATCTGGTGCGCGTGCGTGAGACCCAGGCGCAGAGCCGCGGCTTCACGGCGTTCATCTGCTGGCCGCTGCAGCCCGAGCACACCGAGCTGGAGCACCTGGGCAAGACCGACGCCGTGACGTACCTGCGCACCCAGTCGATCGCCCGGCTCGTGCTCGACAACGTGCCCAACATCCAGGCGTCGTGGGTGACGATGGGTCCGAAGATCGGCCAGGTGGCGCTGCGCTTCGGGGCCAACGACTTCGGGTCCCTCATGATGGAAGAGAACGTGGTCTCGGCCGCGGGCACGACGTGGCGCATGACGCTCCCCGAGATGCGGCGGCTGATCGCGGACGCGGGGTACACGCCGAAGCAGCGCAAGCAGGATTACACCGTCCTGGAGGATGCGGCATGAAGGGCCGGGATGGGGGATGCGGGATGGGGGATGGGGATGCCTGACGTGCTGATCGTCGTCGGCTCCGAGAGCGACAAGCCCCGCATCGAGCCCGCGTTCGAGGTGCTCTCGAAGGCGGGCGTCTCGTATGAGTTCCACGTCTCGTCGGCCCACCGGCAACCGGAAGAAACGGGCAAGCTGGTGTCGGGGGCTCGGGGCAAGGGCTTCAAAGTGATCATCGCGGGGGCTGGGCTCTCCGCCGCGCTGCCGGGCTACGCGTCGTCGCTCACGGATCTCCCGGTCATCGGCGTGCCGTTCGCGTCGGGACCGTTGAACGGCATGGACGCGCTGCTGGCGATCGCGCAGCTGCCGCCCGGCGTCCCCGTCGGCACGGTGGGGATCGACAACGCCAAGAACGCCGCCCACCTCGCCATCCGCATCTTGAAGCGTCCCTGACATGCGCGTCGGGATCGGCTACGACTCGCACCAATTCGCCAAAGGCCGCAAGCTCATCTTGGGCGGCGTCGAGATCCCGCACAAGCAAGGGCTGGCCGGCCACTCCGACGCCGACGTCGTGGCCCACGCCCTCACCGACGCGCTGCTCGGCGCCGCGGGGCTGGGCGACATCGGCCGACTGTTCCCGAGCGACGACCCGCGGTTCAAGGACGCCGACTCGATCCAGCTTCTGAACCAGGCGTTACTCCGGGTCGTCGAAG
>QHVC01000012.1 GCA_003222205.1 Gemmatimonadota bacterium | reverse complement strand
CGTGGCGCCGAACGGAATCTTCACGTTGGGTGACACGACGTACATCTCGACTGCGGACGGGGTCAAGGTCACCAGCGACGACGGCAAGACGTGGGCGGTGATCACGGACTCGGCGGGGGCGACGACGGCGAAGGATCCGGTGATGGGGCGGATCCAGAACCAGTACACGTACGGGATTCTTAAGCTGGCGAGCGGCAAGCTCGTGGTGAGTTATCTGCGCGGAGACGCTATCTCGGCGGATGGCGGCCGCTCGTGGCAACACACCGCCCTGCCGAGCAAATCGGATTCTGCCCACCTCGCGCGCGAGCCCGCCTTCACCCACGAATTCCACGCGTGGCACATGACGATCACCCTCTGTGGTGCCCCTGAGGTCCGCGTCGAGACGGCCTTTCTCGACCCCATCGTCCTCGGCTCTGTCGTGGGAACGGCTTGGGGGTTATTGCCAAGGTGGACTCCGGACAGCGTCCCGTGCCTCTCTCCGTCCTGGGCTACCGTTGTGCCCCAGCTCACGGCGCTGCCGAGCGCATCGCGCCACACCTGGTTCCGCCGCCCCATTGCTCTCACGGACCAATCGTTCATCGACCAGACCTACCGCTTCGGCTCGACCATGGGCGGCAACTTCCAGCCGCACCAGGGCGTCGAGTTCAACAACCCCGACGGCACGCCCGTGCACGCCATCGGCGACGGCGTGGTCATTTACTCGGGGCCGGCCGAGGCGGGGGCGAACACCATCGCCATCCGCCACGACCGAAAACTGACGACCGACAACCGACAACTCTTTCTCTTCTCCGTCTACTATCACAACACGCGCCTGCTGAAGCAGGTCGGCGACCGCGTCCGCGCCGGCGAAATCATCGCCTTGGTCGGCAACACCGGCCGCGCGACGAACGATCACCTGCACCTCGAGGTACACGCCGCCCCCACGACCGACTCGAGCAAGATCGTCGACCCCGACGTTCGCTATCCGCCCTTCAATACCAACCCCGAGCTGTGGATCGCCCCGCTCCCGGGCACCGGGCTCGTTGCCGGGCAAGTGTGGGACTCCCAAGGCCAGCCCGTCCCCCAGGCGCATATCTACGGGCTCGTGAAGCCGGAGCCGGAGGAGACTCCGTTCTCGTTCATCGAGACCTATGGACCGCGCAATCACGCGGACCCCGTCTACCACGAGCACTTCGCCATCTCCGACGTCCCGCCGGGCGACTACACCCTCGGCGTCGAGATCGAAGGCAAGAAGGTGTTGCGTCGGATACGCGTCGCTGCGGGGAAGCTGACGTGGGTCGAGTTCCGGCCCGATGCACATTGAGCTGACGGAAATGCTGCGCTGCCCTGAGGCGCACCGGGAAGAATTCCTGGTGCTGTCGACGGGCGAGATGTCGGGACGGATGGTGCGGGCGGGCGTCGTCGGGTGTCCCGTGTGCCAGAAGGAGTACGAGATCGTGAACGGCATCGTGAACTTCTCGGGAGGGGGGATGCGGGATGCGGGAAGGGGCCCCGCACTGACCCATTCCGCATCCCCCATCCCCCATCCCGACTCACAGACTCTCCAGGCCCTCCTCGATCTCTCCGGCCCCGGCGGCTACGTCGTGCTCCTGGGCTTTGCCGCCCGTCACGCAGTTGGGCTCGCCGCCTTGATGGGCGGCATTCACTTCCTCGGCATCAACCCGCCGCCCGATGTCGAAGAGCTACCGGTGCTGAGCCTGCTGGTCTGCGAGAAGAAGATCCCGCTGCGTGACGCCATCGCCCGCGGCGTCGTGGTGGGGAGCGAGTCGAGCGGCGCCGCCTGGCTCGCTGAATCGCGTCGGGTACTACTCCCTGGTCGTCGGCTGGTCATCGAAAACGAAACCGCGCGACCCGACGGCGTCACACAGCTCGCCACTGGGCAGGGCCTGTTTGTAGGAGAGAAGAGGTAGGTTTTCTGTCCGACAGTCCGACCGTCCGACGGGCTTCAGCCCTCGATCGCCGCCGCCATCTTGTCCGCCTCGGCGTACGCCTGGTCGATCACGGCTTTGTAGTGCGCCTCCACGGCGCGACGTTTCACCTTGAGCGTCGGCGTCAGCTCCCCCGACTCAATGGTGAAGTCGTTCTCGATCAGCACCACCTTCTTGGGCATTTCGTACTTGGCGAGCTCTCGTAGCTGGCCCATCACCTCGCGCTCGAGCTTCGCCTTGACGTCGGCGAGCGCCAGCAGCTGGGGGTGCGACCCGGCCGTGAGCCCGCGGGTCGCCGCCCACTTCTCCAGCTGCTCGTAATTGGGGACGACGAGGATGATCGGGAACTTGCGCTTGTCGCCGAGCACTACGGCGTTGGCGACGAACTTGTTGAGTTTGACCTGGTTCTCGATCGGCTGCGGGGCGATGTACTTCCCGCCCGCGGTCTTCAGGAGGTCTTTCTTGCGGTCCGTGATTTTGAGATAGCCGTCCCCGTCGAGCTCGCCGATGTCGCCGGTGCAGAACCACCCATCGGCGTCGAAGACCGCCTTGGTCTCGTCGGGCTTGTTGTAGTAGCCCTTCATGATGTTGGGGCCCTTGGCGAGGATCTCTCCATCGGAAGCGATCTTGAGCTGCACGCCCGGGACCACCGGTCCCACCGTGCCCAGCTTGGGGCGGTCGATCGGGTTCAGCGTCAGCACCGGCGAGGTCTCCGTCAGCCCATAGCCCTCGATGATCGGCAGGTCGGCGCTGAAGAAGAACTTGGCGATCTCCACCGAGAGCGGGGCGCTGCCGGAGACGAAGAACCTGATGCGGCCTCCGGTCCGGGCGCGCAGCTTCGCGAACACCAGCCGGTCGGCGATGGCGCGCCGGAACGCGAGCCAGGGAGGGATGGAGACGCCCGCGAGACGGTGGTTCGCCCACTGCTCGCCGACCCGCTTCGCCCAGAAGAAGATCTTGCGCTTGATCGCGGAGCCGGAGAGGGCGTTCTCCAGGACGCGGGCATACACCTTCTCGTACAGGCGCGGCACCGAGACGACGATCGTGGGGTGCACCTCGCTCAGGTTCGCCGCGACCTTGTCGAATGATTCCGCGTAGTTGATGATCACCCCCGCCTGCATCAGCGTGTAGTCCACCATGCGCTCGAAGATGTGACTCAGCGGCAGCATCGCGAGACACTGTTCCGCGTCGCCCAGGTCCAGCACTTGGAGCACCGCCTGGACGTTGCTCCAGATGTTGTCATGCGAGAGCATCACGCCCTTGGGGTCCCCGGTGGTGCCGGAGGTGTAGATCAGCGTCGCCAAGGCGTCGGGCGAGACGGCCAGGGCTTCCTCCTTGAAGTGCGGGTACCGGTGCTCCGCCGCCTTGCCCTTCGCTTCGAGGTCGCCGAGGAGTGTCACGCCAGGTCGTGCAGCTGCGCTCTCGAACGCCACGAGGTGCTTCAGGGCGGGCAGATGGGTCTTCACCTCCACCACCTTCGCGACCTGCTCGGCGGTGGAGCAGAACACGCCCACCGCGCCGGAATCGCTGAGGATGTACTCGATCTGCTTGGTGGTGAGCGTGGGGTAGATGGGGACGTCCACCGCCTGCGCGCACAGGCATGCGAAGTCGGCGAGCGCCCACTCCACGCGCGTCTCCGAGAGGATCGCCACCCGGTCGCCTGGCTGGATCCCCAGCTCGCGCAGCCCGATCGCCTGCTGGCGGGATCGCCGCTCGGCGTCGCGGTGCGTGATGGCCTGCCAGGCGCCGCCGACCTTGGCCCGGTACGCGCACGGCAACGTGTCGGCATACCGAGTCATGGTCTCGAAAAACAGCTGGGTCAGCGTCCCCTTCTTCATGGCAGGAACCCCACGACGAAAGTGATCGGCGAGCCGGGGACGATGCTCCCGTCGTGGTGGCGGGCCGTCGCCGTGATCACGATCGAGTCGGGCCGGGCACCGCCGGTGTATCGCACCTGCACCACGGCGAGGCCGCCACTGGTGGTCCGGATCGTGTCTCTGGGGACCAAGGTGTCGGTCGTCGTGCCGCCCGGATAGACGGCGGCGGTGAAGACGATGCGCCGATTCGTCAAGTTCAGCGCGTTGCTCCCGGGAGTGGCGTACGCCTGGACCTGCAACGAATCCGAGAGCGAGTCGGGGGTGCTCACCGTCACCGTGCTGCGCAGTGGCCCGGCGGCGGTGATGGAGTCGAGCGGCGCTTGCACGGTGAGGGTGAGGGGATTCGAGCGCAGGTTGCCGACGCGGGCCTGGAGGCGGCCGGTCTGCCCGCCGATGAGCCCGACGGTGGCGCCGGTGAAGCTGTCGAGCACCTGGATCGTCGTGTCGAGCCGCGCCCACACGATCGTGGCGGCGACCGAGTCGCCGTGGCCGTCGAGCGCCCGGGCGCGGGGCACGAGGGTGTCGTCGCCCACCTCGACGCGCGCGCTGTCGGGCAGGCTCACGTCCAGCGCGACGATGGCGTTCAAGTCCGTCCCCAGCTTTCCGCAGGCGGCCGCGGCGAGGAGGCAGAGAGCGACGCGCGCGCGGTCGCGCCGGGTCAGGGCGCCTCCGCAGAGAGGGGTGGAGAGGTGGGTGGCGTCACGCCCATGTCCCGGAGCGCATTGGTCGCGTGCTCCACCCACTTCTGAGCGTCGGGACCTTTGGGCGGCTGGATGAGGAAGGCCTTGAGGTGTTGCGCCGCGCCATCGGGGTCGCCGCGCTTTAACAGCAGGAACGCGAGGCCGTAGTGGGCGCCGGCCAGCGCGGTATCGAGCTCCAGCGCGCGACGGTAGTGGCGGATTGCCTCATCGATGCGGCCGGTCTTGGTGAAACAGATCGCCATGTTCTGCAGGATGCGCGCATCGTTGGGATGATCCCGCACCGCCAGACGGTAGGACGTGAGGGCGGCGTCGTAATCGCCCTGCCGCTCGAGCGCGAGCGCCTCGTTGAGATAATCGAGACGCTGGGGTTTGAGATCGTCGCGGGACGAACCGCCGAACAGCCGGCGCCAGAAACCCATGTGCCGAAAATAGCTTGCGGCCTCCCGCGTCCGCAACGTAGCTTCCCCTCCCATGCCCGCCGTGCCGCGATTTCCCGCTCCGCGCTCCTCGCGCCCCGGGCGCCACTCGCCCACCGGGGTGCTGCAGGTGGACTGGCCGTTCTTCGGGGAGCTGTGTCGCGCGCTCGCGCTCAAGGTGTACCGCGATTACGAACCCGACCTCGTGCTCGGCATCGCGAAAGCCGGGGTGATCCCGGGCGCCGTCATTTCCAGCATCCTGCAGTGCGACTTCGCGTCGATGGCGATCACCCGCGCCGACAGCGGCAGCCGCCCGGTGGTGATCGCGGGCCCGCCGGCCCTCGTGACCGGTCGGCAGGTCCTCATCGTGGACGAGACGTGCGACAGCGGCGACACCATGAAGCTGGCGTTGCACGCGGTGCGCGAGCTCAAGCCCGCGTTCGTCAAGACGGCGGTCTCGTTCCGCACCGGACCGTTCGCGCCCGACTACTGCGCGCTCGAGACCGAGAGCTTCATCATCCTGCCTTGGGATCGTGAGGTCATCGTGGACGGCGAGATCGTCATGCGGCCCGACTACGCGGAAAAACTCCGCGAGCTGGGCCAGTGAAGGATCGTCTCCGCGACGCGCTGAAGTCTTCCCGAGCCGATTACCGCGAAATCCGCGTCGAGCGGACGTGGAGCTCCGCCGTCGCGTTCCGGGGCCGCCGCCTCGAGGCCGCGACCGCGAGCGAGGACGTCGGCGGCTTCGTGCGCGTCCTGCACAAAGGCTGCGGCTGGGGGGTCGCGTCGTTCACTTCCCTGGACCGGCTCCCCGCCATGGTGGCCCGCGCCGGCGAGCTGTCCCGCGCCGTGCGCCTCGACGCCCCGATCCGCCTCGCCGAGGTCTTCCCCCGCGAAGCCGACGCCGTCCTCGACTTGGACGGCGACGTGCGGGGCGTCCCCCTCGCCGAGAAGAAGCGCCTGCTCGAGGCGTACAACGGCGCGATGCTCGCCGTCGGCGACCGCGTCGTCGACACCCAGGCCAGCTACCGCGACGAGGTCAGCGAGGTCTGGTACGCGAACTCTGAAGGCACGCTCATCTACCAACTGCGCCCCGAAGTCGTGCTCTCGGGGACGGCCATCGCCCGGCGGGACGGCGTGATCGAGAAGGGGCTGGAGTCGCTGGGCTACCGCAAGGGCTGGAACGCCGCGCAGGGACGGGAGACCGGCTTCCGGGCCGTCGCCGAGCGGGCCGTCGCGCTGCTCGACGCGCCCGGCGTCAAGGGCGGCACCTACCCCGTGGTGCTCGACCCCGAGCTCGGCGGCGTGTTCATCCACGAGGCGTTCGGGCACCTCTCGGAGGCCGACTTCGTGTATGAGAATCCCCAGGCGCGCGAGATGATGACGCTGGGGCGTCGCTTCGGAAAGCCGGTGCTCAACGTCGGGGACAACGGCGCGGTGGCCGGGCTGCGAGGCACCTCGCCCTTCGACGACGAAGGCACCCCCACCCAGGACACCGCGCTGATCAAAGACGGCATCCTCGTCGGTCGCCTGCATTCCCGGGAGACGGCCGCGCGGCTCGGCGAGCGGCCCACCGGCAACGCCCGGGCGCTGTCGTTCCGGCACGCGCCGATTGTGCGGATGACCAACACTTACATCGCCGCCAGCCGGGGCGGGGGCACGTTCGCGGAGCTCATCAAGGACATCCCCCTGGGGGTGTACGCGTGCGGAGCGTTCGGCGGGCAGACGCTGCTCGAGAACTTCTCCTTCACCGCCGCCTACGGCTACATGATCCGCGACGGCCACGTGGCCGAGCTGGTCAAGGATGTCGTGCTGGCCGGCAACCTGTTCCAGACGCTCGACCGCATCGAGCGCGTGGCGGGCGACTTCCAGTGGAACCAGATGGGCGGCGGGTGCGGCAAGGGCGGCCAGTTTCCCCTTCCGGTCACCGAGGGCGCACCCCACGTGCGGATCGAGGAGGCCCTCGTCGGGGGAGACGTCGCGGCGTGATCGCCGAGCTGCTCGGCGCCGTGCGCCGGCGCGCCCAGGGCGGTGACGCGCTGTGGCGCCGCGAAGAGCGCACCGCCCTGGCGTTCGAATCGGGCCGCCTGAAGAGCGCGACGACCACCGAAGAAGCCGGCGTCAACCTTCGCGTCGTGAAGGACGGCCGCGTCGGCGTGGCCGGCACCACCGCCGCCGACACCGCAACGGACGGCCTGCTCGACCGGGCGCTCGCCTCGGCGGCTCTCGGGGAAGCCCTCAACCTCACCTTCCCGCCCCCGTCCCCACTTCCCCACGTCCCCACGTTTAGCGACGGCGCTGCGAACGCCTCCCTCGCCGCCCTCATCGGCGTCGGGCAGGAGCTCGTAGCGCGATTGAATCGCGACGGGTGTCAGCTCAATGTCGCGATCGAGCGCGAAGTCTCGGAGACTGAGATCGCCAACACCGCCGGGGCGGCGGGGGGCTACCGGGCCACCGGGGTCGGCGTCGGCGTGGATCTGACCCGCATCGCGGGGGACGACGTGCTCATGGTGTACGACCAGTACGTCGGCGCCGCCTTGCCGAGCGCCGCCGACCTGGACGCGCTGGTACGTTCCGTCACGACGCGGCTCGAGCTCGCCCTGACGGTCGTCGAGCCGCCGGAAGGGGCGCTCCCGGTGATCTTCACTCCCGCCGGCCTGGCGGCGATCCTGTTGCCGCTCGAGCAGGCGCTGTCGGGGAAGGCTGTGCTGCAGGGCGTTTCGCCGCTCGGCGGGAAAACGGGTGAGCGAGTGTTCGACGAACGCTTCTCGCTCACCGACGACCCGCTCGCCGCCGGTCGCGCCGGCTCCCGGCCCTGCGACGACGAAGCGGTGCCGTCCAGCCCCCTGCGGCTCGTGGAGGAGGGCGTGGTGCGGCAGTTCGTTTATGATCTGGAGACGGCCGCGCGCGCGGGAACGACGAGCACCGGCCACGGCCGCCGGGGCATTTTCGGCAAGCCGGGCATCGCGTACACGAATCTCCTCGTGGGCACCAACGGGCAACCGGCGACGGACGCCTGGCAACCGGGTGGGGGTCTGGCGGCGGGGTTGCGCAACGGTCTGATCGTCGAGGACCTGATCGGCGTGGGGCAGGGGAACGTGATCGGCGGGACGTTTTCGCATCCGGTGGCGCTCGCCTACCGGGTCGAGCGCGGCGAGATCACCGGCCGAGTCAAGGACGCCGCCGTCGCGGGGAACGTCTACGAGCTGCTCAAGCGCATCGGCGGATTCGGAAGCGACGGACGGTGGCTCGGCACGCGGTTCGCCCCATCGCTGTTACTTGAGGGGGTGAGTGTCGCTCGGAGGTGAGAGGGTGAGCCGGTACCGTATCACCCGGACATCCGACCCGTGATACGTGCGCGCCGCGCCGTCCGGCGCCATCCCCAGCTTCTCGTAGAAGTCCCGCGCCGGCCGATTCTCCTGCAGCACCCACAGGGTGAGGTCCCGAAATCGGCCTTCCGCCCAGCGGCGCGCCGTCGCGAACAGGACGGACCCGTGCCCGCGGCCCCGCCGCGTGGGACTCACGTGAAGGTTCGAGATCTCCGCGGTGATGTGCGAGTCGAGGTCCGCGTCGGGGCTGGGGCGCGCGTAGCAGAACCCGATGAGCCGACCGCCGTCTTCGAGGAGAAACGTTGGGCCTGCCGCCGCGAGGAGGGTCTCCTCCCAGTCGCGGGTGCGCTCGGCGAGGTCGGGATGCTCGATCAGTTCCGCGGGAACGATCCCCCGGTAGGCGGCGCGCTGCGAGGCGAGGTGCAGCGCCGCGATGGCGGCGCCATCACCAGGGCCGGCGGTCCGCAGCTTCGCCGCGGGGCTCACCCCGCGCCGAGCGCCTCCTCGTACCCCTTCCCCTCGGTCATCCGCTCGTAGACCCGCTGCAGCACCTCGGGTCGCGCGGACAGGAATCGGCAGCGGGCGTCGTTGCGGCTGCGGCACTCGACCTCCATCACCGACACCGTCTCGCCGGCCAGGCGGCCGAGGAAATCCGCGAGCATCCCCGCCGTGAAGAAGCACATCGGGGCCTGGGCGGTGCCGGGATCGGCCTCGGCCCAGTCGGGGCTGTCGACGGCCAGGGCGGCGCCGCCGACAGCCTGCACGGCGAGCGTCCCCCATCCGTGGTCCCGGAAAAACCCCGAGAGCGCGTCGCTCAGCAGGTTGGCGTCGAGGTCCTGAGGCGCCTGCACGCCGTGGCGGCCGCGCAGCCAGGTGCAGAACGCCTCGTACACATCCTGGCCGGACGCGTACCCCGCTTCCTGGAGGACGGTGATGGCTTGGTCGGGGGTGTGGGTCAACAGGCTGGCGCGCAGCTGGCGGAGCCCGCTGCGGCCGATGGCGAGGCCGTTCCCCGCCGTGGAGGCGCTCATGACGGTCGCCAACTTACTGCTTTCCGCTCGCGCGGCGCAACAGTTCGGCCTCGTCGATGACGGGGACGCGGAGCGCCCGGGCCTTCTCCAGTTTGGACCCGGCGTCCGCCCCCATCACCACCGCGGTCGTCTTCTTGGAAACGTTGTCGGTGACGTGGCCGCCGGCCGCCTCGATGAGCTCCTGGGCCTTGGTCCGGGACAGCGAGGGGAGGGTGCCGGTGATGACGTAGGTCTGCCCCGCCAGCGGGCCGCCGCCCTCGCCGGCGGCGGCGGAGGGCTCGGTCATCGTGAGGCCCAGCTTTTCCAGCCGCGCGATCAACTTGCGGTTGCGGGGCTCGGCGAAGAATCCGGCGACGGCTTCGGCGATCGCCGGGCCGATGCCGCGGATCGTGCCGATGTCTTCGGCGGCGGCCTTGGCGAGGCGGCTCATGGACCCGAAGTGCCGCGCGAGGAGCTTGGCGCCCGCCGCGCCGACGTGCCGGATGCCGAGCGCGAACAGCAGCGTCGAGAGCGGCCGGCTCTTGGAGGCGTCGATCGCGGCGAGGAGCTGCTGGGCGGACTTCTCGGCGAACCCGTCGAGGGTGAGCAGCCGGGCCAGGCTCACCCGGTCGCGATCGTAGAGGTCGGCGACGTTCTCGATGAACTCTGCGTGGAGGAGGGCGCGCACGCGCTCGTAGCCGAGGCCGCGGATGTCCATCGCCCCCCGCGAGGCGAAGTACACGATCCCCTCGAGCACGCGGCCGGGGCAGGAGACGTTGGGGCAATAGGTCATGACTTCGTCCTGCGGGTGCTCGACGCGGGACCCGCAGACCGGACACTTCTCCGGCATCACGAACGGCCGCTCCTCTCCGGTCCGTCGCTCGCGCACGGGGCCGAGCACCTGGGGGATGACCTCGCCGGCGCGCGTCACTTCCACCCAGTCGCCGATGCGGATGTCCTTGGCCGCGATCAGGTCGGCGTTATGGAGGGCCGCCTGCGACACGGTCGCGCCGCCGATCTCCACCGGCTCGAGCACGGCGTAGGGATTCAGGGCTCCGGTGCGGCCTACGTTGATGCGGATGTCGAGCAGTTTGGTCACCTGCACTTCCGGAGCGAACTTGCGCGCAATCGCCCAGCGCGGCTCGCGGTCCCCGACGGTGCCCAGCTCGGCGTGCAGCGCGCGCGGATTCACTTTCACCACCACGCCGTCCGCCCCGTAATCGAGGGTCGGCAGCAGCGCTTCGAGCCTCGTGATCTCCGCGTGGGCCGCCGGGAGGTCGGGGACCAGCGCGTGGTTCGGCTCGACCGGGAAGCCCCAGCGCCCGAGTTGCTCGAGCAGGTCGTGCTGCGTGTCGAAGGGCAGCTTCTGGCCGGGGGCCTCCACGTGGAAGCAGAAGATCCGCAGCCGCCGCGCGCGCGTGATCTTCGGGTCCAGCTGGCGCAGCGCGCCCGCGGCCGCGTTCCGCGGGTTCGCGAACGGCGGTTCACCGGCCTGTTCCCGCTCGCGGTTGAGTTGTGCGAAGCGCGACTTCGACAGGTACACCTCGCCCCGCACTTCCATCTTCTGGGGCCAGCCACCGCCCTGGAGTTTGAGCGGGACGTCGAGGACGGTCTGGAGGTTCGGGGTCACGTTCTCCCCCTCGATACCGTTGCCCCGCGTGGCGCCCGTGACGAACACGCCGTCCTCGTAGGTCAGGCTCACGGCGGCCCCGTCGATCTTCACCTCGAGCGTGTAGCCGGCGCCGACCACTTCGGGGACGAGCCGCGCGTTGCGCTCCTCCCACGCCGTCAGCGCCTCGGCGCTGAACGCGTTGGCGAGCGACAGCATGGGCACCAGGTGGCGGTGCTTCTGGAAGGCCGGGGAAGGCTCGGCCCCGATGCGGCGCGTGGGGCTGTCGGGGGTGCGCAGCTCCGCATGCGTGCGCTCGAGCTCGAGCAGCTCTTGGAAGATCCGGTCGTACTCGGCGTCCGACATCTCCGGCCGGTCGAGCACGTAGTACGCGTGGTTGGCGCGCTCGAGGATCCGCCGCAGCTCGGCGGCCCGGGCCGCCGCGTCCGTCACCGGCCCTTGGCTTCTTCCTGAATGACCGCCATCGCGACGCCCACGAGGCGGTCGAGCTCTTCGGTCGAGGCGTGGGACAGCAGCCCTTCCGCCCCGGTGCCCTCCCGCTGGCCGAAGGACTCGAGCAGCCGCCGCAGGAACGCGAGCAGCGCCACGCGCTCGAGCTCCACGCTCCGCAGGTGATCGTCCGACTGGTGCTGCCGCTGCAGCAGTCGCTCGTAGCGGTGGGCGTTCCGCAGGGTCTGGGCCGTCAGCGCGGCGACGACCTGCACGAACTGCACGTCGGCGTCGGAGAAGGTCGGCCCGTCGCGAAAGGTGCGCAGGAAGATCGCGCCGATGGCGGCGCTGCGCCAATTGATCGGCACGACGGTGATGGACTTCACGCGGCGGTTGATCAACTCTGATTTGACGTGCTTGAGCGAAGGATCGGTCGCGGCGTCGGCGATGAACACCGTCTCCCCGCCCTGGATCGCGCGGCGCAGCTCCGGATAGCGGTCCAGATCCACCAGATAGTTGCGGATCGTGGGGTCCTCGTACGACGCCACGAGCCGCGCCGATTTGCCGCCGCGCTCAGTGAGAAAAATCGAGCAGCGGTCGAGGCCGAACGCCTCGCCGAGCTTGCGCGCGATCGCCTGCAGGATGTCCACGAAGTGTAGCGATCCGGAGATGTCCTTGAGGATTTCGATGACGGCGAGGAGATGCTTGCGCTCGTGCTCGAGCTCGGCCACGCGTGCGGCGAGTCGCTCGGCTTCCGCTGGTGTGAGGGTGGTGGAGACGGACATGGCGTCTAGTTTCGCCCCGGAGCGGAGGGCGCGTCAAGCCATTGCTCCCCTCTTCGGTGCGCGGTAGCTTCGCGCTGGACGTCGGCCGTCAGGTCTTGTCTTTCTTGTCCCGGATCTCGGCGAGGTGCTCGGCGGCTTCCCGCTGGTAGTAATCGTCCATCGCGTCGCCGATCGGGAGGGTGGCTATGGTGTCGTACTGCTCGCGGGCCTTCGCGTATTGCCCGATGTCCCCGTACACCTCCGCGAGCTCGAGCCGGTGATAGATGTGGCGCGGGTTCAAGGCCACCGCGCGTTCGAGGTTCTTGACCGCGTCGTCCCAGTTCGCCCGGCTCATGAACCCGGCGCCGAACAGCATCTTGGCGAAGAAGCGCGTGAAGCCGGAGAGCCGCTTCACCTCCGCGTGCCAGGCGCCGAGGATGTGGTAGGCGGGATCGAGGGTCGAATCGATCTGGACGGCCCGCGTCGCTTCATCGAAGATGATCTTCGCGAAGCGGACCCGCTCTTTGCCGCCACGGGTGCGCGACAGGCGCCCCAGCACCAGCGCCATGGCGTAATGCCCCTCCGCCCTGGTCGAGTCGGCCCGGAGGGCCCGCTCGGCATAAGTGCGACCGATGGAGTAAAGACTGTCGCGCCGATCCTTCAGGGAATCACCCAGCAGCTGTTTCGCCACGTCGCTGATCGCCCGGGCCGCCTTCCAGTTGGCCTCGAAGCTCAGCGAGTCGAGCGCCAGGGCCGCTTGGTAGTGCCGCAGCGCGACGTCGGGGTGCAGGAACGGCTGCGCGCTGTCCCCGCGGGCGATGTGCTCGGCGGCGGTCTGCGCGGCGAGCGGCGCCGCGGTGAGGGCGAGGAGCGACACACAACGCAGGACGTGCATCAGCAACTCCAGAGCGATCGAGGGCGGTAAATGTTCGTGGTTCCCCTGATCGAGCGCAAGCGGGACGGCGGCGTCCTGACCCCGGCCGAGTGGCGTGAGTTGATCGCCGCATACACCGCGGGGGCGGTGCCCGATTATCAGATGTCGGCGCTGCTCATGGCCGTGTTGTGGCGCGGGCTGGAGCGCGCCGAGCTCGGCGCGCTGACCGACGCCATGCTGAGCTCCGGCGATCGCCTCGCCTTCGACGGCTGGCCCGTCCCGCGCGTCGACAAGCACTCGACCGGCGGCGTCGGCGACAAGGTCTCCCTGGTCCTCGCGCCCCTAGTGGCCGCGTGCGGGGTCGCCGTCCCGATGATGTCGGGGCGCGGGCTCGGGCACACCGGCGGGACGCTCGACAAGCTCGAGGCCATCCCCGGGTTCCGCACCGGGCTCTCCCTCGCCGAGGCCAAGGCGCAGGTCCTGAAGCTGCACTGCGCGATGCTCGGCCAGACGCCTGAAATCGCTCCCGCCGACAAGCAGCTCTACGCCCTGCGCGACGTCAGCGGCACCGTCGCGGCGATCCCGCTGATCGCCGCGAGCATCATGTCGAAGAAGCTGGCCGAAGGGCTCACGGGCCTGGTGCTCGACGTCAAGCACGGCGGCGGGGCGTTCCTGCCGCCGACGGAGACGGCGCTCGAGCTGGCGCGCACCATGATCGCCCTCGGAGTGGATCGCGGCTGCCCCACGGTGGCGCTCCTCACGGCGATGGACCGGCCCCTCGGCCGGGCCTGCGGCAACGCGCTCGAAACGGAGGAGGCGATCCAAACGCTGCTCGGCGAAGGACCGGCCGATCTCCTCGAGGTGACGTACGCGTTGGGCGTGGAGATGCTGCTGCTCGCCGGCGTCGAGAAGACCGCCGCGAAGGCCCGCAAGCGCCTCGAAGAGACCCTGCGCTCCGGCCGTGCGGCCGAAAAACTCCAGCAGGTCATCGAAGCGCAGGGCGGGAACCCCAAGATCGTGGAGGACCCGTCGGGGCTGCCGCAGGCGCAGGCGGTCGAGATCTACAAGGCGCAGGAGACGGGCGTCGTGACGCGCGTCGAGCCGCGCACCATCGGGCGCGCGATCATCGCGCTCGGCGGCGGCCGCCAGAAGGTCGAGGACAGCGTCGACCATTCGGTCGGGTTCGTCATCACCGTGAAGCCGGGCGATAAAGTCCTGGCCGGCGAGCCGATCGCCTCGGTGTTCGCCCGCGATGCGGCGGGGGTCGAGCTTGGGCTTGCGGCGCTGACGCAGGCCATCGTCATCGCGGACCGGCTCGCGGAGCGGCCGCTCCCGCTCATTTCCCATCGGGTGACGAAGGAGGGTGTCGAGGAGATGAAGGGGGAAGGGGGCAGACCCAAGGCGGAGGCGAAGGCGCGCAAGCGAGGGTGAGCGGCGCGTTCGGAGGCCGGCCGTGGCATGGGAAGTGCGGGTGACTCGGACTGTCCGACAACTGCAGTCAGGAGGGTAGGCTCATGAAAGCGGTCTCCCTCGGCTCCCTGCTGGCTTTGAGTGGCGTCGTGCTCATGGCCTGCAGCGATGCATCCGTCTCCGGTCCCGACAACACGATCACCGTAAGCGGCACCGTCGTCGACGAGTACCTCAGGCCCCAGGTGTCAGTGGGTGTGCTCATCGAGGGGCGACCCCTGGTGCTCACCGACGCGAATGGCCACTTCACGATAAGCGCCGTCCGGGCGCCGTACACTCTGGTGACCGGGTTGACGTCCGAGCGCGCGGCGCTCATCTACGCCGGGCTGACCCGCACAGACCCGCTGGTGGTCGTGCCCCCAGACCCGTTGCTATCCCCGTTCCGGGGGGCGTATGTCTGGGGTGACGTGTATGGAGGCACGGGCTTGCCGGAGCCGGCGAACCACAGGACCTCCGTGCTGTTCGAGTCACACGAGACTCGTTGGCCCGGGCCCGCCGGAGTGGATCACTACACTCTGCAGCCGCAGTGGCTCGGCCCTGAGACGACAGTCGGCACGCTGCACGCGCTGCAATGGCAATTCGATCCCACGTCCGGCTTGCCGGTCGCGTACAAAGGCTATGGGAACACACCACTCACGTTGTCGAACGGCGGGTATTCCCAGGGTCCGCCGGTGACAATGGCCGCGACGGTGCCGGCCGGATCGATCAGCGGGTCGGTGGCCGTCCCGGATGGCTTCGCTGTTTCTGCCAGGATCCTGCGCGCAGGCTTCGAAACCTCCTCCGCCCGGCCGCCCGCCTGGATGATCCTTACGGATTCCGGCGGCGCGAACAGCTTTACCTACGTCACGCCGGACCTCCCGGGCGCCATGTTTAGCCTCACCGCCCGGGCAGTCGCCGGTCAGGCGTATACCGAGGTTCTGAGGACCGGAATCGGCGCGAACGCCGCCGCCATCACCCTCAGCATCCCTGCCGCGCCGGTGCTGATCGCGCCAGAGAACGGGGCCAGCGGCATCAACTCCCGCACTGAATACCGTTGGAGTCGAATGACCGGCGCGGTTTATCTGTTGGCTATCTTTTACAGCGGGGCGGAGATTTACATCCCGCCACCTCCGAGCTATTACATCTTCACCAGTGACACCATCGCCAGCATCCCGGACTTGAGCCCGTTCGGACTGTATTCCTACAGCGGAACCCCCCACGTGTGGGAGGTGCGGGCCTGGGCACCGTTCCGCAGCCTGGACGAGATCGCCGCGGCCACGTGGTTCGTGCCCCAGGGCGATGGCGTCTCGGCCGTCAGCGCACCGCGACAATTCACGGTCGCGCGCTGACCCAGAGGGGGCCACCGCGCCGCAATCGTAAGCGCGCCCCGTGAGGTCCTGCCTCTGCCTCCTCGCCACGTTGGTCGTGCCGCCGGCCCCCGCGCTCACGCAGGTGGCCGCTGCATCAGGGGATAGCGCCGTCGTCGCGGCGTTGGAGCGCAGCATCGAGCAAGCGACCATGCGCGGCGACGTCGCCTACCTGGACAGTGTGTACGCCCCCTCCTTTCGCTTCAAGCACTCGACCGGGACCCTCGAAGAGCGGGGGCAGCGGCTGGCCGCGCTCCGCGCGCGCCGCGACACGGTGTTCGCCCGGGACCTCGATTCCCTGGATGTGGAGGTTCACGGGGATATCGCGCTCACCACCGGGCGGATCCACGTACGCCAACAATCGTCCGACCCGCGCTGGCGCGAGTACACGATCCGCTATGTGAGGGTGTATGTGCGTAGGGCGGGGCGATGGCAGCTGCTGACCCATCACTCGACCGGAGAGAGTTTCGGGCCGCTGAACTAGGTGCCGGCCACCCGATCCAGCATCTCCCGCAGATCTTCGAGGTTGAACGGCTTGCGCAGCACCGGCCGCTCCGAGATGCGCAAGGCGTCGCGCGTCTTCGCGGACATCGAGTCTCCGGTCGTGAACACGACGCGGCGCTCGCGGCCGCGGCCCTCCAGGCGCAGCTGCTCGAACAGGTCGAAGCCGGTGTGGTGCTCGTCGAGGTGGATGTCGATGAGCAACACGTCGTAACGCGCCTCGCGGGGCTCGAGGCGCCGCGCGGCTGCCGCGTAGTCGGCCGCCACCTCGACCGTGTGCCCCAGTCGCCGGGCCATCAGCTCCAGGCCGCGCCGCACGCTCGGCTCGTCTTCGACCAGCAGCACCGAGAGCGGGCGCTCGGCGGGACGGAGGCGCTCCGGCGCCGCGGGCGCGCTCGCCGCCGCGGCCGCCGGCAGCTCGATGCCCAGCCGCGCTCCCGCGCCCTCCACGTTCACGAGGAACATCCGCCCGCCCATCTGCTTGACCAGGCCGAGGCTGATCGCCAGGCCCAGCCCCGTCCCTTGCTCGCCCTTGGTCGTGAAGAACGGATCGAACGCGCGCTCGAGCAGCTCCGGCGGCACGCCGGGGCCCGTGTCGTCGATGAAGATCGAGACGTACCCGTCGGTGCGCCGCGCCCAGATCAGGATCTTGCCGGGCTTGCCGCTGGACTCGATCGCCTGGATCGCGTTGACGATCCCATTGAGGAGCACCTGCTGGAACTCCTGCTGATCGCCCACCGGGTCGGGGAGGTGCTCGGGGATGTCCGTGGAGAAATGCACGCGCGCCTTCTTGAGCGCGCTCCGTTCCAGCGCCACCACGCGCTCGACGGTGTCGCGGAGATCGATCGGCTGTCGGCTGTGGGGGCGCTGCCGCGCGAAGTCGAGCAGCGTGCGAACGATGCGGCCCGCCCGGTCCGCTTCGGCGTGGATCACCTCGGCGCTTTCGCGCAGCTGCGGCGACGTGGCGTCCACGGCGAGCAGCTCGGCGAACGCGGCGATCGCCGCGAGCGGGTTGTTCAGCTCGTGCGCGACGCCCGAAACCAGGGCGCCCAGCTGCGCGAGTCGGTCCGTTTGCAGCAGCTTGCGCTGCAGCAGCACCTCCCGCGAGACGTCCACGGCCAGGAACAGCAGCTTGGCGGCGCTGCGACCCGGATCCACGTTGGTGATGACGCCTTCCACCTCCGCCACCTGGTCCCCGCCCACCTCGATGCCGAGCCGCACCTGCTGCGGCTTCTGGACGCCGTCGCGCAGCGCGGCGAGGAGCCCGGGGCGTTGGGTTGGGGGCGCCCACTCCGCCAGGTTGCGACCGCGCAGCGCGCGGGCGTCGGTCGCGGCTAAGAGGGCCACCGCCGCGGGATTCGCCTCGAGAATCGACCCGTCTACGACGACGACCAGCGCGGGACTCGGCAGCGTGTCGAACATCTGGTGATAGAGGCGCCGCTCCGCCTCGAACGCCATCAGGATCTGCGCGGCCCGCGACTCCGGAGACAGCTCTTCACGGACCTGGCGGAACTCGAGGACCAGCTGCCCGCGCGGCGTGCGGCTGACGTGCGTATCGAAGATCACGCCCTCGAAGTCGCCGGAGCGCGCCGGGAACAGCACACTGCGGGGCGCGCCGTTGGCGAGCACCTCGGCGAGCGCCTGCTCGACGTGGGTCCCCTTGGCCGTGGGGAAGACGGCCCAGAAGCTCTGGCCCTGGACACGGTCCGGGGCGAGGCCCGTGAGGCGGGCCGCCGTGGCGGACCATTCCTCCACGGTCCAGTCCCGCGCCAGCACCGCCACCCCCACGTCGAGGCTGTCCAGCAGCGCCTTAGGGTCCATGTCCCCCACCGGAACGAGCCGAAAAGCAAACGGCCCCCTTGGCCGATCGCGGGCGCAACGGGGCCGAACTCGTCAATGTGCCGAAGTCGAACCTAGATTACACGATTAGGGCCCGTGCGTGCCCCAGTCAAGCCCCCAAGACCGAGGCGCCGCCGCCACAGGTGACCTCGGTCACACCGGAGGGGGGGTCCCGGTCCCCGGTCCCCAATCCCGAACACTGTCCTCGTCGGGCGCTTCCTGGACTTCCCGCTCCGCCTCTTCCAGCTCGGCGTAGTCGATGTCGGCGTTCGGCCGGCGGCCCGCCGTTGGCTCGGGGGGGGCCTCGCGCCGGGGGAGCAAGAACCAGCCTAGCGCGACGGCGCAAACGACGAGGAAGATCGAGATGGCGAGCGTCGCGGCGGTCCTAGACGTCCAGGTTGCGCACGAACTTGGCGTTTTCCTCGATGAACCTGCGGCGCGGCTCGACTTCGTCGCCCATCAGCGTCTCGAACAACGAGGATGCCTCGAGCGCGTCCTCCATCGTCACCTTGAGGAGCGTGCGCCGGGAGGGATCCATCGTGGTGTCGCGGAGCTGGTCCGGGTTCATCTCGCCCAGCCCCTTGTAGCGCTGGATGAGAATGTTGGCGTTTCCCTCAGCGCCGTTGGAGAACCGCTTCACGTACGCGTCACGCTCTTTCTCGTCGTAGGCGTAGTACGCCTCCTTGCCCTTGCCCACGCGGAACAGCGGCGGCTGCGCGATATAGATGTAGCCTGCGTCGATCAGCTGCTTCATCTCCTTGTAGAAGAAGGTGAGGAGCAGCGTGCGGATGTGCGCGCCGTCGACGTCGGCGTCGGTCATGATGATGATCTTGTGGTAGCGCGCGTTCTCGAGATTGAAGTCCTCGCCCACCCCCGTGCCGATGGCCGTGATGATGGTGCGGATCTCCTCGTTGGAGAGGATCTTGTCGATCCGCGCCTTCTGCACGTTGAGGATCTTGCCGCGCAGCGGCAGGATCGCCTGGAAGCCGCGGTCGCGGCCTTGCTTCGCCGAGCCCCCCGCGGAGTCGCCCTCGACGAGGTAGACCTCGCAGATCTTGGGGTCGTCGAGCGAGCAGTCGGCCAGCTTCCCCGGGAGCAACCCGCCATCGAGGCCGCTCTTGTTGCGCACCAGCTCGCGCGCCTTGCGCGCCGCTTCGCGCGCGCGCGCGGCGTTGAGCGCCTTGCCGATGACCGCCCGGGCCACGCTGGGGTTCTTATCGAAGAACTCGGCGAGCGCCTCGTTCACGACGCTCTTGACGATCCCCTCGATCTCCGAATTGCCGAGTTTCGTCTTGGTCTGCCCCTCGAACTGCGGGTTCTTGACCTTCACGTGGAGGACGCAGTTGAGCCCTTCGCGCACGTCGTCGCCCGTGAGCGTGAACTCTTCCTTCTTGAGGAGGCCGTCCTTCTTGGCCCACTCGTTGATGGTGCGCGTCAGGGCGGACTTGAAGCCCGTGAGATGCGTGCCGCCTTCATGGGTGTTGATGTTGTTGACGAACGTGAAGGTGTTCTCGGAGTACTGGTCGTCGTACTGGATCGCGCCTTCGACCTCCGTTCCCTCCCGCGTGGCCTCGAAGGTGATCGGCTTCTGGTGCAGCGTCCGGCGCGTCCCGATCACCCACTTTACGAATTCCGCGAGCCCGCCCTTATAGAAGTACGTCTCCTCCTTCTGCGACCCCTTGCGCTCGTCCTTGAGCGTGATCGTGAGAGCCTTGTTGAGGAAGGCGAGCTCCCGCAGCCGGTTCGCCAGCGTCGCCCAGTCGAACCGGGTCTCGGTGAAGATGTCCGTGTCGGGTTTGAAGGTGACCGTCGTTCCCGTGCCCTTGGCCTTCCCCACCACACTGAGCTTCTTGACGGTATCGCCGCGCGCGAACGCCATGTGGTGCCGCTTGCCGTCGCGATCCACCCACACCTCGAGCTTCTCGGACAGCGCGTTGACGACGGACACGCCCACGCCGTGCAAGCCGCCGGACACTTTGTACGTGGCCTTGTCGAACTTCCCGCCGGCGTGGAGCAGCGTCAGCGCCACCTCGACGCCCGGTTTCTTCTCGGTCTTGTGGAGGTCGACGGGGATCCCGCGGCCGTTATCGACGACGGTGACGGAATTGTCGCCGTGGATCGTGACGTCGATCCTCGTGCAGTAGCCCGCGAGCGCCTCGTCCACGGAGTTGTCGACGACCTCGTAGACCAGGTGATGCAGGCCGCGCGCCGATACCGACCCGATGTACATCGCGGGCCGGCGCCGCACCGCCTCGAGGCCCTTCAAGACCTGAATGGCGTCGGCCTGGTAGTCGCCGTTGCCCTTGGGCTTGGTCGGGGTCGCCTTCGCTTTTGCCATATCCCTCGAGTGCTACTTGGTGTTCAGAAGCCAGCGAATCGTCTTGATGCGTCCCGGCCCGCGGCCGGCGTTCACCCGCGCCATGATGTCGGGCGCCATCAGCTGCAGCTCGTTCATCCAGGCGCTGGTCCGCACCCGCACGAACAGCGTGCCGTCCGGGGTCACCGACTCAGGGTCGGTCACCGCCGCGATCTGCGGCCCCACGAGTCGGGGCCAGTCGGGGATGACCTGGGCCTGGGCGAGTCGGCGAGCCAGTCCCGAGCGGGCGAGGTAGCCATCCAGAGCCTCGCGCACGGCCACGGGACGCTTGCGTTTTTTGTCGCTCATTAGCCTATGAAAAATAGCCGGAAAGCATTGTCAGGTCAACACTTAGTGCCCTCGTAACCCTAGGGCCCACGCACCGTTACGAAGCTGTCTTTGACGCCCAGGAAGCCAATGACGTCGCGGGCCTCTCCGAGGATCGGGACCTTGTTGCCAAGCACCAGACCCGCCGGCACCGGGAATTTATAGGTGGAGACGAACGTGGACTGGAAGAACCCATCGTCACCGCGGCGCACGCTGTCGACGGTGAGCCAAACGGAGTCGATCCCGTCGTCGTCCCGGACGGAAATCGTTCCCGTGACGGTGTCGGGTGACCGCACCGAGTCCTGGTCGATGGTGAGATGGATGGTGGGCGGGGCGGGGCGGGGGCGGTCCTCCAGGCAAGCCCCCGCGGCGAGGGCGCCCAGGAGGGCGGCTGCGACTACCGCCCCGCGAACTTGGCCGGACGCTTTTCCAGGAATGCGGTGAGTCCTTCCTTCATGTCTTGCGTGGCGGCCAGAAGTCCGAAGTGGTTGGCCTCGAGCAGCAGGCCTTCCTCGAGCGTCATTTCGAGACCCTCGCCCACCGCCTCCATCGACAGGCGGACGGCGAGGGGTCCCATGGAGAGGATACCCCGCAGCAGCTTGTCCGCCTCGGCGAGGAGCTGATCCGCCGGCACCACCTTGTTCACGAGGCCGATCCGGTAGGCCTCCTGCGCGTCGATGATTTCGGCGGTGAGGATCAGCTGCAGCGCCCGTCCCTTGCCGACCAGTCGCGGCAGGCGCTGCGTGCCTCCGTACCCGGGGGCGATGCCGAGCTTCACTTCCGGTTGGCCGAACTTGGCGGTGTCGCTGGCGATACGCACGTGGCACGCCATGGCCAGCTCGCACCCGCCGCCCAGCGCGAACCCGTTGACGGCCGCGATGACCGGTTTGCCGCACGTCTCGAGGCGGCGCAGCACCCCCTGGCCGCGCAGCGCGCGGGCCTTGCCGTCGAAGGGGCCCTGTTTGGCGAGGTCGCCGATGTCGGCGCCCGCGACGAAGGCCTTGGGGCCGGCCCCGGTGATGATGGCGCCCTTGATCGCGTCTTCGGTCGCGATGCGCTCGGCCGCGTCGCCGAGCTCGGCCATCACCTGGTCGTTGAGGGCGTTGAGCTTGTCGGGGCGGTTGATGGTGACGAGCGCGACGCCCTCTCTGATCTCGAAGAGGAGGGTTTGGTAGCTCATGGCGGAGAATGGTATACCGAGAGTGCGGAATGCGGAATGTGGAGTGCGGAATGAATCCGTTGAGTTCGAACCCTCTGGCTGGCTTCGAACTCGCCTTGAAACTCCGCATTCCGCACTCCGCATTCCGCATTAGGTTCATGCCCCATGCCCGTCCAAGCCATCGCCTGGTCGCCCTCGGGCGCCGTGCGCATTGTGGACCAGCGGGCGCTCCCCGAGGATTTCGCGACGCGGGACCTGGAGAGCGTCGCGGCGGTGGCCGACGCGATCCGTCACCTGCAGGTACGGGGGGCGCCGCTCATCGGGATCGCGGCGGCGATGGGGCTGGTGGCGGGGCTGCGCGACGATCGCGGGTTGGCGCGCGGAGCGTTCCTCGCGAAGCTCGAGGGACACGCCGCGGTGCTCGCCGCCACCCGTCCCACGGCGGTGAACCTGCGCTGGGCGCTGGACCGCATGCTCGCCGCGGCACGGGAGACGCCGGGCGAGGGCGGCGCGCTGTGGGAGCGGCTCCAGGTGGAGGCGACGGCGATCTGGGAGGAGGACCGCGCGATGTGCCGGAAGATCGGCGAGCATGGATTGGCGCTGCTTCCCGATGGGGCCAAGGTGCTCACCCACTGCAACGCCGGCGCGCTGGCCACCGGCGGGATCGGCACGGCGCTGGCGCCGATATACCTCGCGCACGAGGCGGGGCGGCAGGTGCAGGTGTTCGCCGGCGAGAGCCGTCCCGTGCTGCAGGGCGCGCGGCTTACAGCGTGGGAGCTGACCCACGCGGGGATCCCTTGCACGGTGATCGCGGATGCCGCCGCGGGCGCGCTGATGCGCGCCGCGCAGGTGGACGTGGTGCTCGTGGGCGCAGACCACATCGCGCGCAACGGCGACTTCGCCAACAAGATCGGCACCTACGGCCTCGCCGTGCTCGCCTTCCATCACAGCGTGCCCTTCTACTGTTGTGCGCCCTCCTCGACGATCGACTTGGGGCTGGCGGACGGCGACGCGATTCCCATCGAGCAGCGGCCGGCCGAGGAAGTGAAGACGTTGGCCGGCCGCCCCGTCGCGCCCGCCGAGGCGGGGGCCTTGAACCCCGCGTTCGACGTCACGCCGGCGCGGTATGTGACGGGGTACGTCACGGACCGCGGCGTCGTGAAGCCGCCGTTCGCATGACCGCCGTCCTCGCCCTGGATCAGGGCACCACCGGCTCCACCGCGCTCGTGGTCGCCCAGGACGGCCGCATCTTGGGCCGCGGCTATCGCGAGATCACCCAGCACTTCCCCGAGCCGGGCCAGGTCGAGCACGAGCCCGAGGAGATCTTCCGGAAGACCATCGAAGCCGCGAAGGACGCGCTGCAGCAGGCGAAGGTCGTCCCGCAAGCCCTCGGCATCACCAACCAGCGCGAGACCGTCTGCGTATGGGACCGCAACACCGGGCAGGCGCTGTACCGCGCCATCGTGTGGCAGGACCGGCGCACCGCCGGCCGCTGCGCGCGGCTCGCGGCGTCCCCGGCGGCCGCCCGCATCCGCAGGCGCACCGGCCTTGTGGTTGACCCCTACTTCTCCGCCACCAAGATCGAATGGCTGCAGGAGCACGTACGCGGCCTGCGAAAACGCGTCCGCGATGGCGATGCCGTGTTCGGCACGATCGACACCTGGCTCCTCTTCCG
>QHVC01000056.1 GCA_003222205.1 Gemmatimonadota bacterium | reverse complement strand
CGGTGACGGACGGGGGCCGGTGGATGAACTACTGGGAGTTCAACAACGGCACGGGCGTGCAGCTCATGTCGGTCGTCTCGGGGGCGAGCATCAACGGGCCCGGCGGGCGCAACGCGCTGAAGGTGCTGCAGCGCGGGCCGACCTACGCGGCCAACGTGCAGCAAGACAACGTGCTGCCGCCCTCGACGGACTTCTACGTGCGCTTCTACATGCGCAACGACGACACCTCGCCCAACGGCGATCACATCGTCACGGTCGACACCTGGGGCTACTCGAACCTCACCTTCATGCGCAAGACGAGTAGCAACACGGCGTGGCAGTTCGTGATCAGCATGTACGGCTGCGGCTTCACCTACCCGATCGGGCACTGGGGGCCGACGAACGCGACGTTGAGCCACGGGGTGTGGTACCGCTTCGAGTACTACGTGCACTTCGTGGATGCCACGCACATCCAGGTGCATCCGCGGGTGTACGACGCGAGTGGGACGCAGATCTTCGGGGATGCCGAGTTCCGCCAGGAGGACTACGGGGCGTCGGGCAGCCTGAGCTTTGGCGGGCGCGACGACTGGACGCTGGCGTCGTTTTACGCGGCGGGGCACAGCTTCTGTGTCGATCCGACGATGCTGACGCACTTCGGGATGGGCAACAACGGGCAAGCGGGCGCGGCCGACACCGGCCTCCCCTGGTACTTCACGGGCGTCCAGCTTCGTACCGACCGCTGGCCGGGCCCGTGACCGGTGCTGCGCCCGAGTAACTAGTTGAAGGCGCTCAAAGCATCATGATTCAGGGAGCGACGCCAGCCTGCCAGGCTGGCGTCGCTCTCGACCGATGGCCCTCGTGACCTCATGCACGATGTCGTCCGCCAGGCGATCCTCATCGCGCAGCGACAAGGCATACTCTCGACCGGCCTGCGCGATGCGTGCCCGGTGATCAGCGTCCTCGCTCGCCTTCACCACGGCGGCTCTCAAGAGCGCTGGGTCTGCAGGGGGGACGACCACGGCCTGCTCCCCATCTTTCAAAATCCCACGGGTGGCGGGGCTATCTGAAATGATCACGCACTTGCCCAACGCCATAGCGACGAGGTAGGTGCTGATGCCCGCCGGAGCCAAGACATCGGGCGAGATGGGAAGCACGACGAGTTTCGCGTGGGCGATCCACTCTCTCCACGACCGGGAAGAGCCGTCGTCCGTGACGACGGTGATATTGGCGGGTACCGACCGCAGGTCAAGTTCGCTCCCGTTCCCCGCGAGCTCGTCCGGGGTGACGAGGATGCGGGCGGAATACGGCAAGCCCTCCAGTGCCTTGCAGAGCGTCACGTAATCGCGGTATGAGCGGCCGCACGAGAGGACGTAGCCTGCGTCAGAAGTGGGCGTGGTGAGGATCTCCTGATAGTCGTTCACCTTGAAGGGAACGTAACGGATCTTCTCTGCCGGCAAGCCGTAGATCACGCGGAGGCGAGCGGTGTCCCTGCAGTAGAAGACGAACAGGTCGACCGCGCGCAACAGCCACCGCACCAATCGAGCTTTTGCCCATTCAAGGACATTCCGCGGTGGCGGGAGCACCAGATCTACGCAAACGATCCTGAGCCGACTCGACGGGAACAGCCGCTTGAGAAGGCAGAACGCGAACACGTCATGTGGCGCGACGTTGAGGACGGCAGCATCCCACGAACGCAGTCGGAGGAACTCTCGAATCCCGCCGGAAAGAGCGCTCCGCGAGATGTATCGCGTCTCAACGGGCGCGCCGTTCATCGCTCGCCCTTCAAACCACTTCGTGTTGGTTACGATCCGCATCCGCGCCACCCCCTGCCCAGGACGACCGCGACCGTCGGCCGTGCTTTGAGGGATCGGATCGCAAACAGCGCGCCACTGCGGCGCAACGAGGGGGCCGTTCGGTCCCGCGCCCCGGTGTTGTGGCATGCGCGCAACGAGTCGCCCAGCGCCCGAATGGACGCCGAATGATGGTCGCGAGTGCACGGGGCTTGCATCGCAAATCCCTGCCGTGTCCTCTTCGACTCGACGGAGCCTGACGCTGTTTGGGGCCGTGGTGCTGCTGGGTCTGGCCGCCGCGATGATCCGCGCGACCGCCTGTCTGGCGCCGGCGGAGGCCAAGTATGGTGTGGTCTTCGAGAGCGACTGGAGCAGCGACACCGGCAGGTCCCGCCGCGCCGTGACGGACGGCGGTCGTTGGAAGAACTACTGGGAATGGAACCACGACCCTGCGGGCGCGCAGCTGCTGTCGGTCGTCTCGGGGGCGAGCATCAACGGGCCCGGCGGGCGCAACGCGCTGAAGGTGCTGCAACGCGGGCCGACCTACGCGGCCAACGTGCAGCAGAACAGGGTGCTCCCGCCCTCGACGGACTTCTACGTGCGCTTCTACATGCGCAACGATGACACCTCGCCCAACGGCGATCACATCGTCACGGTCGACACCTGGGGCTACTCGAACCTCACCTTCATGCGCAAGACGAGTAGCAGCACCGGGTGGCAGTTCGTGATCAGCATGTACGGCTGCGGCTTCACCTACCCGATCGGGCACTGGGGGCCGACGAACGCGACGTTGAGCCACGGGGTGTGGTATCGCTTCGAGTACTACGTGCACTTCGTGGATCCCACGCACATTCAGGTGCATCCGCGGGTGTACGACGCGACGGGGACGCAGATCTTCGGGGACGCCGAGTTCCGCCAGGAGGACTACGGCGCGTCGGGGAACCTGAGCTTTCACGGGCGCGACAACTGGACGCTGGCGTCGTTTTACGCGGCCGGGTACGGCTTCTGTGTCGATCCGACGATGCTGACGCGCTTCGGGATGGGCAACAACGGCCAAGCGGGCGCGGCCGACACCGGCCTTGCCTGGTACTTCGCCGGCGTGCAGATCCGCACCGACTGGTGGCCGGGTCCGTGAGGCGGTGACTGCCTGGGCTGCGCTCGAGGCCTAGCGGACGGCGCGTGGCCGGCCGAGCAGCGCGTCGTAGGCCGAGCGAATCCGTTGGCCGACGACGCTCCAGCTGTACGTCTCGGTCGCCAGCCGTCGCGCGTTGCGACCGAGGTGAGCACACAGGCGGGCATCGCGCAGGACTTGCAGGAGGGCGTCGGCGATCGCATCCGGGGTATCCCGGATAAGGATGTTCTCTCCATCCACGGCGTCGAGGCCCTCACAGCCGATCGACGTAGACACGACCGCTTTCCCCATTGCCCAGGCGTCGAGGATCTTGAGGCGTGTGCCTCCGCCGATGCGGATCGGCACGACGCAACAGCGAGCCTCCGCGAGCCGAGGCCGGATGTCGGGGAGGTAGCCCAGGCTGGTCACGCCGGGCTCGGCGTCGTATCGCGCCCGGTCCTCCGGGGCGTTGCGGCCGATCAGCCGCAAGGAGGCGGAGCGGTCCGCCCCGCGCACCCGGGGCCAGATCTCCTGCAGCAAGAACTCCACGGCGTCGCGGTTGGGATAGCTGTACGTGGGGCCCACGAACACCACGCGCCCGGCGACGGACTCGGCGCCGTTGGGCTGGAAGTACTCCGTGTCGGCGCCGTTCGGCACGACGACCGTGGCGGCGCCGGGGGCCAGCGCGCGGAGTCGCTGGGCATCGACCTCCGACATCATGACGTTGAGGGTGAGCCGAGGACACAGCTCCCGCTCGACGCGCTCGAGGCGGTCCGCCTGGAGGAGCACATAGCGCCGCCGGACGGCGGGCGTGAGCCAGGACGCGCGCAGCCGGAGCAGCTCGGACTCGATGCTGTGATGGGTGCAGGCAATCGGCACGGCCGGTAACTCGGGGAGCCAGCCGTGGAGATCCAGACTGTCGAGGTGCACGAGGTCCGGAGGGCGCGCGCGGAGGGCGGCCCGGAGGTGGTCGGCGAACGGGCGGCTCTGGAATTCGTAATAGGTGTAGGCGCGCCCACTGATGACGCTGCAGGCGTGGTCCCAGAGTTTGCGGAGCGCGAAGCGCTCGTTGGGAATCGGAGTCGGCTCGGCGACGTGGGCGACCACCTGCTGCAACCCCTGCCACGCCGCTTCCCGCGCGAATCGATCGGCTTGGTGGTTGGCCCGGGAGAACGCCACGAGGTCGACGTCGTACGCGACCTGCAGCTGCTGCAGGATGTTAAATGTGCGCGAGGCCACGCCGCTGTGGGGCGGGTACGGGAAGCACTGGGCGAGGAACAGCAGACGCGGTCGCGCAGTCATCGGACGCGCCCTCGTCAGGCCGGGGCGTAGCGCGGCGGTTGCCGGCTCGGCGGTCCCTCACGGGGAACGCCCTTGGTCAGCGCGATGGCCAGCGCCGCGAGCGTATACAGCATGTCCGAGTACGCCAACGAGAGGAAGAAGGCCCCGACGGTGAACCCGACGAGCGCCGCCATGAGGCTCTGCGCGAGTCGCGCCACATCACCGCCGGAGGGACTCGCCCGGGGAGGGTGTCGCACCACGCGACGCAGGGATCGGAACGCCGTGGCGATGACCCCGACCAAGAGCAGCAAGCCCGGCACCCCGAGCTCGGTACCCACCTGAATGAAGCTGTTATGGGCCGCCAGCCAAACGACGCCGATGCCACGCTCCTGGAGCTTGGCCAAGGGTGAGATGGTTCCCTCGGCCACGGCGAAGTTGAGCATCCCGACGCCGAACACGGGGCGCTCCACCATGTAACCGAGGCCGCGCTCCCAGATCTTCAGACGCCCCGCCTCGGATGTCGAATTGTAGTCTTGATGAGGATGGAGAATCGTTTGCATTTGAGACCAGTACCGGTCGCTGGCGCTGGTGCCGGCGACGCCGAGGATCACGACGAGTCCCACCAACCTCGCTCGCGCCGGTATCGTCGTGAAGCCGACCAGGACGAACGCCGCAACGGCGAGGAGGGCGACGAAGCCTCCCCGAGAGCCCGAGCGAACCAGTCCCACCACCAACACGGCGAGCCCGACGGCCGCGAGCCCCCGCACCACGGGGTGGCGCCGCGCGAGCACGAAGTACAGCCCGAGGGGCATCGCGGTGGCGATCAACGTCGCGAGATCGTTCGAGTCGTAGTAGTACAGGCGGCCCAGGCGCCAGCTGTCGGCGCCGAGCTGGAACTGTGACAGCACCATGGCCGTGTACACGACGGTCACGCCGAAGTAGACGAGGATCACTCGCTCGACATCGCGATCGCCGCGCAGGCCGCCGGCGAGCACGAGACACATCACAATGGTCCTGACGAAATCCGTCCAGGAGTGGAAGGCGATTCCCTGGTTCAGCGCCGCGGGGACGGACACCGCGCTCCACACCAGCAGCCCGACCAAGCAGGCCGTCGTGGACGAGCGGAGGAGACTCATGCGGCGCTGGCCCGACTGCTGGAGCAAGAACAGGCCGATGGCGAGCACGGCGGACAGGAGCGCGGGTTTGAGCAGGAGCAGCACCGGGAAGAGCTGATGCACTCGCCCCACCGCCGTGGCCACATACACCGCCAGGCTCACGAGCAGCAGATCCCATCCGGCCGCCCTCGCTCGTCGTGGCGCTGCGGCGGCCGACGGCACGCTCAGCGGGCGCAGTGGGTCACCCATACGCCCGGCTCACGCGAGGGCTCACAACGCCCCGAACCGGCGGCTTCGGGGGCAGCGGGTCCTCGCTCGCGGCCGTGAGGACCTGTGCCGCCACGGCATCATTGTAGCGGCGAGATCGGAGAACAGACCACACGGCGAGGGGGCGGCCCGTGTCGCGGCGGATGAGGCCGACCACGAAACGCGCCACCCCCACGGCGCCGGCCAACAGACTGATCGGCACCCACATCACGCGGCCGCGCCAGCCGTGGTCGCGGAACAGCTTCAGGAGCTGCCTCCGAGTGCGGACCGTCGGGTCGAGGAGGTTGACGATTGGGGGCGCTGCCGCGAAATGCTCCGCGCACCACGCCACCGCAGCCCCCGCCTGCCCGACCTCACACACCGCGAACGGGAGGCCAGGGCGGCCCCACGCCACGTGCCAGTTGCCGAACAAGCGTCGGCCCATCAGGCCCGGGAGCTCGAGACGACGCCAGTCGATGAGGGCCGCCGGCCGGATGATCCGGGCGTGAATCTCCTGGCGCCCCACGGCCGCGGCGACGAGGTCCTCGGCGATGCATTTGCCCCACGTGTACGCCCCGAGCCGTTCCGGACGCGCCGCAAGCGGAGTCCCTTCGTGCTGGCGCTCCCAAAATGGCTGCGGCGGGCGCAGCACGGAAAGGCTGCTGACGTACACCAGCCGGTCGACGCGGGCGGCGGCCATGGCCCCTAGCACCTGGCGTGTCACGCCCACGGTATTGCGCTCGTGAGCCTCGAATCCTCCGGCGGTTTCGGCTGCGGCGTGCACCACGACCCCCGCGCCGGCGAGGGCGTCGGCCGGGATCTCCCGCGCTAGGTCAGCGCGTACCCACTCGTGCACGTGCGGATCGTCGGGCCGCTCCGACCGGCCGATGCCCCGCACGCGAAACCCACGCCGGGCGAGCTCACGACTGATCGCGCGGCCGAAGAACCCGGCGGCCCCCGTGACCACCGCGAGAGGGCCCGCACGTGGCGCCGGTGTCGAAAGGAGGGCCACCGGCTCGGCGGCGCTGCGGACCGTGGCCGCGAGTTGCTCGTAGATGGTCGTGACGCGACGCAGATGCTCGACGCTGAGCGGCGGGCGCTCGCCCGCGACGACGGCGGCGTAGAACGCCCCCAGCAGCTCCACGAGCCCCGGATAGTCCGCGCCGCGCATCAACCGTCCGGCGAGGCTCGCCGCGCTCCGCCACGCGAGCTGTCCGGCCTCGAGGAAGGGGTTGGCGATCTTTTCGAGGGGGCTCGTGCCCTCGTTCGCCGCGCCCAGGACGATCGCGCGCACGAAATCGGTCCTCAGCGTTCCGTGCGCCCCGGCGAGGGTGAGCGTCGAGGCGACCGGACGGGCGCGGAGGCTCACGCAGAGACGGCCGATTACCTCGCCCGCCCTGAGCAGCGCGTGCAGCACGGTTGGCGTCGCTGTCGCCGTGACGATCTCCAGCGGGGCCCCCGACGGCCCGAAACGCTCCAGGGCCGCCACGAGGGTGTACAGCGGATGAGGAAGGATGTCGAGCAGTTGGTCAGCGAGCGCGCGAGGACCCGAGCGCTCCAGGTCGAGCCGCGGAGGTCGAAAGGCAAAGTAGCTGTCTACGAGGCTGACGGGCCGCAAGGCCGCGGCGCGCTGCAACAACCGGCCGAACGCCGGATCACACACGAGCTGGTGTCCGGCGCACATGAGCAGCCCCCGCTCACGGGCCAGCGCGAACAGGGTGTCCGCTTCGACCTGGGTCTCGACGAACGGCTTCTCGACGTACACATGCGCCCCGGCGAGCAGCGCCTGCCGGGCGGGCTCGAAGTGCATTCCCGCCGGCGTACAGACGTGCACGACATCGGGCCGAGCCTCCGAGAGCAGCTGGGGCAGGGAAGCGTAAGCCGCGCCGCCGCCGCGCCGGGCGAAGGCGTGCACCGCTTCGGGCCGAACGTCATGGACGCCCACGACGGTGTGCGGTGTCGGGACGCGCTTCAGCGCGCCGAGAT
>QHVC01000011.1 GCA_003222205.1 Gemmatimonadota bacterium | reverse complement strand
GGCCAGGCTCACCGTCGGACTGTACGCGCCCACCAGGTCCCGCCGCCACCACGCCCCGGTCGCCCGCCGCTCGGCGGCCGTCGTGAAGCGATACTCGTAGAGCCAGGCGCGCACGTAGCGCGGCGGATGGTCGGGGAAGGGGTTGGACGCGAGCAGCCCCAGCACCTCGGGGGAGCCCTCGAGCAGCCGCGCTTCGAACGCCCGGAACCACGGCACGTACTCGTAGCTCGACAGTGCGGCGAACCACATCTGCCAGTCGAGGCGCGGCTGATGCGGCTCCACGAAGGCGGGCCGGCGCCCGGGATCTCCGGGCTTCCAGCGGAATTCGTACGGCTTCCACGTTTGCGCATCGTCACTGCCTTCGATGATGATCTCCGGCCGCTCGGTCGTCATCACCCGGAACAGGCCATAGGCGTTGACGCTGCGCAGCGGCTCCAGCCAGACCATCGGCGCGATCACCCACCGCGGCGGATTGGAGCGCGGGAACACCGTCGTCCAGAGCTTGAGGGTCGCGAATCCGAAGGTGACGAGCCCCACAGCGGTCACCACGCTGGTGAGGGGCAGCGACGGACTGCGTGCAGCACCGGAAAGCGCGTGGGCGAGCCGCTCCGGCAACAGGCGCGCCCACGTCGCGTCGTCCACCAGCAACAGCGCCAATGCGATCGCCAGCAGATTGAAGAAATTGTAGTTGCCGGTCCCCAGAATCGTGAGCTGGAAGAAGACGATTCCGGCCATGGCGACGAGCCGCAGCGGGCGGGGCCCGAAGATCAACAGCGGGAACCCGATCTCGAATAGGTACGTCGCCAGCACCATCCCCTTCTTGCCCCACAGGGGGACCAGATTCGTGTACCAGGCCGTCCACGTCGGCAGCGGCTGGGTCCAGAAGTGGTAGTCCAACGCGGTGAGGTTCCGCCACGTCGCGTCCCCGCTGTTGAGTTTCACGATCCCCGACTCGAACGTGAGGCGAAACAGCAACCACCACAGCAGCAGCAGCGTGAAGGCGGGCAGGGTGGCTCGCGGGGCGACCAGGATCGCCAGCAGCCCCGTCTCGAGCAGCAGCACATCCCATTGGTAGGCGAGAAAAATCTGTCCCACGGATGCGAGGCTCAGGTACAAGGCCCAGAGCATGATCAGATTCCCCGTCGGCCAGACATCCACCATCAGCAGGAACGCGCACGCGACGCCGGCGCCGCAGGCGAGGTGCAACGCGAGGGTGTCCGCCCGGAGCCAGAACAGCGTCGGCACCAGCCGAAACCGCTCCGCTCCATAATGCTGCCGCACGGCCTGCAGAAACTGCTCCGCGGGGAGGATGCCGTGAGGGCCGACGAGGCCGCGGATCTGCACCCACAGCGACGCGAACGCGACGAGGTAGATGATGCCCAGGGCGCGCAAGAACACCCATTTCGTGAGCACGTACGTGGAGCCGCCCGGCGCCATGCCCACCACCCACCGCGCGCCACTTTCCACCGCCTCCACGACGGAGCGGATCGCCCCTGCGACGGAGTCCACAGTCTTAATTATGGGGAGGCGTCCGCCTGTCCGCCTCTCCCGCCGCCCGCTAGGTTTCCCTCATGCTGTTCGTCCTCGATAACTACGATTCCTTCACCTACAACCTCGTCCAGTACTTCGGGGCGCTGGGCGAAGCGCCCGCCGTGTACCGCAACGACGCGATCACGGTCGCGGGCGTGCTCGCGCTCAAGCCGAGCGTCGCCGTGATCTCGCCCGGCCCGTGCACCCCCGCTGAGGCTGGGATCGCCGTCCCGCTGGTGCGCGCGCTCGCGGGCAAGGTGCCGGTGCTCGGCGTCTGCCTCGGCCACCAGGCAATCGGCGAGGCGTTCGGGGGGAAGGTCGTGCAGGCGGACCGGTTGATGCACGGCAAGACGTGCCCGGTCGTCCACGAGGACGATGAGCTGTTCGAGGGCATCCCGTCGCCCTTCACGGCCATGCGGTATCACTCGCTGGTCGTGGAGCGGCAGTCCCTGCCAGCGGATTTGCTCGTCACGGCATGGAGCGGGAACCAGCCCCAGCGCCGTGAGATCATGGCCATGAAGCATCGGGCCTACCCGGTCTACGGGGTGCAATTCCACCCGGAATCGATCGGCACTGACCACGGGATGCGGCTGATCAAGAACTTTCTGCAGGTAGCCCGGGCCGCCAACTAAGACGCGAGAGCCGCCCCGCAGGGGGCGTCCGACCGGGGTTGGGCGGGGTGGCATAGGGCGCCCCCGAGGGGCGGCTCTCGCGTCGACGTTGCGCCAGTGGCCCAATCCGTGCACTAGACGCCACGGCACGGATTTTGTATGTTCCCCCGTGCCCGTCCTCTGCGTGATTCCCGCGCGGCTGGGCTCCAGCCGCCTCCCGAAGAAGCTCCTCCTGCCTCTGGCAGGCGACCCTCTCATCCTCTGGGTAGTCAGACGTGTCGCCGACAGCGGCGTCGCCGACCGCATCGTGGTCGCGACCGACGCGCGAGAAATCGCCCTGGTGGTCGAGCGGGCCGGCTTCGAAGCTGCGATGACTTCGAGCCGGCACCAGAGCGGCACGGAGCGAGTCGCTGAAGTTGCTGGGTTGAAAGCGTTTGGGGGGTTCGACCTCTGCGTGAACGTGCAGGGCGACGAGCCGCTGATCGCGGTCGAGGCGATCCGCGGCGCCGTCGAGCGCGTGAGCGGGGGAGACCCGATCGGCACCGCCGCCGGAACGCTGGACCGCGCGCTCGCGGGCGACCCGAGTCGCGTGAAGGTGGTGGTGGGACCGACGGGGCGCGCCCTGTATTTCTCGCGCGCGCCGATCCCCTTCGATCGGGACGGCAGCGGTGGCGTCGCGTATCACCAGCACGTCGGCGTCTACGCCTACACCCGGGACGCTTTGGAGCGCTGGGTCCGACTCCCACCCGTGCCGGAGGAGACCTGGGAACGGCTCGAGCAGCTGCGGCCGCTGGCGCACGGCATCCCCATCGGCGTGGCGCTGTTCGATCGGCCGGCCGCCCCGGGCGTGGACACGGCCGAGGATCTCAAGACCGTTGCAGCGCTCCTCGCGCGACAACTCCGGGAGGTGAGTCCGTGAGCTCGACGAAGTACATCTTCGTGACCGGCGGCGTGGTCAGCTCCCTCGGCAAGGGGATCGCGGCCGCCTCCCTGGGGCGGCTCCTGGTCGAGCGGGGGCTCCGCGTCACAATCCAGAAGTTCGATCCCTACATCAACGTGGATCCCGGCACGATGTCCCCGTTCCAGCACGGGGAAGTGTACGTGACCGACGACGGCGCCGAGACCGATCTCGACCTCGGCCATTACGAGCGGTTCATCGACCGCTCGCTGTCGCAGGTCAACAACGTCACCACCGGCCGCATCTATCTGTCCGTCATCACCAAGGAACGGCGCGGCGAGTACCTGGGCTCGACGGTCCAGGTGATCCCGCACATCACCGACGAGATCAAGGGCGCCATCCGCCGGCTCGCCCCCGACCACGACGTCGTGATCACCGAGATCGGCGGCACGGTGGGCGATATCGAGTCGCTGCCGTTCCTCGAGGCGATCCGCCAGTTCCGTCAGGAGGTCGGCCGCGACAACGCGCTGTTCATCCACCTGACGCTGGTCCCGTTCATCGCCGCGACGGCCGAGCTCAAGACCAAGCCCACGCAGCATTCCGTGCGCGAGCTCATGCAGATCGGGATCCAGCCCGACATCCTCATCTGCCGTACCGAGCGCCCGCTGTCGGAGGAGCTCAAGCGCAAGATCGCCCAGTTCTGCAACGTGGACTTCGGCTGCGTGATCGAGAGCCCGGACGTCAAGTCGATCTACGAGATCCCGCTCAAGTTCCACGCCCAGGCGTTGGACGACGAAGTGTGCCGCCGCCTGCGGCTCGAGACCAAGGAGCCCGACCTGCGGTCCTGGGCCGTCATGGTGGACAAGATCCTGAACCCGCCCGAGCGCGTGAGGGTCGCCGTGGTGGGGAAGTACACCGAGCTGGCCGACAGCTACAAGAGCATCCACGAGGCGCTGGTCCATGGCGGCATCGCCAACGAGGCCGGCGTGGACATTCAGTGGATCGCCTCCGACCGCTTCACCGACCAGGAGGCGGCCGGGGAGCTGCTCGCCCCCTATGACGCGCTGCTCGTGCCCGGCGGCTTTGGCGTGCGCGGGGTCGAGGGCATGGTCGAGGCGATCCGCTGGGCGCGCGAGCACCACCTGCCGTTCTTCGGGATCTGTCTGGGGCTCCAGGTGGCGATCGTGGAGTTCGCGCGCGACGTCGTGAAGCTCCCCAACACCAACTCGAGCGAGTTCGAGCCGGAGTGCGAGAATCCGGTGATCCACCTGATGGCGAGTCAGCAGGGGATTCAGGACATGGGCGGGACGATGCGCCTGGGGGCGTATCCCTGCCGCCTGCGGCCGGGCTCCCGCGTGGCGCAGATCTACAGCAACGCCCCGGAAGTGAGCGAGCGCCACCGCCACCGCTACGAGGTCTCCAACGCCTATCGGGACGTACTCGCGGAGTACGGGATGCGCTGCGCGGGGCTGTCGCCGGACGGGTCGTTGGTCGAAATGATCGAGCTCCCCGAGCACCCGTGGTTCGTCGGCTGTCAGTTCCATCCCGAGCTCAAGTCGCGGCCCGTGCGGCCCCACCCGCTGTTCGCCAGCTTTATCGGCGCCGCCCTGCAGCAGCGGCGCAAGCGGCAGCCCTCGCCCCGCCCGGAGGAAGCGCCCGCGGCGCTGGCCGGCGCGAAACGCTGACATGCCCCGGCACTTCGAGGCGGGAACAGCCCCGTTCCTCATCGCGGGGCCTTGCGTGGTCGAGTCCGATGCCTTGAACCGCCGCGTCGGGGAGGCGCTCGCCGCCCTCGGCGCCCGGCTCGGGCTGCACGTCGTCTATAAGGCTTCCTACGACAAAGCGAATCGCGCTCACCTGAAAGCCGCCCGGGGACCCGGGCTCGACGAGGGGCTCCGCGCGCTCGAGCGGGTCAAGGCCGCGACCGGCCTCCCGATCCTCACCGACGTGCACGAGCCCGGCCACGTCGCCGCGGCCGCCCAGGTGGCCGACGTGCTACAGATCCCCGCGTTCCTGTGCCGCCAGACCGATCTGCTCGTCGCCGCCGGCAAGGCGCAGCGGCCGGTCAACGTCAAGAAGGGACAGTGGATGGCCCCGGACGGCATGGCGGGCGCAGTCGAGAAGGTACGGGCCGGCGGCGCGCCGGAGGTCGCGGTCACCGAGCGCGGCACGTTCTTCGGCTACGGCGATCTGGTCGTGGACATGCGCAACTTCGCGCGCCTCAAGGCCGCGTGCGGCGTCCCGGTCGTCTTCGACGCGACGCATGCCGTGCAGCAGCCGGGGAAGGGGAAGGACGGCGCGAGCGGCGGCCTCCGGGAGTCGATCCCACCGTTACTCTACGCGGCGGCGGCGGCCGGCGCAGACGGCTTCTTTCTCGAGACGCATCCCGACCCCGACCGCGCGCCGAGTGACGGGCCGAACATGCTGCCGCTCGACGAGCTGCCGCGGGTCCTCGAGATAGCGCTGGATGTATGGCAGCGGGCGCGGGAGACGGTTCGCGCGTGACGATGCTTGACCGGGCACTCGCCAAACGGATCCGGCTCGTCGGGCTGGACGTGGACGGCGTCATGACCGACGGCGGCATCTACGTCGGCCTGGTGGCCGACCACGCGGTCGAATTCAAGCGCTTCCACATTCAGGACGGCCTGGGCGTCAAGATGCTGCAGTGGGCCGGCATCCCGGTGGTGCTCGTGAGCGGCCGGCGCTCGGACGCCACGACCCTGCGGGCCAAGGAGCTCGGCATCGAAGACGTGGTGCAGGATGACGGCGCCAAAAAGCTCCCCGCCTTCGAGGAGATACTCGCGCGCCGCGGCGTGCGGTGGGAGGCGTGCGCCTTCGTCGGCGACGACCTCGCGGACCTGCCGCTGCTGCGCCGTGTCGGCCTGCCCGTCGCCGTGGCCAATGCGGTGGCAGAGGTCAAAGCGGCTGCCGCGCTCGTCACCGCGACGCTGGGCGGGCAGGGGGCGGTGCGAGAGGTCGCCGAAGCGATTCTCAAGGCGCGAGGAGACTGGCCGCGCCTGGTCACGGAATACCTGGAGCAACGCGGCGATGTCGCAGAGCGGGCGCTCGGATCCCGTTGAGCGCGGGCGCCGCGTCCTGGCGCTCGAAGCCGAGGCGATTCAGGCGCTCGCCGAGCGCCTGGGAAGTGCCTTCGCGCAGGCCGTGACCCTGCTGTCGCAGGCGAAAGGCCGCGTCATCGTCAGCGGGTTGGGGAAGTCCGGGCTCATCGCGCGGAAGATCGCCGCCACGTTCACCTCCACCGGCACTCCGGCCGCGTTTCTGCACCCCGTGGACTCGTTGCACGGCGACCTGGGAATCGTCGGGAAAGAGGATGTGGCGGTCCTGCTCTCCAAGAGCGGCTCGACCGACGAGCTGTTCGGCCTTGTCGAACAGCTGAAGCGCCTCAGCGTGCCTATCATCGCCGTGACGGGCGCGCCCGACTCGGTGCTCGCCCGCCAGGCGAGCGTCGTACTCGATGCGGCAGTCAAAGAAGAGGCGTGCCCGGAGACCCTCGCGCCGACGGCCAGTACCACCGCGGCGCTGGCGCTCGGCGACGCCCTCGCCGTCACGCTCCTCGAGGTGAAGGGCTTTCGCCGCGAGGATTTCGCCGCCCTCCACCCCGGCGGGACGTTGGGCCGCAAGCTGCTCCAGCGCGTCGCCGACGTCATGCTCGCCACCGACCTGCCGCTCCTCCCCCCCGATCGCCCGATGCGCGACTGCGTGGTGCTCCTGGCCGAGAAGCGCGGCACCGTCGCCGTCGTGGACCGGAGCGGCGCGCTGCTCGGCGTCGTCACCGCGGGCGACCTGACGCGGCTCATGGAGCGGACGCCCGATTTCCTCGGGATTCCCGTGGCCGACGTCATGACCAAGAAGCCCAAGACGTCTACGCCCGACGAGCTGGCCGTCGCCGCGATCCGGCGGATGGAGGAGTTCGGTATCATGGCGCTGCCGGTCCTCGACGGCGGGCGCAAGGTGGTCGGCATGGCGCACCTGCACGACCTGATGCGGGCGGGCGCATGAAACAACAGCAGACGTCAAACGGAACCGTCGAACTGAGGCGTCCAACACGGGCGTACTGGTCGCACGTCCTTGTTCGACGCCTGTGTTCGACGTTGCTGTTCGACGCCGTTGTGTTTTCAGCCTGCAGCGGCGGCGTCAAGCCGACCGCGACCATCCAGCTCGCCGATTCGGCGGACCAGACGCTGATCGGCATGACCCACAACGTCACTCAGGACGGCGTGCAGCGGGCGCGGGTACGGGCGGACACCGCCTACTTCTTCAACGCGGTGCAGCAGGCCGAGCTGCGCGCGGTGCACGTGACCTTCTATGACGTCATGGGACGCGAAACCTCCACGATGACCGCGCGCGAGGGCACCTTCCACTGGCGTACCGGCGACATGGAGGGGCGCGGCAACGTCGTCGTGGTGCGCAATTCGGATGGCGGCAAGCTGCGGACGGAGGTAATTCGTTACAATCAGGCTCGGAACCAGGTCAGCTCCGACCTCGACTTCACGTTCGACTCGCCCACCCAACACCTGAAGGGCACCGGCTTCACCTCGGACCCGGACTTCAAGAACATCGAGGCCAAACACCTCACCGGGACGGGCGGCCAGTTCGTCCTGCCGAAACAATGACCATCCTACTGCTTGCCCTCTCGCTCGCGCAGCAGCCGGCCGCCGCGGCCGATACCACCAAGGGCCGCCCCTGCGTGATCGCGATCGACAGCCTGCCGCGCGGGCGCCAGGTCTCGGCGGGCAACGCGACGAATTACTTCGGCGGCGGCGGGGTGCGCGCCCATTGCCGCGGCACGAGCACGACCTTCGCATCGGAGAGCATTCAGTATTTCGCGGCCCAGCAGCGTTTCGACATGATCGCGAACGTGCATATCCGCGACACCCTGCTGGACCTCGACGCGAACTTGGCCACGTATTTCCTGCGCGACGAACACCTGGAGGCCCACAACCGGGTGGTGGCGGTCAACCGCAGTAACCACTCGGTGCTGCGCGGGCCGAACCTCACCTACTACCGCGCCGTCCCCGGCGTGCGCGACACCGTGGAAATGATCGCCACGCAGCGACCCACGATCGATTACCGCGGCAGCGCCGCTCCCGACACCGCCGAGCCGTACGTGATCGTCGCCGACCGGGTGCGCTTTCGCGGCAACGATCGCATGTGGGGCGGGGGTAAGGTCACGATCGACCGCAGCGATCTCGCCGCGCGGGCCGACTCGCTGATGATGGACCAAACCGTCGGCGTCGGCGTCCTCCTGGGAAAGCCGCAGATCGCCGGCAAGCAAGCCGGGGACACGACGCGCCGCTACACCTTGATCGGGACCCGCATCGAGCTCGCCTTCCGAGAGCGCGAGATCAACCTCGTGAAGGCGCTGGGGGAGGGGAAGGCGACCGGCTCGGACTGGACCCTGACGGCGGACACGATCCACCTGCGCCTCGAGCACCGCAAGCTCCAGCAGGCACTGGCCTGGGGCAAGAAGGCACGCCCGCACGCAGTCTCCACGCTCCAGACCTTCACGGCCGACTCCCTCGCGCTCGACGTCCCCGACGAAGTCCTGACCGAGGCGCGGGGATTCGGCAAGGCCTTCTCGACCTCGAAGCGCGATTCGCTGGCGCCGGCAACCGAGGCGGACTGGATCACCGGCGACACCCTCGTCGCTCGTTGGGCCCAGGAGAAGGATTCCGCGGGCATCTCGCGCTCGCGCGTCCGCCAGATCCTGGCGCGCGGCTCGGCGCGCGCGCTGACCCACATCGTCAATCAGGATTCGACCGCGCGGGGCCCATCAATCAACTACTCGCGGGGGCGGAGCATCACGATCGCCATGAAACAGGCGCGCATCGATCGCGTGATCGTCGCGGGCCGCGCCGACGGCGTCCACCTCGAGCGACGGCCCCCCCCTCCACCGCCCGCGAAGCCCGACACGACCAAGAAACCGGGAGCCGGCCGGTGACCGCGCCCGCCACAGCCCTCGCCGAGCTGCTCGGCGCCCGCGACTCGTCGCTGCCGCTCGCCGCGGCCGCCCTGGCGCGTGTCGCCGACGACGACGGGCGGACCACCTTCGGCCGGCTCGCGGTGGCCTATCGCGAAGACTTCCTGCGGGTGGGCGCCGTGGTGCGGGGGGAAACCGTGCACGACACCGGCAGCCTCTCGGTGGACGACGCCCGGGCCAACCTGGAGACGTCGGTGCTGCCGCGCCTCGCGCTCGCCGGGCTCATCACCCTGCCCATCGGTCGGCTGTGGCATGAGGCGCCGGTGGCGTTCCGCGCGGAGGTGTGGGCTGGGGTCATCACGGATCGCGCCGGGGCGATCCGCGACCTCGTCGAGGCCGCCAGGCACGCCTACGCGCGGGCCGAAGCGGTCAGCGGCGAGCACGAGCGCGTGGCGGGCGCGAGCGTGCTCGAAGCAGCCGGACTCGTCAAGAGCTACAAGGGTCGCCGCGTGGTGGACGACGTGAGCCTGCGGCTCGAGCAAGGGGAGATCGTCGGGCTGCTCGGCCCCAACGGGGCGGGGAAGACGACAAGCTTCTACATGATCACCGGTCTGATCCGCCCCGACGAGGGACGGATCACGCTCGATGGCCACGATCTCTCCCAGGAACCCATGTACCGGCGGGCGCGGCTCGGGATCGGCTACCTCGCGCAGGAGCCTTCCGTGTTTCGCAAGCTCAGCGTCGAGGAGAACGTGCTCGCCATCCTCGAGACGCTGGAGCTGCCCGCCGCGCAGGAGCGGCAGCGCCTCGAAGGCCTGCTCGACGAGCTGGGGATCAAGCACCTGCGGCGCCAGAAAGCGTACCAGCTGTCGGGCGGCGAGCGCCGCCGGCTGGAGATTACCCGCGCCCTGGTCACGACGCCCAAGTTCCTGCTGCTCGACGAGCCGTTCGCGGGGGTCGACCCGATCGCCGTGCACGACATCCAGACGATCGTCGCCGGGCTCCGGCACAAGGGGATCGGGGTGCTGATCACCGATCACAACGTCGAGCAGACCCTCGACATCGTCGACCGCGCCTACATCATGTTCGAGGGCAAGGTCCAGGTCTCCGGCACGGTGCGCGAGCTGGTGTTCGACGAGCGTGTCGCGGACCTGTATCTCGGTCCCACTCTCACGGCGCGCCTGCGGGCGCGTCTCTCCCCGGCCGCATGAAGACCGGCCTGCACCAGCACCAGGTCCTGAAACAGGAGCTGCGAATCAATCCGCGGCTCTACCAGGCCATGGACCTGTTGTACATGCCGCTCCTCGACCTCCAACAGCACTTGAAGCAGGAGCTGCTCGGCAACCCGTTCCTCGAGCTCCTGGAGCCCGAGGAAGAGCAGGAACCCGTCGTCGCGGAGCCGAAGCCGGAGAAGGAGAAGACGGGGGATGACGAGCCGGACTGGGAGAAGATCCTGCTCGACAACGGGTCCGACTCGACGTCGTCCGGCGTGCGCGACCTCAGTGAATCCAGCGAGTACGTCGAGCCGGTTTCCGTCCAGTCCAAGGACCTGGACGACTACCTGCGCGAGCAGGTCCAGATGCTCGACCTGACGCCGCGCCAGCACCTGCTCGCCGAGGAGTTCCTCGGCAACATCGGCGAAGACGGCTACCTCCAGGCGCCGCTCGAGGAGATCGTCCGCGGCGTGAACCAGGTCCTCCACGAGCACGCCGACAAGATCGAGGGGGACGTGGACGTCCCGGAGTACACGCTCCAGGACGCGGAGGAGATGCTGCGCATCATCCAGACGCTCGACCCGCCGGGGGTGGGCGCCCGGGACCTGCGCGAGTGCCTGCTGTTGCAGCTGGAGCAGCAGAAACGCCAGGACACGCTCGCCTACCGGCTGGTGAAGGAAGCGTGGGACGACCTCAAGGCCCACCGCTGGAGCGAGCTGGGGAAGCGCTTCGGTCTCGAGGCCGAGGAGGTCCAAAGGGCCGCCGACGACATCGCCAAGCTGGACCCCAAGCCCGGGCTCCAGCACTCCGCCTCGAACGACCAGTACATCATCGCCGACCTCGTCGTCCAGAAGATCGACGACCGTTACCACGTGTTCCTGAACGACCAGGGATTGCCGCGCCTGCGGCTCTCCAAGACCTACCTGGACATCGCGCGCGACAAAAAGCAGTTCCAGGGCGAGAACAAGGAGTTCATCAGCCAGCGGCTCAACAGCGCGCAGTGGATGATCCAGGCGATCGAGCAGCGCCGCCAGACGATGCTCAAGGTGATGAACTTCATCGTGGACCGGCAGCGCGAGTTCTTCGAGAAGGGGATCGACTACCTGAAGCCCTTGACCCTGCGCGAGGTCGCCGACGTCATCAACATGCACGAGAGCACCGTCAGCCGGGTGACCAACGAGAAATACGTCCAGACGCCGCGGGGGCTCCTGCCGCTCAAGTTCTTCTTCTCGAGCGGCCTCTCGACCTCCACCGGCGAGGATGCGAGCGCCCGGTCCATCAAGGCGCAGATCGAGAAGCTGGTCGCGGACGAGGATCCCAAAAACCCGCTGACCGACCAGCAGATCGTCGAGGAGTTCGCCAAACGGGGCGTCAAGATCGCCCGTCGCACCGTCGCCAAGTACCGCGATCAGCTGAACATCCTCCCCGCGCGGATGCGCAAGCGGCTGTGAGCCTCGCGACCGCCGCGGCGCTCCCCGACGTGAGCATCCTCGTGCCCGCCCGGGACGAGGCGGAGAACCTCCCCGATCTGGTGCGCCAGGCCCAGGCGGCGCTACGCCCGCTCCCGTATGCCTGCGAGCTGGTCATCGTGAACGACGGCAGCCACGACGCGAGCGGGGTCGTGCTCGAGCAGCTCGCCCGCGAGCACGCGTTCGTGCAGGTCGTGACGCACCGCGCCCCGCGGGGCATCGCCGACGCCCTGAAGACCGGGGCCGACGCCGCGCGCGGCCGCGTGCTCGTCTTCTGGCCCGCGGACCTCCAGTACCTGCCCGCCGACATCCCGCGGCTGGTCGAGCCGATCCTCGCCGGCGAGGCCGACGTCGTCACCGGCGCGAAGCAGGGCAGTTACGAGAAACGCTTCGTGTCGTCGATCTACAACGGTCTGTGCCGCTGGCTGTTCGGCGTCCGCGTGACCGACCTGAACTCGGTCAAGGCGTACACGCGCGAAGTGATGGATCAGGTCCCGATGCGTCCCGACTGGCACCGCTTCATGGTGGTGATCGCGGCGACGCGCGGCTTCCGGCTCGCCGAGCGCCCCGTGCCCCTGCACCCGCGGCGGGCGGGGAAGTCCAAGTTCGGGATCGGCCGCATCCCCGTCGGCGTGCTCGACCTCGTGTCCGTGTGGTTCCAGCTGCGCTTCGGCCGCAAGCCGATGCTGTTCTTCGGCGTCTCCGGCGCCGCGCTCATGTTCCTCGGCTTTCTGGTCGGCGTCTACGCGGTGATCGAGCGTTACGTCTACGACCACGGCAACCGCGCGTTTCTCTACCTGGTGCTGCTCCTCGTGATCGCGGGCCTCGCGCTGTTCGGCTTCGGGTTCGTGGGCGAGCTCGTGGCCGACGTGCGCGAGCAGCTGCGCGCTCTGGAGCGGGAGGTGGGACGGCTCCGCGAGCGCGGCCCGTCCAACGAGCGATGACGCAGCTGCTCCTCGCGGCGCTCCTGCAGGCGGGCGGCGGCCCCATACTCGCCCAGCCGCCCGCGCTGCCGACCCACCCTCGCGGTACTCTCGTCGCGCATATCCCGCTCGGGGCACGTCCCTACGGAGTGGCCGTCTCGCCTTGGAACGTCGTGTACGTCACGCAGCTCGATGCCGCCAGCCTCGCCCGCATCGGTCTACGCACGCGTCGCACCCTAAAGTCGATTCCGGTGGGCAGGGTGCCCACCGGACTCACCTTCAGCGCCGGCGGAGCACGATCGTACGTCGCCAATCAATTCAGCCAGTCGATCAGCGTCGTGTACTTCCCCGGGGACAGTCAAGCGAGGGAGATCCCGGTGCCCGGCGACCCCTTTTTCGCGGCGCTGGCCCGGGACAATCGGCGGCTGCTGGTCACCACGAACGTGGACAGCGTTTTCGTGATCGACCTGGATTCCCTCACGGTTCGCGGGGTGGTGGGTCTCCCCGGAGCCGGCGCCACCATCACCTTCGATCCGCCGGGGGCGCGCGCCTACGTGAGCGTTCCCGACGCCGGCGTGGTGAGCGAGCTGGACATGGCCAGCCTGCGCGAGCTCCGGCGCTTCGCGGTGGGCCAAAGACCCCAAGGCCTGGCCGTGTCGCCCGACGGCCGCGAGCTCTACATCGCCGACGAGCGGGAGCATGTCGTCAAGATCTGGGACCTGAGGCGTGGAACCCTGCTGACCGGCGTTGCGCTCGACGGGCCTGCCTGGGACCTGCAGCTCACGCCGGACAGCACCCAGCTCTACGTCGGGTTGCTCGATGGAGCCATACAGATCGTGGACCGCGCCGATCGCCTTGTCGTTCGGACCGTTCAAACGGGGGGCAGACCGCGCCGCATCGCCTTCGATCGGTCGGGGACGACGGCGGTCGTGGCCAACGAGGCGGGGTGGGTGGACATCCTGCGCTGATGCGGCTGCTCGTCGTCACCCACAACTACCCGCGGTTCCCCGGCGACCCCGCTGGCTCCTACGTGCGGCGCCTGGCCGAAGCCGCGCGGGATGTTGGGCACGAGGTGCTCGTGCTCGCCCCCCACGTCGCCGGCACCGCTGAGACCGACAAGGCTGGTCAGCTAGCCGTTCGGCGGTTCCGCTACGGCCCCGCCTGGCTCGAGCGCATCGGGTACCGGGGCGAGCGCCCCAGGCGCCTGCTGCTCGACCCGCTCGCCGTCCTGGCCCTGCCGGCGTACTTCCTCAGGTTCAGGAGCGAGCTCCGCCGGACGGCGGAGCGCTTCCGCCCCGACGTCATCCACGCCCACTGGTGGTTTCCCGCCGGGTGGCTGGTGTCGCGCCTCGAGATCCCGTTCGTGGTGACCTGCCATGGCACCGACGTCCGGCTCCTCGAGGTCGCGCCGTTCCGGCGCATGGCGCGCCGCGTCTTCGCCGCGGCCGGCGCCGTCACCACCGTGTCCAGGTTTCTCGCTGACGACGTCGCGCGCCACGCCGGCCCGTTGCCCCGTCCGATCGTCGTCGCCCCGATGCCCGTGGACGTGGACGCGTTCGCCGCAGGGGAGGAGACGCCCAAGGCGGAACCGCCCCGTTTCCTGTATGCGGGCAACCTCGTCGCGGCGAAGGGCGTGGACATCCTGATCCGCGCGCTGGCGCTGCTCGTCTCGCGCGGCGTCACCTGCCGGCTCAGGATCCTCGGCGAAGGGCCCGCTCAGCCCCGGCTCCAAGCCCTCGCCCGCTCGCTCGGCGTCGCGGACCGGATCGATTGGTCCGCCTTTGTCCCACAGGACCACATGCCTGCCGAGTACGGGGCCGCCACCGTCACCGTGCTGCCGTCGCGCGGCAAGGCCGAGGGACTCGGCCTGACCCTCGTGGAAGCCCTGTGTGCAGGGTCGGCGGTGGTGGGCACCCCGGTGGGGGGAATCCCCGAGGTGATTCTCGATGGTCGCACCGGTCTGCTCGCGCGCGATGGCGACGCCGACCACCTCGCGGAGCAGATGGAGCGTCTGCTGACCGATGACGCGCTCCGCGCCCGTCTCACAGCTGCGGGCCAGGAACACGTGCGCCAGCGTTTCGCCCCCGCGGCTGCCGCCCGCACCTTCCTCGATCTCTACCATGCCTTCGCCCGCAATCACCCGACACGCTGAGGAGCCGCCGGGCTGGGCGGAGCTCGCTCGCGCGACTGGGACGTTCTACCACGACCCTCGGTGGATTCGCGAGATCGCCGCAACCTTCGCCTACCGCGTGCACTGGCTCGCGGCGGGGGAGGGTGCGCTCACCGGAGCGCTCGCACTCGCCGAGGTCCCGGCGCTCATCGGGGCGGCTCGGCTGGTGAGTTTCCCCTTCAGCTTCATCGCCGGCCCGATGACCCGCGACCCGGCGGTCGCGCGTGCGTTGGCTGCCGCCGCGCGCGAGCTCGCGGGCCAGCGGGGCCTCAAACGCGTCGAAATCAAACAACCCGGTACCGCCGGCCCGGTGGCGGATGGATTCGTCCGCAGCACTCGATACACGACCTACCGTGTGCCCACCATCGGCGGTGAGCAGGCGGTGTGGAGGCGCCTGCACGTGACCAGCACTCAGCAGCGGATCCGCAAGGGCCAGAAAGCGGGCGTGACGGTGGGCCTCGGAGAGACCTCCGAGGACTGGCTCGCGATGGCCCGGCTCGAGGAGCGGGTTCAGCAGTCGTTCGGCGTGCCGGCGCCGCCACGGCGGTTCTTTCTCGGCTCCTGCCGCCGGCTGCAGGAGGCGGGTCTGGTCGATCTGTACCTCGCGCGTGTTCCGGACGGCCGCGTCGCGGCCGGCTTCGTCATGTTCAAGGGTCCGCGGGAGTGGGTGTACGCCTTCAGCGCATCCGACCTGCGGTTCGTCCGGGAGTTCCGGCCCACGCACGCGCTCCTCTGGGAGGGGTTGCGCCGGGCCGCGGCCGCGGGCGTAGTCGTCGATCTGGGCCGCGCGGCGCCAGAGCAGGCGTCCCTGGCCGAGTTCAAGCTGCGTTGGGGTGCGGAGGCCGTGCCGCTGGCATATGATTATTGGCCCGACGCCGGCGGCCTTCAGCAAGCCCGGCGCGACCGCGGCGTTCTGGCGCTGGCCGCCCGCCTGTGGTCGTGGCTGCCGGCGCCGCTTGCCCGCCTCGGCTCCGGCCTGTACCGCTACCTGGGGTGACCGTGCGCCGATTCTTCTGGCGGCTCCGCAAGAAGCTCCTAAAGCGCTGGGCCAGGAACTGCTTCTTCCCCTCGTGGCGCGTCCGGCTGCTGCGCTGGTGCGGCTATCACATCGGCCAGGGCGTCTACATCGCGGACGACCTCATCATCGCCGAGGAGCTGGAGGACTCCGGGAACCTTGAGATCGGCGACCGCGTCAGCATCGCCCCGCGCGTCACCTTGGTGCTCTCCTCACACCCCAACGAATCGCGCATCCGCCCCTTTGCGCCCGTGCGCCGGGCGCCGATCGTGCTGGAGCCCGATGTCTGGCTCGGCGCGGGGGCGATCATCCTCCCCGGCGTGCGCGTCGGCCGGGGCGCCATCGTGGGCGCGAACTGCGTCGTCACGAAAGACGTGCCGCCCCTGCACGTGGTGGCCGGACAGCCGGCGCACACCGTCCGCGTCCTGACCCCGCCACCCGGCTGGTCGTGATCCGGATTGCGACGCCCGTTCAGCGCCTCCGCGCGGACGAGCGCTTCGGCCTGGAGGTGCTCATCGACCTCACTCGCCTCCTCCCCGTGGACGACCCGGCCGCCGATGTCGTCCGCCTCGAGCTCGACGACACGCCGGGCGCGGGGGAGGACTTGCGAGCCTTCCTGGCGGGCCGCGTCCCCGTCGCCACGGGGGAGGGCGAGCTGCGGCTGCCGCGTTGGACGCTGCGACACGTGACGGCCGTCGCCGGCGCCGAAGTCGAGCAACGCTCCCCCGAGCGCGACCGGTTCGATCGCGTGCCCGCGGCGGCCAACCCGCTGGTCGAGGCGCGCCGCGAGCGCCACCCCGTCGTGAGCCAGCTGGCGTGCGACCTGCGCGCGGCAGCGCTCCGGGCCGCCGGCCGCCGCGCCGTTCGCTGCCTCCCGCCCTGGCCCGACGGACATCGTTGGGCGGTCGCTCTGACACACGACCTCGATGTAGTCGCGGGATGGCCGGCGTTCGCCGCGCTGCGCGTCCTTGAGCTCGTGGGGAAGGGCAAGCTCGGCCTGGCCGCACGATCGGTCGGTGCGGCGCTCCGCGCCGTCGGCCGCAACCCCGTGTGGAGCGGCGTGCAGGAGGTGCTCGCCGCCGAGGGAAAGGTGCCCGCCACCTGGTTCGTGCTGTCCGCCACGCCCTCGTGGCAGACGTGGCGGCTCGGCGACGTCACCTACAGCGTGGAGTCGCGGGAGGCGCGGCGCATCCTCGATGCCGCGCGGGCGGCGGATCATGAGATCGGTCTGCACGGCAGCTATTTCACGATGCTGGACGCGGGGCGCTTCCGCGCCGAGGGCGAGCGCCTCGCCCGCGTGGCCGGCGTCCCCCCCCGCGGCGTGCGGCAGCACTTCCTGCGGATGCGCCCCGGGGGCACGCAGCACGCGATGCTGGCCGCCGGCTTTGAGTACGACGCGACGTACGGCTTCGCCGATCGCAACGGCTTCCGCCTCGGCGTCGCCGACGTAGTGCCGGCCTGGGACGCCGCCCACCAGACAGCCGGGGGACTCGACGAGGTTCCGCTCGTGTGGATGGACCGCGCCCTGACGAAGTACGGCCGGGTCGAGGACCCCGAAGTCTGGATCACAGACGCTGTCGAGCTCGCTCAGGCTGCGCAGGAGGTCGATGGTCTCTGGGTAGGCCTCTGGCATCCCAACCAGACGGCCGCCCTCGGCTACCCGGGCGCACCGCAGACATATGTCCGTCTCGTGCGGCTGCTGCTCGAGCGCCGGCCGTTCGTTGCCACGCTGGGAACCGCCGTCGAGTGGCGACGCGCGAGGCGCGCGGTACGCGCCTCGCGCGTCGCGCCGGACGGCCGCGTCGAACTTGTGGCGGACACACCCTCCCGGTGGCTGCTCGCGCTGGAAGATGGGCGGGGCAGGGCCGTGGAAACCCGTCCCTGGCCCGTTCGGGGATGATCGTGGCGAGGCGGCGGGTGTGGCGGACTGTCCAAGCTGCCCTGGCGATCGCCGTGATCGCCCTTGCGGCCCGCTCGCTCATCCGGAACTGGGGGCTGTTCCGCGCTCAGGAAGTCCACTGGACTGTCGCCCCGCAATGGCTGCTGGGGAGTCTCGCACTCGTCTGGCTCTCCTACACGCTCCTCGTCGAGGCATGGCGGCGGGTCGTGGTCGCGATGCGCCAGCAGCTCGCGTGGCTGCCCGCGGCCCGCATTTGCATGCTGGCAAACCTCGGCAAGTACATTCCCGGCAAGGTGTGGTCGGTGGCGGGCGCGGCGTTCCTCGCCCAGCAGGCCGGGGTGGCGCCCGCGGTGGCGGTCGCGGCAGCCATCGTGCTCCAGGCGCTGGCGCTCGCGAGCGGGGTGGTGCTCGTGGCCGTGGTGGCGCCGTCGGCCTTCGCTGGCGTGGGGTCGTGGCTCGTGACGGCCACCGTGATCGCCGGGGCGGGGGCCCTCGCCGGCGTGGTGGTGCTGTGTTGGCCGCCGGCACTGCGGCGCCTGCAGCGACTGCTGCCAGGCTCCGTCCCGGAGCTGCCTGCCGTGCCCGTGGGCGCCATGGCTGCTGCCTTCGCGGCAAACCTCGTCGCTTGGGCGGCCTATGGTCTCGCGTTCCAGTGGCTCGCCCGGGGCCTGGCGCCCGATGCGGCGCTGCCCTGGGCGCAGGCGGCCGCCGTCTTTACGTTGTCGTATCTTGTTGGCCTGGTGGCCGTGTTCGCGCCGGCCGGGGTGGGCCCGCGCGAGTCGGTGTTCGTCCTGGTATTGCAGGGGCCGCTGGGGCTGAAGCTCGCCGTCGCGCTGGCGGTCGCCTCGCGCGTGCTCCTCACGATCACGGAGCTGGGCGCTGCCGTCCCGTTCCTCGTCACTCGAACAGGAGCTCGCGGTTGAGCGCACCGAAACACACCGTCGCCGCCACCGCCGCCACCGCCGCCACCGCCGCGTCGCCGTACGCACCCCGCCGCCCGCACCTCGTGGCCGGTGGCTTCCTGAGCCTGTGGATCGCGATCCTGTCGTTGCCGATGTGGACCGGGAAGTTTCTCGCCGGCAGCGACCAGCTCCTCGCCGGCTACGCCATCCGGTATTGGGGCGCCGAGCACTGGCGCGCGACCGGGCACCCGCCGTTGTGGAATCCCGAGATGGTCGGGGGAGTCCCGGTCTTTGCCGGTTTCGGGGACTTGTTCTACCCCACCGCCTGGCTGCGGCTCTTCGTGCCCACCGTCACGGCGGTGAACCTGGCGTTTGTCTTGCACTATCTGCTCGCCGGCTTGTGTATGTACCTCTTGCTGCGCCTGCTCGACTTCTCGTGGGTGGGAAGCGTCGTGGCCGGCACCGCCTACCAGCTGGCCGGCGTCGTCGCCTCGTACGCGAGTCCGGGGCACGACGGCAAACTGTTCGTCACGGCGCTGCTGCCGGTGATGCTCATCGGGCTGGTGCTGGGAGTCCGGCGCCGCCGTTGGGAAGGATTCGCGCTGCTCGGCCTCGCCGTAGGCCTCGCGCTGCTGTCGCCACAATACCAGGCCACGCAATACAGTCTCATCGCCGCCGGCATCTTCACTTTGTATCTCGCGTTTGGGGAGCCGCACGGGCTCACAGTCTCCCAGCGCTGGACCGGTCTGGCGCTCGCCGCGGCGGCCGTCGTTGTGGGATTCGCCCTCTCGATGGTGCAGGTGTTGCCCTTCACCCACTATGTCCCGTACTCGCCACGGGCCCAGGCGGCCGGCTTCGAGTGGTCCAGTTCGTACGGGATCCCCTGGATTCACGTGCCGGAGCTGTTCCTCTCGGGCTTCGCGGGCGCGAAGGAGACCTACTACGGACCCAACACGCTCAAGCTCCACAGCGAATACCTGGGTCTCCCCGTCATCGCTCTCGCCCTGTTCGGGCTGGGCAGCCCGCGACGACGCCTAGTGAAATGGATCGCCGGGATCGCCGTGCTGTTCCTCCTCATCGCCCTGGGCGGGGCGACGCCCTTCTACCGGCTGTGGTACGCGATCGTCCCCTACGTGAACAAGACGCGGGCCCCCGGCATGGCGTCCTTCGTCGTCGCGTTGGCCACGGCCGTCCTCGCGGCCTGCGGGGCGGAGCGCCTCGAGCGCGGGGAAGGGAAGCGGGTGGCGACCCGCGCCGTCGTCGCGGCCGTGGTGCTGGCACTCCTGGGTCTCGTCGGGACGTTCGGCGCAATCGCCACCGCCTACGCCCACTCCAATCCTCAGAGCGCCGGCGCGGCGGCGGCAGCCCAAGCAGGCATCCGCTGGGGCGCCGTGGGCAGCGCGCTCGCTCTGGCCGCCCTCGCCGGCGCCGTCCTCGCCTTCGTCCAGGGTCGCTTGACCGCGCCGGCCTTCTCGTTTGCGATCATCCTCATTGTCGGTGGGGACTTGTGGCGTGCCGCCCGGGGGTTCTGGCAGTGGAGCCGGCCCGAGCAGGAGGAATACGCCGCCGACCCGATCGTCGCTCACCTCAAGGGCGTCCCGCTGCCATACCGTGTGCTCGACCCCGGCGTCTACCGCAGCGCCACGTTGATGCGGCACGATATCCCGCAGCTCCTGGGCTACCACGGATTCGAGCTGCGCGCCTTCGACGAGCTCATGAAGTACGCGAACCATCCCCAGCTGTGGCGTCTGATGGCCGTGCGCTTCTTCATTCTCCCCGACACCGTGACCCTTCCGGGCTACCACCGCGTGCTGGGTCCCGTGCATACCTCCGCCGACCGGCCCGGCTACCTCTACGAGGCGGATTCGAGCCCCCCCTACGCGCGCATCGTACCCGTGCTCGCCAAGGGGACGCCCGAGGAGGTCCTGGGCACCTTGATCGATCCGCGCATGGACTTCGACCGGCTGGCGCTGATCGATACCAGCGAGCGCTACAACCCTCTGCCGGTGACCAGTTTGCCGCAGCCGAGCCGATCGAAAGCCACGGTTCAGGCCTGGGAGCCGGGGAAGATGAGCGTCGCGGTCCAACCCGCTGCGCAGGCCGGGAGCTACCTCCTCGTCGCCGAAAACTGGTACAAAGACTGGCGGGCGACCGTGGACGGTCGGCCAGGCCAGGTCTTGCGCGGCGATCAGACGCTGATCCTCGTGCCGCTCACCGAGGGCGCCAGCCACGTCGAGCTCGTCTACGACCCGCGGGACTACCGTCTCGGGCTCCACATCACCTGGGCCGCGCTGCTGGTGTTGGCGATCGGTCTGGTGGCGCCCCCCCTGGCGCGGAGGTGGGGGCGGAGTGGCTGAGAAAGCCCTCGTCATCATCCCGACCTACAACGAGGCGGTCAACCTGACGCACCTCGTGCCTCAAGTCCTGGCCCAAGACCCCCGGCTCGAAGTGCTCGTTGTCGACGACAACTCCCCGGACGGCACCGGGCAGCTGGCGGAGGGGCTGGCCGTCGAGGACCCGCGCGTGCACGTCCTGCATCGAACAGGGAAACAGGGGCTGGGGACGGCTTACCTCGCCGGGTTCAAGTGGGGTCTCGAGCGGGACTACGCATACTTCTTCGAGATGGACGCCGACTTCTCCCACGACCCGGCGCACTTGAACGAGTTTCTCAAGGCCATTCAGGACGCTGACCTTGTGCTCGGCAGCCGCTACCTGGCGGGGCGGGTGACGGTCGTCAACTGGCCGATGGGCCGGCTCCTGTTATCGTACTTTGCCAACGTCTACGCCCGGTGGGTCACCGGGCTCAGGATTTGGGACCTGACTGGCGGATTCAAGTGCTATCGCCGCCGCGTCCTCGAGGGAGTGGACTTGAGCAAGGTCCGCTCCAACGGCTACGCCTTCCAGATCGAAATGAGCGTTCGGGCATGGAGAAAAGGGTTCAAGCTGTCGGAGATCCCCATCGTGTTCGTGGACCGGACCGAGGGACAGAGCAAGATGAACCGGGCCATCGTGCGGGAAGCCGTGTGGATCGTGCCGCGGCTTCGGCTGATGGCGTGGTTTCGCCGCATCTAGCGGGCCTGCCCATCCACAAGATGACGGGGTCGGGGAACGACTTCGTCATGGTCGACGGGCGAATCTCGGCGCCGGAGGAGTGGAGTGCCGCCGACATCCGGGCCACCTGCGCGCGCGGGACCGGCGTCGGAGCCGATGGGGTCGTGTTCCTCCAGCCAGGGTCCGGCCCGGACTGCGTCCGGATGATCTACTTCAACAGCGACGGGTCCCGGGCCGCACTGTGCGGGAACGCGGCCCTGTGCAGCACGCGGCTCGCCGGCCCGCTCGGTCTGGCCACGGGCGGCAGCATGCGCCTGGAGACCGATGCCGGCACCTATGACAGCCGACTGGCGGCCGTACCAGATCGCGCTGAACTGCAACTCACCCCCGTGGCAGCCCCCAAGGAGCTACAACAGATCAACCTCGCTGCGGGTGAGCGCCGCCTGGCCCTGGCGTTGGTCGGGGTGCCACACCTGATCCTCTCCGTGGACGACGTCGACCAGGTCGACTTGGTAGCCCGCGGGCGGGAATTGCGTGCTCACCCGGCCGTGAGCCCGGAGGGTGCCAACGTCAATTTCGTGAGTCCCGCCACCGGAGCCGGGGAATGGCGCATGCGGACCTACGAGCGGGGGGTGGAGGCCGAAACGTTGGCTTGTGGGACCGGGTCGGTAGCCGCCGCCTGCGCGCTGGACCTCTGGGGACTTTCCCGCCTCCCCACGCTCATCCACACGCGCAGCGCCCGTCGTCTGGAAGTCCGAGCAACTCGACGTCCGGGCGGAGATTATGGAGATGTCTGGCTGATCGGGGAAGCGAGGATCGTGTTCAGGGGGGTCCTAAGCTGACGTATTTCTCCACATTCACCCACATCTTAACTTAACATAACATCTCTTATACGAAGTAGCATCACGTGCCGGCCTACCCAGCCTACGGCACCCCGACCCCCTTCGTCAGCTCCCCGATGCGTACCTTGGCCTCCACCGCCGTCGCCACCGAATCCAGCTTCGCTACGATCTCATGGTAATCCGCCAGAGCCTTGGTCGTGTCCCCCGCCGCCACCCAGGCCCTGCCGGCATCGGATAGGTATTGCCCCCGCAGAAACGGCATCCCCGAGGCCTTGGCGGCATCCTCGTAAGCAGCCGCGGCTTCCCGCGGTCGCCCGAGATTCTCGTAGGCGGCGCCGAGGAGCCCGTAGGCCTGGGCCTGGTACTGACGCGAGGCCCCCGGGGCGAACTTGGCGAGTTGTTGAACCGCCAGCTGGCTCTGGCCCTGCGCGAGACGAACCTGCCCCAGGAGCAGCGTCGCCTCCTCAGCTGCTCGCGTACCGGAATAGTTCTCAGCAATGCGGGACAGCTCACTCCCGGCGAGCGGATAATTGCGCGACTCGAACGCCAGCCTCGCCCCCACGAGATCGCGCGCGGCGCGCCCCTCGGTCTGGCGGCTCGACATCAAGCTCCAGCCGCCCAGTCCGGCAGCGACCACCATGAGCGTCACGATCCACGAGACGGCTTGCTTGTGACCCTTGATCCACGCCGTCAGGGCCGCAAGAATCGGGTTCTCCGCCCCGGCGGCCGCCGCCGTGCCCGCCGTCCTCACCGAAGTCGCCATCTCGTCTCGTTCCTCGCCTCGAACCGGTGAACTCGCGTACCCCACGGCCCCAGCGCCCCTGGGGCGACTCGAACGCCCGGCCTACGGTTTAGGAAACCGCCGCTCTATCCACCTGAGCTACAGGGGCGTAACCTGTGAAACTTAGCGGACTTAACTGTATTGGAGCAAGGCCTCGATCCGCGCCTCGCCAAGCCGCTCGCGGCCGCCCAAGAACGCGAGCTCGATGAGGAAGCTATAGCCCACCAACGCGACCCCGCGCGCGCCAACCAGCCTCCCGGCCGCTGCCGCGGTTCCTCCCGTGGCGAGCACGTCGTCCACCAGCAGCACCCGATCCCCGGGCGCGAGCGCGTCCCTATGCATTTCGACAGCGTCCGTCCCGTACTCGAGCGCGTACTCCACCCGCTCCCGTGCCGCGGGGAGCTTGCCTGGCTTGCGGATCGGCACGAGGCCGGCGCCGAGCGCGACGGCAATCGGGGCGCCGAGCAGAAACCCGCGCGATTCGATCGCCACGACACGGGTGATCCCCTTACCACGGTACGGGGCCGCCATCCGCTCCACCGCGCCGGCGAACAACTTCGCGTCTATCAACAATGGGGTGATGTCTTTGAACACGACGCCCGGCTTGGGGAAGTCGGGCACGTCTCGGATCGCCAATCTGATGGCGTCGAGAGAAGCATGAGACATGGTAGTCAACTAATCCGTCTCAAACGAGTTCGGTAGATTGACCTCACGTGGAAGATCTGACTTATCAACACGTTCGACCTGCGCCATTGATGGCCCTCGGCTGAGCGCGCGCGCCAGTTCGGCGACCGCCTCGTCGCGACCTTCCGCCAGCACTTCCACGGTCCCATCCGCGAGGTTCCGGGCTACCCCGACGAGCCCCAGCCGCCTCGCCTCTCGCAATACGAACCACCGGAACCCCACCCCCTGGACTCTGCCCTGCACCACGAACCGCGCCCGTGCCACGGGTCAGGCGCTGCCGGGTGGGCGAGCCTGGCGGCGGCGCCACACGACGTAGGCGACCGCCACAACCGTTAGAATCGGGAGCAGGATCACCATGGCCCGGCCGGCGTAGCGCTTCGCCTCGTCGTCTAAAGCGCTCAGCAGCAGGTCCTCCTTCTTCCCGATGAACCACCCGATCCACGTCAGGATCGTGCACCACACCGCCGCTCCCAACCCCGTGAACACCACGAACCGCTGCAGCGGCATCCGCGCGAGCCCCGCCGGCAGCGAGATGAGATGGCGTACGACGGGCAGCATCCGGGCCAGAAACGTGCTGATTTCTCCGTGATCGGCGAAGAACCGCTCGGAGCGGTCGAGGCTGCGTTCGGAGACCAGCACGTAGCGTCCCAGCCTGCGCACGAAGGCCCGGCCGAGCCACAGGGCCAATCCGTAATTGGCCATTGCGCCCAGGATCGAGCCCAAAACCCCGCAGGCGACTGCCAGGACAAAGCTCATCTCCCCCTTGGCAACCAGATACCCCGCCGGCGGCATCACCAGCTCGCTGGGGAGCGGCAAGATCGAAGACTCGATCGCCATCAGGACGACGATCCCAGGGTAGCCGACATCTCGAAACCGGTCGAGGAGCCAACGGACGAAGTGCTCAAGCATCGAAGCCGTGCTCCCCCACCAGCGGGACGAAGCGGGCGTCGCCGAGGGGGGTGTGGCGGAGCTCGCCCGCGGTGCGCTCCACGAGTGTGAGGGTCTGCGCACCGCCTCGCTCCAGTGGAATAAGCATCCGGCCACCCGGGGCCAGCTGCTCGACGAGGGGGGGCGGCACTTCCGGTCCGCCTGCGGCGACCACGATGGCCTGGTAGGGGGCGTAGGCGCTCCACCCCAGGGTCCCGTCCCCCACCAGGATCGAGACGTTGGGCACCGCCGCCGCTTTCAGGGCGTGTTGCGCCGATTCGGCCAGGGCCCGGACTCGCTCGACGCTGAACACCTGACCCGCGAGGGCCGCAAGCAGCGCCGTCTGGTAACCGGAACCGGTCCCGACCTCCAGCACCTTCTCCCGCCCCGTCAACCGCAGCGCCTCGAGGTAGCGGGCCTGGGTGAAGGGCCGGGAGATCGTCTGTCCGGCCCCGATCGGCAGGGCGACATCCTCGTAGGCGCGGTGCCGGACGGCCTCGGGCACGAACAGGTGGCGCGGCGTTTCGGCGACGGCCCGCAGCACAGCCAGGTCGCGGATGCCGGCCACTCTCAGGGTTTCGGCGAGTCTGGCGCGATAACCGCCGAAGCTGTCCCCGGCGGCCCCTAATCCCCGCGAAACCACTCGTCCACGACCTCCAGCAGCTTGTAGTTGGTCAGGTCCACATGCAGCGGCGTGAGCGAGATATACCCGTCGCGCACCGCCTGGAAGTCCGAGGCGGCGTCCCCGGACCACTTCGCGTGGCCGCCGCCGATCCAGTAGATCTCGCGACCCCAGGGGTCTTTCATCCGCGCGATCTCCTCCTGGAAGACGCGGCTCCCCAGGTGCGTGACGCGCACACCCTTCACCTCCGCGCCGGGGATCGGAGGGAGGTTGATGTTGAGCAGAGTTTCCTCGGGGAAGTTCCTGACGCGGACAATCCGCTCGATGATCCGCTTCAGGCCGTCGCGGTGGCTCTCCAGGTGCTCGAGGTCGAAGCTGCCGTAGGAGAACGCCACGCCCGGAATCCCGGCGGCCAGTCCCTCCATGGCGGCCGCCACGGTGCCCGAGTACAGCACGTCCTCACCCATGTTGGGACCGTGGTTCACCCCGGAGATCACGAAGTCCGGCTTCTCACCCACGAGAGACCCCAGCCCGAGCAGCACACAATCGGTCGGCGTGCCGTCTACTTGGAAGGCGCCGTCCGCGCGGCGGATGGCGCGCAGCGGCCGGTGCAGGGTCAGCGAATGTGATGTGGCGCTCTGCTCGCGGTCGGGCGCGACCACGGTGACCTGACCCACCTCGGCACACACGCTCGCCAGCAGCTCGAGCCCACGCGCGAGGATGCCGTCGTCGTTCGAGATCAGGATCTTCATGCGCCCTGCCCACCCCCATCGCCGAGCAGGATCCGCCGCCCGTGACGGGAGAACACGCGCGCGAGCCGCCAGGTATCGGCGATGCGCCGGAAGTGGCTCGGCTGACCGTTGTACACCGTGGGAATCGCCAGCGACGTGACCCGATACCCGGCGGTCAGGGTCTCGAGCAGGAACGCCGTCTCGTAATCGTAGCGGGACTCGCCTGGCCGCACCGCGAGCGCTAATGCGCGCGTGAAGGCCCGGAAACCGGTCTGGGCGTCGGGTACGGGCCCGTCAGCCACGCGGGAGGCGAGCGCGGCGGACACCCAGTTGGTGAACCGGCGCGCGAGCGGCATCCCGCTGGATCGGGCCCGCGCTCCGAGCACCAAGTCGGCGACGCCGCGGTCCACGGGAGCCACGAGCTTGGGGATCTCCTCCGGCGGGTGCTGGCCGTCGGCGTCGAGCGTCACGATGGTCGCGGCGCCATCGGTCACGGCGCGGGCGATGCCCGTCGCCAACGCAACGCCCTTCCCCCGATTCGCGGCATGGGAGAGGACCTCGGCCCCGGCGGCGCGGGCGGCCGCCGCGGTGCCGTCCTCCGACCCATCGTCCACCACGTAACACCGCGCTTCCGGCGCGGTCCGACGGGCCCGAGCGACGACGTCGCCGACCGTCGCCGCGGCGCGATAGGCGGGAATGACGAGGGCGAGCGCGCGGCGCGCGTCAGCGCGAGCCGGCATTGGACGCCGCCGCCCCCTCGAGAATCGTGAGGATCGCCTTGATCTCGGTTTTCAGATCGCGCACCGTTTCGGTCGCCAGGGCCCGCCGCGCCTCCGGCTTGAGCTCCCCGCTGCGCCGGTACTGCTCGATCTTCTGCCGCGCGCCCTCGATGGTGTACTTCTCCGTGTACAGCAGGTGCTTGACCAGCATGATGAGCTCGATCTCGCGGCGCTGGTAGACGCGGTTCCCGGAACGGTTCTTGGCGGGGTTCAGGAACCGGAATTGGCTCTCCCAATAGCGGAGCACGTGCGGCTTCAAGTCGGTGAGCTGGCACACCTCCCCGATCGAGAAGAACTCCTGAACCGGATGGGGGGCGCTCATCGCCACTGCTCCGCCTTGAGGTCCCGCTCCATCAGGTCGGCAATCGCCTGCCGCGGCGCCTTGCCGCGGAACAGGACCTCGGCGACCTGCTCGGCGATCGGCAGCTCGACGCCGTGGCGCCGGCCGAGCTCCACGGCGGCGCGGGCGGTGTTGACACCTTCCGCGACCGACTGCTTCCCGGCAAGCGCCTGCTCGACGGTCCGCCCCTGGCCGATGGCGACGCCGAGACTGCGGTTACGCGACAAGGCGCCGGTGGCCGTGAGGATGAGGTCACCCATCCCGGCGAGCCCGGCGAACGTCAGGGGGTTCGCCCCGAGCGCGACACCCAACCGGGTGATCTCCGCGAGGCCGCGCGTGATCACGGCCGCCCGGGTGTTGTATCCCAATCCCAGGCCCTCGAGGATCCCCGCGGCGACCGCGATGACATTCTTGAGCGCGCCCCCCAGCTCGACACCGATGGCGTCGGTCGTGGTATACACGCGGAATTGCGCGGTGGCGAAGACTTGCTGGACGCGCCGGGCCACACTCTCGTCGCGCGCCGCGGCGACCACGGCGGTGGGCTGGCGCCGGTACACCTCTTCGGCGAACGAGGGCCCCGAGAGCACGGCGACCGCCGCGGCCGCCCCGAACAGGTCGGCGAGCACGCGCGAGAGCGGCTGCAGGCGGTCGGGCTCCAGCCCCTTGGAGACACTGACGACCAGGGGGCGGCCGGGGGCGGCCCGGGCCGCTTCACCCATGACCACGCGCACCGCGTGCGAGGGAGCCGCGGAGACGAGGACCTCGGCCTCGCGGACCGCGGTCGCGATCTCGTCGGTCGCCCGGATCTCCGGCGCGAGCGGCGCCCCCGGCAGGAACACCGCGTTCACATGTTCGCGGTTGATGCCCTCGACGACCTCCGGCTCGCGTGCCCAAAGGGTCACGTCCTCCCCTTTGCGCGCGAGCAGGTCCGCCAGGGTCGTCCCCCACGCCCCGCCGCCGACGACGGCCACGCGCGTCATGCGGGGATCTCCTTGCGGGTGCGGAAGCGGCTTTCCGTGCCCGCGAGCAGCCGGCGGATGTTGGCGCGGTGCGAGAACACGATGAGCGCAGCCAACGCGAGGCTTGCGTAAAAGGCGGGCATCGCGGCCGGGGGGGGGGTCGTCAGTCGGACCCAGACCGGAAACGTCACCGCCGCCACCATGGAGCTGAGCGACACGAAGCCCGTCAGCCACAGGCACAGGCCCCACACCGGCAGCGCGATCGCCACCGCGATCGGGGCGAGGGCGAGGAACATGCCGGCGGCAGTCGCGACGCCCTTCCCGCCCTTGAAGCCCACAAACGGCGAGAACACGTGCCCCAGGACGGCCACGGCTCCGAGCGCCGCCGCCCACCCTCCCCCGAGAGCTGCCCAGGGACCGAACAGCACGACGGGCACGGCCCCCTTCGCGACGTCGATCAGCGCCACGGGGATGGCGTACTTCCACCCCAGAATCCGGAACACGTTGGTCGCGCCGAGGTTCTTGCTGCCGTGCTCGCGCAGGTCGATCCCCCGCCCCAGCCTGCCTGCGACGAAGCTGGTGGGGAAGGCGCCGAGGAGGTAGGCGCCGGCAAGCCAGGGAAGCCACCTCATCCCCGCCCCCGCTTGCGACGGAACTTGAGATCGAGCGGCGCACCCGTGAACGCCCACGCTTCGCGGAACCCGTGGACGAGGTAGCGCGCGTAGGACTCGGGGATCGACTCCGGGCGGTTGGCTACGATGGCGAAGCGGGGCGGCGCGGTGCCGATTTGCGAGGCGTAGAACAGGCGCACCGGCTCCCCCACCGGCTGCGGGGGCTGCTGGCGCTGCAGCAGCCCCTCGAGCACGCGATTGACCTCAGCCGTCGGCACGCGCTTCTCGCGCTCTTCGGCGACCGTCAGGACGAGATCGAGCAGGCGCGCGACCCGCTGCCCGGTCTTCGCCGACACGTACACGAACGGGATGTATTCGAGGAACGGCGCCTTGGCCTTGAGCGTCTCCTCGCCGCGCACCGCCGTGTTGGTGTCTTTTTCCTCGATGAGGTCCCACTTGTTTACTGCGATGATCAGCCCCACGCCGCGCTCCCACGCGTCGTTGGCGATCTTCAAATCCTGCGCGTGCATCCCGTCGGTGGCGTCGACGACCAGGATGCACACGTGGGCGCGCTCCACGGCGCGCGCCGTGCGTAACGTCGAGTAGAACTCAATCTCGTCCTCGACGCGGCTGCGCTTGCGAAGCCCCGCCGTGTCGATGAGCATCAGGCGGTGATCCTGGTAGCTGAGCGGCGTATCGATCGCGTCGCGCGTGGTGCCGGGCTCTGCCGCCACCACGACCCGCTCTTCGCCAAGCAGCCGGTTGACGAGACTCGACTTCCCGACGTTCGGCCGCCCCACCACCGCGACCGGGATCGTGTCGGTATCCTCGTGCGGCGATGCCTCCGGCAGCAGGGCCGCGACGCGGTCGAGGAGGTCGCCGCTGCTCTTCCCGACGGCGGCAGACACCGGCAGGGGGTCCCCGAGCCCCAGCTCGTAGAACGCCAGGTGCCGGTGATCGTCCGGCAGCTGATCCGCCTTGTTGGCGACGAGCAGGACCGGCCGGCCCGCGCGCCGCAGGTCATGGGCGATTTCCACGTCCGCCGCGGTCACGCCGTCGATGACGTCCACCACGAACAACACGAGATCGCCTTCCGCGATCGCCGCCTCGACCTGAGCGCGGATGGCGCGGTTCAGGGCGTCCCCCGCCGGCACGAGGCCCCCGGTGTCCACCAGCCAAAAGCGGCGGCCATTCCACTCCGACGCCGCGAAGTGGCGGTCGCGGGTCACGCCGGGGCGCGCGTCCACGATCGCTTCGCGCCGGCCGATGATGCGGTTGAACAACGTGGACTTGCCGACGTTGGGGCGCCCGACGATGGCGACGGTGGGTGTGCTCACGCCGTCACCCCCTGGCCGGCCAGGGCGTCGGCGAAGTCGTACGAGAACTTCACGGGAACGCCCAGGTGA